>JAUIML010000036.1 GCA_030432715.1 Acidimicrobiia bacterium | reverse complement strand
CCGGCATCACCATCGGCTGCGCCCCCACCCTCTACTGCACCACCCGCCCCGTCACCCGCGCCGAAATGGCCACCTTCCTCACGCGCGCCCTCGACCTCGACGAAATCGCCGTGCCCCCTGCATCGGAGTGCGAGCTGTTCCCGGCCGACAACATCTGGAACACGCGGGTGGACGACCTCCCGGTGGCGGCCTCGTCGTCGGTGTGGGTGAACACGATCGGATCCACGAGGACGATGCATCCCGACTTCGGGTCCGGTGAGTGGCCCCCCGGTTCGGGTTCGCCGATCGGCATTCCGTTCCTGGAGGTGGAGGGCGACGAGCCCCTGGTCCCCATCCAGTTCACGGCCTACGGCAGCGAGTCCGACGCCGGCCCCTACCCGATCCCGCTCGATGCCCCCCGCGAGGGCGGCCCGGCCGCGACCTCCGGCGACCGGCACGTGCTCGCCGTCGACATGTCGGCCTGTGTGCTCTACGAGCTGTTCGCCGCCGAGCCGGGCAGCGGGGTGTGGCAGGCGCAGTCGGGCGCGGTCCACGACCTCAGGAGCAACGACCTCCGGCCGGCGGGTTGGACATCGGCCGATGCCGCGGGTCTGCCGATCCTCCCCGGTCTCGTCACCTACGAGGAGGCGGCGTCCGGCGTGATCGACCACGCCCTGCGATTCACCGCGCCGGCCACGCAGAACACCTACGTGTGGCCGGCCCGCCACCAGGCGGGCTCACCGGGCGCCCATCTGCCCCCGATGGGCCAGCGCTTCCGGCTCCGGGCCGACTTCGACCTGGACGGCTTCACGGGCGAGGCCCTCGTCATCCTCACCGCGCTACGGGACTACGGCATGATCCTGGCCGACAACGGATCGGCCTGGTACCTGTCGGGCGCACCCGACGAGCGTTGGGACAACGACGATCTGCGGCAACTCCGTGACGTCCCCGGCTCGGCCTTCGAGGCGGTCGACGTCTCCTCGCTCATGGTCGACCCCGACTCCGGCGCCGTCGCTTCCTGAGACCGCTACCCGCGCGGCATCCCGAGGATCCGCTCGCCGATGATCGTGCGTTGGACCTCGCTGGTGCCTCCGGCGATCGACGCCGACTTCGACCACAGCCACTGACGCTGCCACGTGCCCGCCGCGGACTCGCCGGTCGGAGCGGGCCACAGGGGTGCCTCGTCCCCCAGGATCGCCAGCGCCAACGCGGAGAGATGCTGAGTCATGTCGGACCAGGTCAGCTTCACGACCGACGACTCCGGGCCGGGCTCCTCACCACGACCGAGGGCCGAGAGCGTCCTCCAGTTCTGGAGTCGCAGCAGCCGCAGCTGCACGAAGGCGTCGGCGAGACCATCGGCGACGAGGGGATCGTCGAGCACACACCGCTCGGCTGCCAATCGGGCCAGTTCGTCGAGGTACACCTCGTGCACGACCTGTTCCTTGAACGGGAAGTTGGTGCCGCGTTCGTGGGCCAGCGTGGTGTTGGCGACCGCCCATCCGTTGTGGAGCTCGCCGACGATCAGATCGTCGGGCACGAACACGTCGTCGAGGAACACCTCGTTGAACTCCGCCTCGCCGGTGATCTGGCGCAGCGGTCGGATCTCGATCCCGTCCGCCTCCATGTCGATCACCATGTAGGAGATGCCGGCGTGCTTTCGCGCCTCCGGGTCGGTGCGCACGAGGGCGATGCCCCACTTGGAGAACTGGGCGTAGGACGTCCACACCTTCTGGCCGGTCACGAGCCAGCCCCCGTCGACTCGTTCTGCGCTCGTGCGCAGGGCGGCCAGGTCGGACCCGGCATCGGGCTCCGAGAACAACTGACACCAGATCTCGCTGGCATCGAGGATCGACGGCAGCCAGCGGGCCTGCTGGGCCTCGGAACCGCAGGCCAGCAGCGTCGGCCCGGCGAGGTTGATGCCCACCCGGTTGACCGGTTGCGGGGCACCGGCCCGGGCGTACTCCATGTTGTAGAGGGCGACCTCGACCGGCGTCGCACCACGACCACCGACGGCTTCGGGCCAGTAGATGGCCACCATCCGGTCGGCCGCCATGCGGGCCTGCCAGCGTCGGCCCCAGGCCACCTCCTCCTCGATCGAGGCGAAGCGGCCCGGTCGCTGCGTGGCTTCGAGTTCGAGATTCTCGACCAGCCAGCTGCGCACCTGTTCGGCGAACGCCGCGTCCTCGGCCGCCAGGGTCAGATCCATCAGCGGGTCCAGTCGGCCAGATAGCCGCCGTGGGCGAGGTTACCGTAGTCGAGGCTGCACAGCGCCCTGGCCCGCGGGGAGAGCTGGTCGACGACCTCGTCGGGCAGCGACCGCCACCAGTTGGTCTGGGGGCGGAGGAAGCCGGCCGTGTAGAAGGCGAAGAGCAGGGCTCTGTCGCGATCCTCTGACCGGTTCTCGCCGGAGGTGTGCCAGAGGCGGCCGTGCATGAGGATCACCGACCCGGCCGACGCCGCGAACGGCTCCATGCCCTGCGTCGGGTCGTCGGGCACCTCGGCGAACGACGTGAACTCGTGCGAACCGGGGAGATAGCGGGTGGCGCCGTTCTCCTCGTCGACGTCGTGGAGGCACCAGATCGCGTTCATCGCCCAGGTGTGGGTCCACGGTTCGGGCATCACGGTCGACTGATCGCAGTGGGCGTTCATCGACCGGCTGCCGGGCAGCGCCGTGTTGGCCGTGAAGTTCGACAGGATCACGTCGGGACCGAGCAACGCCTCGACCGTCGGCAGGACCGCAGGATGCTCGGCGAGGTCGGCGAAGACCTTCGCATGAGCGACGAGGTCGTAGACGCGGATGTTGCGGCCCCCCGGATCGAGCGCCTCGAGCCGGACCGGCATGCCCTGAGCCTCCGAAGCCGCGGCGGCATCGACGAGGGCCGACCGCGCCGCGTCGACCTCTTCGCCCGACAGCACGTCGGGGATCACCGCCCATCCCTCGGACCGGAAGCGGTCGAGGACGGCGGCATCGGGGGCGGAGGACTCGACCATCCCCGCCAGTATCGACCCCGCCGCGAGCCCTGTCATCTCCGTCGTCGGCTCGGTCGTCGGCGGCGAAGAGTTCATGGCCGGTCCGGCCCCGCCGATGGGACCCAATGGGGGCTGGTCGCGACGCGCTGCCGGTCTGAGCCGCACTCAGGGGGCCTCGGCCGGCCTTCTGTCCTAACGTCGGGGCCATGTCCGAGCTCGACGCGGTCCGATCCGTTCTCCGCCGCCAACGTGCCCACCGGTCGTTCACCGACCAGCCGGTCCCGGAGGACGTGATCACCGACATCCTGGAGCTGGCCACGCGCGCCCCGAGCGCGCAGAACTGCCAGCCCTGGGACTTCGTCGTCGTCCAGGACCCCGATCGCCGGGCCGCCATCTGGGAGCTCGCGTCGCGCCTCTGGGACATGGGGGCCAAGGACGCCACCGACGGCGCCGTCCCCGACACGATGCGCGACGACGTCGAGCACGGCGTACGCCGGGGGTTCGCCGGCGCACCGGTGTCGATCGTCGTCTGTGCCAACGCCGAGCGGTGGGACCTGAACCTGATGGACAGCTCCATCTGGCCGGCCACGCAGAACCTGATGACCGCGGCGACGGCCCACGGACTCGGCAGCGCGCTCACCACGATCGGCACGATCCTCGTCGACGAGCTGCGGGCCATCCTGAAGCTGCCCGCCACGCTCACCCCTCTGGCGGTGATCCCCATCGGCCATCCGCCCAAGCCGCTCGGCTCGTCGCGCCGGGAGCCGGTGAGCGAACATACCCACCGAGAGGAGTTCGGCAATGGCTGGTGACGAGTCCGACATTCGCAGACTGTTGGCCATGTACTGCCAACTGATCGACGACGGACGCTTCGACGAGTGGATCGAACTCTTCACCGACGACATCGAGTTCGTCGTGATGGGTATGCACCAGCACGGCCACGAGCAGCTCCGCGGTTTCATCGAACCGAGCCAGCAGGCCGACGCCCGCGGCAAACACATGTTGAGCGAGCCGTGGATCGAGATCGAATCGGCCACCACGGCGACCGCGACCACCGACTTCGCCTGGGTCTCGAAGCAGGGCGTCGTCGGCCAGGCCGGGCGCTACCACGACAGGATCGTCAAACAGGGCGAGCGCTGGCGGTTCCAGCGCCGAGAGATCGTCTTCACAGGAGACCAACCGGAATGAGCACGCAGGACCAGGAGATCGCCGATCAGATGATCGAGACGATCGCGAAGTGGGTCGACAAGGAGGTCATCCCCCACGCGAGCGAGCTCGAACACGCCGACGAGTTTCCGCAGGCGATGTTCGACCAGATGTGCGAGTTCGGCCTCTTCGGGGCGACAATCCCCGAGGAATACGGCGGCCTCGGCCTCGACGTGACCACATATGCCCGGATCGTCGAGGAGCTGAGCCGCGGCTGGATGTCGCTGTCGGGCATCCTCAACACCCACAAGATCGCCGCGACGATGATCGGCCGCTACGGCACCGACGAACAGCGCGAGAAGTTCCTGCCGAAGATGGTCGACGGCAGCTACCGCGCCGCCTTCTCGCTGAGCGAACCCGACTCGGGATCCGACGCCGGGGCGCTGCGCTGCAAGGCCGTCCAGGACGGCGACGAGTGGATCATCAACGGCACGAAGATGTGGGTCACCAATGGTGTGCGGGCCCACCTCGTGATGCTGCTGGCCCGCACGCCCGACGATCGCGTGACCTGCTTCGTGGTCGAGAAGGAGCCGGGCGACTCGTTCGAGGGAATCAGCACCTCCAAGAAGATCCACAAGCTGGGCTACAAGGGCCTCGAGACGGTCGAGATGTCCTATGTCGACCACCGGGTCCCCGACGCCAACATGCTCGGCGGCGCGGAGGGCATGGGCCGGGGCCTGCGCTACGCCCTGTCGGCGCTCGAGCTCGGCCGTATCAACATCGCGTCGCGGGCGGTGGGGGTCGGCCAGGCCGCGTTCGACGCGGCGATGAAGTACGCCCAGGAGCGCGAGACCTTCGGCAAGCCGATCTTCGAGCACCAGGCGATCCAGTTCAAACTCGCCGAGATGGCCACCAAACTCCAGGCCGCCCGGCTGATGACCTACGACGCCGCGGCCCGGTTCGACCGGGGCGAGCGCATCGACCTCGAGGCCGGCATGGCGAAGCTGTTCGCCTCCGAGGCGTGCTTCGAGATCTGCACCGATGCCCTACGGATCCACGGGGGCAACGGCTACACACAGGAGTACGACGTCGAGCGCTACTTCCGTGACTCGCCGTTGATGATCATCGGCGAGGGCACCAGCGAGGTGCAGAAGATGGTCATCGCTCGCAAGCTCCACGAGCGCCATGCCATCACCTGACCCGGCACACCGGTGTCGGACACTCGTCACGGCGGCGACTGCGTGACGATCCGGCAGCCGGCCGAACGCTTCCGGGCCCTCTTCGAACCACGAGGGATCGTGGTCGCGGGAGCGGCGACGCACCCGGGCAAGTTCGGGTTCGTCGCCTACCACAACCTCCGGGCCGCGGGCTACGAGGGCGCGCTCTACGGCACGAACCTCGCCGGAGAGGAGGTCCTCGGCGAGACCACCTACGCCTCGCTCGACGACATCCCCGACGCCGACCTCGATCTCGTCTTCCTCGGTGTCCCCGCCAAGGCGACCGCCGACGTGCTCCGCCAAGCCGCCGATCGAGGCATCACTGCGGCGTTCTGCGCCTCCGCCGGCTACGGCGAGATCGACGAGACGGGCCGGGCCCACCAGGACGAGCTGGCCGAACTGGCCGACAGTCTCGGCATCCTCTTCGCCGGGCCCAACGGCCAGGGCGTCATCTCGACCCCGGTCGACATGTGCGCCCAGATCGTCGCTCCGATGCCTCCTCGAGGGACGATCGCCGTCGCCAGCCAGTCGGGCGGCATGGTGTCGACGTTCGGAAACTACGCCCGCCAGTGCGGCGTGGGCATCAGCCGCGCCGTGTCGGTCGGCAACGGCGCCCAGGTCGGCGTGGCCGACTTCATGGAGTGGTTCGCGACGGATCCCGAGACGACCGTCGGACTGACCTATCTCGAGCACATCGCCGACGACACGATCGAGCGCCTGGCCGGAGTCACCGAGCAGATGCCCGTCGTGGTCATGCGGGGTGGCCGGTCGGTCTCGGGCCGTTCTGCGGTCGCCGCCCACACGGGTTCATCAGCCGGCCGCGACGACACCGACGCCGCCCTGGCCGAAGCGGGTGTCACGGTCGTCGACTCCATCGCCGAGGCGTGGCGCACCGCGGCGACCTTCGCCACCCAGCCACTCCCCCGCGGGCCGCGTACCGTCGTCTTCGGCACCGCCGGCGGCTGGTGCGTCATCACCGGCGATGCCGTGGAGGCGAGCGAGCTCGACCTGATCGATCTGCCCGACGACCTGCGATCGGAGGTCGACGCCCGGGTTCCGCCCCGCTGGAGTCGCCGCAATCCGATCGACCTGGCCGGCGGCGAGACCCGCGACACCATTCCCGAGCTCCTGGCGATCATCGCCGATCACCCCGACGTCGACGGCGTGATCTATCTCGGTCTCGGCATCCAGTCGAACACCGGAGCGATGGAGCGCGACGGACCCTTCTTCCCGGACCACGGACTCGATCGAATCGTCGAGTACCACGAGCGGCAGGACACGCGGTTCGCCGAGGCGGCCGCCGCAGCTTCCGAACGCAGTGGCAAGCCGGTGATCTCCTTCACCGAACTCGCCACGACCAACCCCGAGAACCCGGGGCCGGCCACCGTTCGGGCGACCGGCCGCTACTGCCACAGCGCGGGCGACGAGGCCGTGGCCGCCCTCGAGCATCTGTGGCGGTATGCCCGCCACCGCGCGCCGTAGCATCACCTGCCCATGACGCTCGACGAACTGCTCGCGGCGGCCCCGACCCGACCCGACCTGGTGGTGCACGACGGAGATCGCGTGTCGACCGCGGACCTGTTCCGGCGCAGTCGCGATCTCGCCGGAGCGCTCAACGCCCGTGGTATCGGCCACGGCGACCGGGTTGCCTTCCAGCTGCCGATCGGGGTCGACGCGGTGGTGGTCTATCGCGCCTGCTGGGCGGTCGGTGTGGTGCCGGTGGCGCTGCACCCGATGGCCGGCCGGGCGCAGCTGACCCATGCCCTCGAACAGGCGGAGCCGGCACTGCTCCTCGCCACCACCGACGCACCCCTGTCCGAGTTCCCGACCGCGGAAGCGGTGGCCGATCTCACCGGGGGCGCCGTCCCCGCGTTCGAGGGCGACGAACGCGACGATGCCCTCGTCATGTTCACCTCGGGCAGCACGGGCGTACCGAAGGGGGTCGTCCACACCCACGCGTCGCTCTCCTACAAGACGGCGGAATCGATCGACGTCCACGGCCTCACCGCCGACGACGCGGTGCTGATGCCGGCGCCGCTCGCGCACGTCTCGGGGCTGCTCCACGGGGTGCTCGTGCCCGGTGCCGTCGGGGCGAAGACGGTCTTGATGTCGAAGTGGGATCCGGGGCGGGCCCTCGACCTGATCGAACAGGAGGCGGTCACCTGGATGGTCGGGCCGCCGACGTTCTTCCTCGGCGTGATGGACCATCCCGACTTCGATCCGGCCCGGGTGACGTCACTGCGGCTGGTCTCGTGCGGGGGCGCAGGGGTGAGTCCGGCCTTCGCCGCCCGGGCCCGAGCCGAGCTCGGCGTGGTGGTCAAGCGGGCCTACGGGTCGACGGAAGCCCCGACGATCACCACGAGCCGACACGACGACCCGCCCGAACGAATGGTCACGACCGACGGTCGGGCCTTCGGCGGTTCGGAGCTCCGCGTCGACGACGACGGCGAGCTCTGGGTCCGCGGACCCGAACTGGCCCGCGGCTATCTCGACGCCGACCGCACGGCAGAGCACTTCGTCGACGACTGGTTCCGGACCGGCGACCTCGCCACGCTCGACGACGGCTGGCTCACCATCACGGGCCGGCTCGGGGATCGGATCATCCGAGGCGGCGAGAACATCTCGGCCACCGAGGTCGAGCAGCACCTCGAGGCCCACCCCGCGGTGCGTCAGGCCGTCGCCGTCGCGGAACCCGACGAACGCCTCGGTGAGCGGGTGGCCGCATTCGTCGTTGCGACCGACGAGTTCGACCTCGCGATCTGCCGGGATTGGTTCGAGCAACGGGGCGCCGCGAAGTACATCACCCCGGAGCGCATCGAGCTGGTCGACGAGATGCCGGTACTGGCCTCGGGGAAGGTGGACCGGGCCGCACTCGCGTCCCGGCTGCACTCGGGTGGGGTCCCCTGATCGATTCGCACGGCGTGGCGATCGACGCAAAGCTGGGTCCGTGTCCAACCCGACCCCGACGATGCGGGCGGCGGTCTACCGCCGACCCGGTGAGGTCGACGTGGTCGAGGTGCCTCGACCGGGAGCGGGGGACGCGGCCGTCATCGCCGTCGAGTACTGCGGGATCTGCGGCACCGACCTTCACATGATGCTCGACGGTTGGGGCGCTCCCGATGCCGTCTTCGGCCACGAGTGGTCGGGACGGGTGGTCGACGCCGGCGACACCGGGTTCGCACCCGGCGAACTCGTGGTGGGCCTTCCCTCACCCGTCTGCGGCGAGTGTCGGCCCTGCCGGGACGGACGCCCCAGCCTCTGTCGAGATCGTCCGGACGCCGGGGTCGCCCTGGATCGCGGCGCCTTCGCCGAGTACGTCAGGGCCACGGGCGACCGGCTGATCGCCGTGCCGCCGGGCATCGACGCCCGCGCCGCGGCCTACACCGAACCCCTCGCTGTCGCCCTCCACGCGGTCTCTCTGGCCGCAGTGGACCCCACGATGACGGCGCTGGTCATGGGGGCCGGACCGATCGGCGCCGCGATCATCGCCATCCTGACCGAACGGGGTGTCGCGACGACCGCGGTCGAGCCCGGGGCCGCTCGGGCCGCGCTCGCAACCCGACTCGGGGCCACGAGCCGTCCCGTCGATTCGCTCGAGGCCCCGCCGCACCCCGGCGCAACGGCGGACGACGCGTTCGACGTGGTCTTCGAGACGTCCGGGGCCCGCGTCGCGGCCGAGATGGGGCTCACCCAGCTCGCCGGCGGCGGTCTGTTGATGCTGGTCGGAACCGGTGTCGACTATCCGAAACTCGACACCAACCGGGTCATCCTCAACGAGCTCCGGGTCAGCGGTGCGTTCAACTACGACCCCGACGGTTTCGAGGCAGCGCTCGCGCTCATCGGCTCGGGCACCCTCCCCCTCGACGAACTGATCGCCGACGACTCCGCCCCGCTCGACGACCTGGTGGCGACGATGCACCGACTCCGAGCGGGGGAGATCCCCGGAAAGGCGATGATCCGCCCATGAGTGACTTCACCGGACCGACCCGCTTCAACCACGTGGCCATGAGCATGCCTGCGGCCTCGCTCGACGAGCAGAACCGGGCCGACATCACTGCGTTCTACGGCGAGGTCTTCGGTTGGGTCGAGCATCCCACCATGACCGAGGACCGCACCCGTCTGGTCATGGGTGTGCACTCCTACGACCAGTTCGTCTTCCTCATCGCCGACGAGGAACCCATGCACGCGCCGCGGCTCGATCATTTCGGACTCGCGGTCGACACCGTCGACCAACTCCACGAAGTGCTCGCCCGGGCCAAGGCCTATGCCGAACGGGACGAGCGGGTCGACATCATCGACTACCAGGTCGAGGACCACGGCCCGCTGAAGCTGCACAACTTCTACGTGGGCTACCTGCTTCCGATGATGGTCGAGGTGCAGTGCTTCGAGTTCTGACGTGACGAGTGTCTGACACCGGTGTGACGGGTCAGCGGCCTCGGCCGGGGGTGTAGCGCCGGGAGGCGTCGGGGTTGTCGGCGGCGGAGATGCGGTCCTGCACGTCGGTGAGTTCGGCTCGGGCGGCCCGGCTGTAGCGCGGGTCGGGCTTGGCTTCGTCGCCGGGGAGCAGGGGCAGACCGAACCCCGAGTAGACGACCTTGCGCGGGCGTTCGACCGGCGGGTGGGCCCGGTGCAACGTGTCGCTGCAGTGCACGGTGACGTCCCCGGTCGCGGTCTCGAGCATGCGCGGCGCCAGGTCGAGCTCGCGATCGCGGCCGGTGGCCATGGTGTTGGCCCGGTGCGAGCCGGGGATCACGCCGAGGGCACCGCTCACCCGGTCCGCGCCGGTGACGGAGATCCCGCACGTCATCGAGTTGCACATGTAGGAGTGACGACCCTGTCCACAGTCCTTGTGCCACGGCAGGTCCGACAGACCCTTGACGATGCCGAGCGGCTTCACCAGCCCCTCGGCGCCGCCCTTGTGCACGTGGCCGTCGCCGGTCAGCGATGCGAGCCATTGGTAGCGGTCGCTCTCGACGAGCTCGCGGAGGGCGGCCGACTTCTCGTAGAAGAACAGCACCCGTACCGCCTGGTCGAGCCCGTCCTCGTCGGTCGCCCACCACGACTCGCCGTCGTCGGGCGTCGCCCGGGCGATCCACTCGTCGATGTCGTCCGCCACCCGGGCCATCTCGGCTTCGTCGAACACGTTCTCGATGTGGAGGAACCCGGCCTCGGTCAGGAAGTGGGCGATCTCCTCACGATCGTCGTCGATCGTGAACGTACGGTCCAGGTCGAGGGGCCCACCGTCGAGGGCGCGGAACGTGACGTCGCCGGTCTCGTGCACCTTGCGGCCGTCGAAGAGCGCCCGCAGGATCGGTTCCCAACCGATCCACTCGTTGATGTCGCCGGCGGTGAGCCGCACCCGCGACGTCATCGCCAACCCCATGGTCGACTGGCTGTCCTGCACCAGGTCCGACAAGGCGTCCTCCGCCATCTCGGCGACCACGCCGGCGTCGTCCACCCCCGGCGTCGCGACCATGACGCCGTCTCGGACCTGCAGGGTCAGCCCGCGGCCGTCGACCGAGAGTCCGAGGGGGAGCGCGTTCTTGTACGCCGCACCGCGCCCGGCGAGATCGCCGTGGGTGCGCAACGCGGTCGCGATGACCTCGTCGAACACCTCGTCTCGACCGAGCTCGCGCTCGTCCTTGAGGAGACGGGTCCGTTGATCGATCGACATGGCGACCTCCTGAGGTTGCCCCCAGTGTGGGTCAACCGAGGACCGAGCCGCCACTCTCCAACCGCGCCGCGAGCATCGCCCCGAGCCGGGCCCGATGGTGGCGGGCGTCACCGAAAGCCACCGAATCGAGCTGGGCCCGCTTCAGGTGGAGGTGGACGTCGGACTCCCAGGTGAACCCGATGCCGCCGTGGACCTGCAACGCCGACTCGGCGACGCGCACCGCGGCGTCGCTGCACCAGACCTTCGCCGTCGCCGCCGCGACCCGGGCGTCGGGGTCATCGGCACCGAGGGCCCAGGCGGCGTGGTAGACGGCCGAGCGCATCCCCTCGACGTCGACGAGCATGTCGGCGCATCGGTGCTTGACGGCCTGGAAACTGCCGATCGGCCGCCCGAACTGCTGCCGTTCCTTCGCGTAGTCGACCGCCAGGCGCATCACCTGTTCGGCCCCGCCCAGCATCTCGGCGGAGTGGTACACCGCACCGCGATCGAGGTGCGCCGCAACCGCGTCGGCCCCACCGACCACCGTCGCGGGCACCCGATCGAGGTCGATCCACGCGAGCTCGCGAGTGAGGTCCATGGCGGGCTCGGCCCGGCGCTCCACGCCGGTCAGGTCCACGGCCACGAGCTCGTCACCCGCCGGAGCCACGAGCACACGGGCCCGAGCGCCGTAGATGACCGGCTCGGGACGACCCGACACGGTGCCGTCGTCGTGGCGGGTGAGCGACGACCGGGCGACGGCGGCGACCGACTCGCCGCTCAGCAGGGTCGGGCCCCACTCGGTGTCGGCCAGCGATGCCAACGCCACGAGCTGCTGGGCGAGCGGAACCGGAGCGACGTGGGCGCCGGCCTGTTCGAGCAGCACGGCGGCTTCGACCGTTCCCAGCCCCACACCTCCGGCCGACTCGGCGACCGCGATGCCGGTCCACCCCTGCTCGACCATCGCCGACCAGAGATCGGCATCGAACCCGCCGGCGGCGCGCACCCGGTCCGGCGAGCACCGGTCGGTCAGGAGATCGCGCGCCGCATCACGCAGCGCCATCTGATCCGCGGAGAGATCGAAGTCCATCGGGGCCGCATGGTAGGGGCCGGACGCGGCAAGTGACAGTCCGCACGACCGACTGGTAGACCGCTCTCGTGGACCTCACCCCGACCCCCGACCAGGAGCGCTTCCGGGCCGAATGTCGGGCCTGGCTGACCGAGAACCTGCCGTGGGAGTACGGCGTCGGGCTCCCGCCCCTGTTCGAGGATCTCGCCGAGGAGGTCGAGTTCCTGCGCAGCTGGCAGCGCCGGCTCGCCCATGCCGGCTTCGTGGGCGTCACCTGGCCGAGCGCCTTCGGGGGGCGCGACGCCACGCCCCTCCACCACTACATCGTGCAGGAGGAACTGGCCCGGGCCCGGGCGCCGGAGCTGGTCGGTCGCATCGGCGTGAACCTCGTCGGCCCCACCCTGCTCGCCCACGGAACCGACGAGCAGAAGGCGCGTTGGCTCCCCCGCATCCTCGACGCCGGACAGCTCTTCTGTCAGCTCTTCTCCGAACCCGATGCCGGGTCCGATCTGGCCGCGGTCGCCACCCGGGCGACGAAGGTCGAGGGTGGATGGGAGCTCCACGGGCAGAAGGTGTGGACCTCCTACGCCCAGTTCGCCGACTGGGGTCTCTGCCTGGCCCGGACCGACCCCGACGCCCGCAAGAACCGGGGCATCTCGGCCTTCATGGTCGACATGCGGGCACCGGGTGTCGACATCCGACCGCTTCGCCAGATCACCGACGAGGCCGACTTCAACGAGGTCTTCTTCGACGGCGCGTTCGTCGCCGACGACCAGCTGATCGGCCCGGTCAACGGTGGGTGGGGTGTCTCCGGCTCCACCCTCACCCACGAGCGGGGCACCAATCCTCGCCAGCTGGTCATCCACACACAACTCCTCGACGAGCTCTTTCGCCTCGCCGACGAGCGGGGCCTGGCGGGCGAACCTCAGGTCGAGCAGGCGTTGGCCCAGGCGTTCGTGGAGCTCCGCCTGTTCCAGCTCCAGAACTGGCGGTCGCTCAGCCGCCTCCAGCACGGTCGCGAACTCGGGCCCGAGGCCGCAACGGCGAAGCTCTACTGGAGCGAGATGAGCCAGCGGATGCACCGCACGGCGATGGACATCCTGGGCGACGAATCGTCGCTGTGGCGGGGAGCGTCCGACAATCCGGGCGATGGACGTTGGCAGCGGTCGTGGCTCTACTACCGCGCCGCCTCGATCTTCGCCGGCACCAACGAGATCCAGCGCAACATCATCGGTGAGCGGACCCTCGGGTTGCCGCGGGAACCCCGGCCGGCGTGATCGGCGCCTCGCGCGGACACGGCATCATCCGTCGAGCGTGCTGATGTCGAACGTCACCTCGGCGGGCCAGAGGAGGTTCGCAACCTCGGAAGCCGGCGCCGGTCGGGCGTAGAGGAAGCCCTGCGCATGGGTACCGCCGACCGCGATGAGCTGCTCGTGTTGGCCCGATGTCTCCACTCCCTCGGCGATGACCTTGAGCCCCATCGCCCGGCCGAGACCCAGCACCATGGCGGCGATCGACGACTCGGCATCCCCGCTCGTCAGTTCCTCGACGAAGCGCCGGTCGATCTTCACGATGTCGACGGGCATGTCCCGGAGGTACGTGAGCGACGAGTAGCCGGTGCCGAAGTCGTCGAGCGCGATGAGCACCCCGGCGCGGCGGAGTCGGGAGAGATTGTCGATCGTCGTCTGCGTATCGGTGACGAGCACGCTCTCGGTGACCTCGATCGTCAGCGCCGACGGCGAAGCCCCCGCCGCTGCGAGCGTGTCGAGCACGGTGTCGACCACACGGCGCGTCCTCCCGCCGTGGATGCTCCAGTCCGCGATCTGGCGAGCGACCTCGCGCAGCACGACTCGGCCGACCTTCGTGATCAGGCCGGTCTCCTCGGCGATCGGGATGAAATCGTCGGGTCCGATGACGCCGCGTGTCGGGTGTTCCCACCGGACCAGTGCTTCCGCGCCCTCGAACTCCCCCGACCCGAGATCCACGATCGGCTGGTAGTGCACCCGCAACTCGTCGTTGTCGACGGCATGGCGCAGCTCGGTCTGGACGCGATGACGTGATTGGACCTTCTCCCGCATGGCGTTGTCGAAGACCGCCACTCGCCCTCGGCCCGCGGCCTTCGCCGCGTACATCGCGACATCGGCTTGGCTGACCAGATCGTCGGCGCTCACACCAGGCCGGTCGGCGAACGCGAGGCCGACACTCGCGCCCACGTAGGTGACGTTGTCACCGAGACGGAACGGACTCTCCAGGTCGCGGATGGTCCGACGCCCGAGCGCGACGATTTCGGCAGCGCCGCCATCGGCCCGGGCCATGACGACGAACTCGTCGCCGCCGAACCGGGCGAGGAGATCGTCTTCGCGGATCGCGTTGCGTAGCCGGGAGCCGACGATCTTGAGGAGCTCGTCGCCCGCTGCGTGTCCCCACGCGTCGTTGACGACCTTGAACCGATCGAGGTCGATGAACAGCACTGCGGGAGCCGCGGCGTCAGCCCCTGGTTCACGTTGCGATGCGAGCGCCTGATCGAGTTCCGCAACGAAGAGATCCCGATTGGGAAGCCCGGTCAAGCCGTCGTAGTGCGCGGACTCCCAGAGCCGCCGTTCGAAGTCGACCGACTCCGAGACATCCCGAACCAGGGCATGGAACGAGGTGTCACCGTCCCGGTCGACCCTGCTCACCGAGATGCGAATCGGCACCCGCTCGCCGGAGCTTCGGCGGGCATACAGGCCTACGACCTCCTCGTTCCGCGTCCAGATCCACTCGACCAGGTTCGCCCGCTCCGGCGGCACCGCTCCCTTGGTCGAGCTCAATCCGAAGTGGACCCCGAAGGGCTGGCCCTCGATCTCATCGGCCGCCCGGCCGAGCAACGAGGCCGCAGCGGGGTTGACCGATTCGATGACCCCGTATCCCGAGCAGGTGATGATTCCCTCGGCGGCGTGGTCCACGATGGAGCGCTCACGGGCGTCGCTGGCCTCGAGCGCCGCGTTGACCGCCTCGAGCTCCGCGACCCGGAGCGCCTCGGCCGCATTGGCGTAGACGAGCGTGTCCGTCATGCTCGTCACCGCCGACGCCAGCGCGCCGATCTCGTCGCGGGTCCGGATGTCCGCCCACGCGTCGAGGTCACCGCCGGCGACGCCGACCGCCGCTTCGGTCAGTCGTTGGATCGGGCGGGAGATCCACCGGGCGAACAGCACGGCCATGGCGAGCACGAGCAGGGCGGCGACGGCGATCGCCCCCATCAGGGTCGCGCGAAACGACGACACTCCGGCGAGGGCCTCGGCGCGGTCGATCTTCACGACCACGGCCCAGCCCGGCCCGTCGACCGTGCGGGTCACGGCGAGCACCGACTGCTGCCGATAGTCGAGCACACCGTCGAAGCGACCGGTCTGGCCGTCCAGGGCCAGCGTGATGGGCACCTCCGTGTCAGTCGGAGGGACGACGGCGTCGAGCACCATGCCCTGGGCGAACCGGAGCGGCGCGATGAACTCCGCGCCGCCGCTGGGGTGCTCCTGGGCAATCGAGGTCTCGCCCGTCTGGCCGAGTCCGTCGTAGTTCGTCGCCAACGGGGTGATCGCGTCCATCGCCGTCTCGATCACCACTGACCCGATGGGCTCGCCGTCGACGATCACCGGCGCGGAGCTGACGGCGACCGGCGAGCCCTGCTCATCCTCGACGACGATCCCCTCGACCGGTCCGCCCTCCGTCAGTCGATCGCCGACCGCGTCGACCCGTTCGCGGGCGGTGGCGTCGCTGGCGGCGATGGTCCGACCGTCTCGACCGACGAGCGCCACCGACCGGAGTCTGTCGATCGCGCCGACCGCTGCCGCCAGTGCCTCTTCGACGTCTTCATCACCGGTGCGCAGGCCCTCACGAATCGCCGTCTGGGTCACAAGGGTCTCGGCGATCTCACGATCAGCCTCGACCATCGCGTCGAGTTGGCGCACTTGCGCAGCGGCGATTCCTTCGAGGCGTTCGAAGGCGCTGTGGATCGCAAGCGATTCCTGCGTCGCCTCCGAGACGAACCCGAGGATCGCGAGCGGGCCGAGTGCGGCCACGAGGACGGCGGCCGTCATCTTGGTTCGGATCGAGTGTCCGCCGGCCGTGAGTCGTCGGCCGACTCGGCGCCGGTCGGTCATACCCTTCGGATCGACGGATCGAGCCGATTTCCGTATGGGCCATATCGCCCTGCTTGCCGTGGCCTGCCAGCATGGGGAGATGAGTGACTTTCAGGCAATCACCTACGAGGTCGACGGCGCGGTCTGCACGATCACCCTCGACCGGCCAGAGGTCGCGAACGCCCAGAACACCGAGATGATCGACGAGATCGACGCTGCCCTCGACCTGGCCGACGCGGACGACGACGTGCGGGTCGTGATCCTCGCCGGCAACGGCAAGCACTGGTCGGCGGGTCACGATCTCAAGGCGCTCGTGGGCGACACCGAACCCGACCGGTGGCGCCTGATGCGGGAAACCCCGGAGGGGAAGTGGCACCACGAGAAGGTCATGTACTTCGACCGGTGCCTGCGCATACGCGACTTCCGCAAGCCGACGATCGCGGCCGTGCAGGGCAAGTGCATCGCGGCAGGCGTGATGCTCGCCTGCATGTGCGACCTGATCGTCGCCAGCGACGACGCCTCGTTCCAGAACCCGGTCCTGCGGATGACCGGCGCGGGCGTGGAGTTGCTGGTGGAGCCGTGGGAGATGCCGGCCCGCAAGGCGAAGGAGTTCCTGCTCGCAGCCGAGACGTTCAGCGCGGCCGACGCCGAGCGCCTCGGCATGGTGAACCGGGTCGTCCCCCGCGCCGACCTCCGAGCGGCCACGGTCGAGTTGGCCGAGCGCATCGCCCTCGTGCCGCCGACGACCGCCCAGGTCGTCAAGCGTTCGATCAACAAGACGCTGGACCTGCAGGGCCAGCGCGACGCCTACGACTACCACTTCCAGGCCCATCACTGGATGCACAACACGGCAACCGCGCTCGATGCCCTCGAAGCCCGCAAGGCGAAGGGCTCGATGAAGGAGGTGTTCGCAGAACACCGGGATGAGGGCGCGTTCGCAGAACACCGGGACGAGGGCGCGTTCGCAGAACACCGGGATGAGGGCGCGGGGTCGTGAGGCGGCCGCTCGAGGGCTTGCGCGTCCTCGATCTCGGGACCCGCATCGCGGCGCCCTTCTGCGCCGGTCTGCTCGGCGAGCAGGGGGCCGAGGTGATCAAGATCGAACAGCCGCGAGGGGGCGACCCGCTGCGTGATCTGGGCCCGTTCGTCGAGACCGACGAGGGTCCGTACTCGCTCTACTGGTCGGTCGAGGGCCGGGGCCGCAAGTCGGTCACGCTCGACCTCCGCAAGGCCGAGGGCCAGGACCTCTTCCGCCGTCTCGCGGCCGAGTCCGACGTCGTCTGCGAGAACTTCCGACCCGGGACCCTCGAACGTTGGAACATCGATCCCGCCCGACTCGACCCGAGACTCGTCACCGTGCGCATCAGCGTGTTCGGCCAGAGCGGGCCGAAGTCGTTGCGACCCGGCCTCGACCGCAACGGCGTCGCCTACGGCGGCCTCCTCCACCTCACCGGCGAGGCCGATCGTCCGCCGGTGCGCCCCGGCGTGACGGTCACCGACTACCTGACCGGTGTCTTCGCCGCCCAGGCCGCGCTCGGTCTCCTCTACGAACGCGATGCCCGGGGAACCGGCGAGGGAGGCGTGATCGACGCCTACCTCTACGGGTCGGCCCTGCGCATCCTCGAATGGTCGATCGCGGCGTATGACCGGCTCGGCGTCGTCCGCAACCGCAGCGGAAACCGGCTCGAACACTCGGCCCCCCTCGACAACTACCCCAGCAGCGACGGACGCTTCGTCTGCATCGTCGCCGCCGCGCAGAACAACTTCGAACGGCTCTGCGCAGCCATGGATCGACCCGATCTGCTCACCGACGAGCGCTACGCCACGCCCAAGGGGCGCGCCGCCAACAACGCTGCGATCAACCAGATCGTCACCGACTGGGCGGCGGCGCTGACCGCTGCGGAGATCGAAGAACGCTGTGTGGCCCACGACGTCCCCGTCGGCACAGCCTACGACGCCGCCGACCTCAGCGCCGACGAGCACGTCCTCGCCCGTGGCGACATCCTGCCGGTCGACGACCCGGTGATCGGCCTCGTGCGCCAGCAGGCGCCGTTCCCCCGCCTCGAAGGGCAACAACCCGATGCGCCGACGGGAGCGCCGCGGCTGGGTGCCCACACCGACGAGGTGCTCCGCGCCGTGCTCGGTCTCAGCGACGCCGACCTGGCCCGACTTCGCCGAGAAGAAATCATCTGAAGGCGGTCTCCCGAAGTCATCGTCGTGCGTTCACGACGATGAGATGATTCCCTCCGTGGCGGAGCCGACCTCGACGAGGCAACCGATGGACCAGTGGGTCGATGAAGCGCGCCGGGGCGACCCGCGGGGGTTCGACGAGCTGTACCGGTGGCTGGGACCCCAGATCGCCGGATTCGCCCGGGCCCGCGGCGCAGCGGATCCCGAAGGCATCTGCAACGAGGCGTTCCTCCGGGTGTTCCGATCGCTGCCCACGTTCTCCGGCGACGGGGCGGCCTTTCGCCGTTGGGTGTTCTCGATCACCCGCAATCTGCTGATCGACGCCCATCGGAAGCGCCAACGCCGCCCGGACGAGATCTTCGCTCCACCGCCCGAACAGGTGGTGCCGGGGGCCGACGAAGCCGCGATGGCATCACTCGCCCATGACGACGTGGTCGCCCTGTTGGCGCCGCTCACCGAGGAGCAACGCGAGGTGATCCTGCTTCGACTCGTTGCCGACCTCTCCCTGGCCGACACGGCGGAGATCGTGGGTCGGCCGGTCGCGGCGGTGAAGCGGCTCCAGGCGCGAGGCCTCAAGCGACTCCAGTCGACACTTCTCGAGCAGGGGGTCTCCTGATGACGGACGACGACGTTCACGGGGATGACATGACCCACCCCGAACTCTCCGACGAGCAGCTCGCTGCGCTGCTCGAGGGCCGCTCCGCCGGCATCGACGGTCACCCTGTGGCCGATGCCCTGGGACGCGCCCGCGAGCAACTGGCGGCAGAACCGGTCCCAACCCCCGGTGCCGCACTGTCGGAGTTCCTCGGGGTCGGTCGTGTCACCGAACCGATTCCCCGATCGACCCAGGCCGCCGACGTCATCGACGTCACGGACGAAGTCGATCCGACTCCGAGGAGAATTCCCGTGCTCACATCCATCACTGCCTTCATCGGCACCCTCAGCGGCAAGGTGCTCGTCGGCACCACCGTGGCCGCCGCGTCGATCGGCGGCGCCCACGCCACCGGCGTGGTCGACATCCCCCTCCTGCCCGACGTCGATGACGCAGCCGTGGTCGAGACCATCGACGACCCGGACGAGGCCGACGATCTCGACGTGTCCGACGACGACAGCTCGAGCGACGACGGCGACTCCGATGAGTCGGGCGAGGACAGCGATTCCGACGACTCGGCCGATGACTCCGACGACTCGGATTCCGACGACTCGGATTCCGATGACTCGGACGACGACTCCGATGACTCGGACGACGACTCCGACGACTCGGACGACGACTCCGACGACTCGGACGACGACTCCGACGACTCGGACGATTCCGACGACGACCGGTCCACGCCGACCACGACGGTCACGACTCCGACCACCGCGGCGCCGACCACCTCCACGACGACGACCACCATGCCGAGCACCTCGACGACGACCGCGCCGTCGAGCAGCACCACGAAGGCCTACAGCGTTGCCGGCGTGGGGACCACGACCGTGACGGTCACCGGATTCCAGATCTCCCTGGTCTCGGCCGTTCCGGCCGCCGGGTGGACGCTAGACGAAGCCGGTCCCGATGCGGACGGCGTGGAGTCGAGGTACGTCAACGGCGATCTCGAGGTCCGCATCGATTTCGAGATCGAGGACGGCCAACTGCGGGTGCGGGTCCGTGAAGAGAACGACGCAACCGACGAACGCTCGGAGCGCTTCGAGTACTTCCCGCTCTCGTAGGCGCTAGGAGCGCAGGAACTCCGACAGGTCGACGACTCGACCCTCGTCGATCGAGCGATGGGCCGCGGCACCGATGGCCACCGACACGAGTCCGTCGTGGAGGGTGACATCGGGGTCGCGGCCTTCGAGGATCGCGTCGCGGAAGCGGAGGTGTTCGAGATACGACGAGCCGTCGTGATGCCCCTCGTAGGCCACCCGGTCGTCGTGCACCTCGTGGGTCTCCACACTGCCCATCCAGTGCTCACCCCGGCGACCGATGCGCACCAGCGGGTGAGGCACGTAGGTCTCGACCTTGCCCCTCTCCCCGACCACGCTGAGCTGCTCCTGGTCGTGGGTCGCCTCGGCGAACATGCAGAGGTCGAGCATGCCCCGGCCCCCGTCGTCGAACTCCACGATCACGAAGGCGTTGTCGAGGATGTCGGGGACTTCGCCGTCGTAGACCTCGTCGAGATGGTTGACGTCCTGTGCGCCACTGGCCATGACTCGCACGGGTCGGCCGGGCATGATCCGACACATGAGATCGAAGAAGTGACAGGTCTTCTCCACGAGGGTGCCGCCGGTGTTGCGGGAGAAGCGGTTCCAGTCGCCGACCTTCTGGAGGAAGGGGAAGCGGTGCTCCCGGATCGACACCATCCGCGGCTGCCCCACGGCTCCGCCGTCGACCTCGTCGATGAGGCGGGTGATCTGGGGGATGTAGCGGTATTCGAGGCCCACCCAGGTGAGGGCCTCCCGGCCCTCGGCGAGATCGAGCACCCGATAGCAGTCGTCGACGGTGGTGCAGAGGGGCTTCTCGACGAGGATGTGCAGGTCGGTGGCCAGCAGATCCGTCAACACGTCGATGTGGGTCATGTTGGGCGACGCGACGACGACCGCGTCACAGACGCCGTCGGCGATCAGCTGCCGGTGGTCCGAGTAGACGGTGGCTCCCGGTGCCAACGCCGCCGCCGACTCACGACTGGACGGGTGGGGGTCGGCGAGGGCGGTGATCTCGGCGCCGTCGACGTGCAGCAGGTTGTTGAGGTGTTCGACACCC
>JAUIML010000035.1 GCA_030432715.1 Acidimicrobiia bacterium | reverse complement strand
GGTGCTACACCGGCGAGGTCGAGTTCTATTCGGCCGGCATCCACAAGGTGGAGGCGATCGAGCGGGAGCGAGTGGCGCACGGCCTCGACCTCGAGCACTCGTTCGCCTACTCCGACTCGATCACCGACCTGCCGATGCTCGAGGCGGTCGGTCACCCCGTTGCCGTCAACCCCGACCGCGGTCTCCTCAAGGAAGCCGAGGCCCGCGGGTGGGAGATCCGCACGTTCGAGAACCCGCGTCCGTTGCGGGAGGGCTCGATCGCCGCACCCAAGCCCGCCGTGCTCGGCGCGGGCGTGCTGGGCCTGGGCTTGGCGGCCGGCGGGGCGCTGTTGTGGCGGACCCGTCGGGCCGCGCCGAAGCGGCGCTGGCCGTTCTAGACGCCGCTAGACGTCCTTGACCTTCTTCGCCAGCACGGCCAGAAGGGCGACGAGGACGACCACGAGGATGATTCGGTTCTTCGACATGGCAGAAAGCTAGCGAGCCGGGTTCGCGATGTCCGCGCGGCCGATAGGTTGCCGAGCGGAGGTGTCCGAGCGCCTGGTGGGCTCCCCCGCCTTCAAAGCGGGTGGGATGGGTGATCCCTGTCCGGCGGGTTCGATTCCCGTCCACCTCCGCCACCACCACCCCATCCGACCGCGGGGGCGGACCGCCGCACCCGGTGATGCCTTCGGCCCTGTATGTCTCCGCGTCGGAGCGGTACCTTGGGGCGCCGTGCCGGATAGTGGTGACCAACTCGACGACCAGTACCGACGCCGGTTCGGGTCGGAGGACGAGACACGGCGTCGCGTCTGGCGAACCCTCATCGACTCGTGGTTCATCCGCTATGTCGACGAGACCGACCGGGTGCTCGACCTCGGCTGCGGGTGGGGACCGTTCATCAACCAGATCACCGCCGCCGAGCGGTACGGCATCGACCTCAACCCCGACGCGAAGAACCACCTCGACCGCGGCGTCACCCTGTTCGAACAGCGCGCCGACGAACCATGGCCGCTCGATGACGGCTCCCTCGACCTGGTGTTCAGCAGCAACTTCCTCGAACACCTGCCGGACCGGGCTGCCGTGATGGCGACGCTGACCGAGGCGTACCGGTGCCTTCGGCCCGGAGGCCGCCTCGTCCTCATGGGCCCGAACATCAAGCATGTGGGCGGGGCCTACTGGGACTTCTTCGACCACTACGTGCCGCTCACGGAGGCGAGCCTCGTCGAGGCAACGGATCTCGTCGGCTTCCACACCGACACCGCCTACTCGCGGTTCCTCCCGTTCACGATGGTCGGCAAACCACCCCCGCCGAGTGTGCTGGTCCGCCTGTACCTGCGCTGCAGGCCGGCGTGGCGGGTGCTCGGCAAGCAGTTCCTCGTGGTCGTCAGCAGGCCGACCGATGGCTGATCACGCGGCCCGTCCGGTGCGTGCCCTCGTCAGCTTCGACGGCACCGAACGATGCGACGCCGCGGTGCTCGAGCCCCGATCGCGACAGGCGCTCGAAGCGACACTCCGCGAACACGAGCAGGTGGCGATCCGGGGAAGCGGGCTGTCGTACTGCCAGGCCGGCGCGGCAGGCGGTGGCGTCCCCTCGGTGTCCACGAAGGCGCTGGACCGGATACTCGAGCTCGACCGGGATGCCGCCACGATCACCGTCGAAGCCGGCTGCACCGTCGGAGCGCTGGTGCGCCACGCCGTGGAGAACGGCTTCTGGTTCCCGGTGCTTCCCGGCCATCCCGAGATCACCGTCGGCGGGTGCGCCGCCTTCAACACCCACGGCAAGACCCAACACGACGTGGGGCAGTTCAGCGACCACATCACGTCGCTCACCCTCCTCCACCCCGACCACGGCGAGACGGTCTGCGGACCCGATGAGCAGCCCGAGCTGTTCCAGTTGACCGTCGGAGGCATGGGCCTGACCGGCTGGATCCTCGACCTGACGCTGCGCCTCCAGCCTCTCGCGGGCGGCTCGATCCGCCGACGCGCCCACCGGGCCGACGACTTCGTCGACGCCGTCGAGATCATGGAGCGCCACGCCCGTCCCGGCAGCCAGCTCTACTCGTGGAACGACGCCAGCCGCACGGGAGCGACCTTCGGGCGAGGCGTCGTCTACGAGGAGTGCTTCGTCGACGAGGGCGACGCCGCGACCACCCGCTTCGCCTCCCTCCGTCCGGAACAACGGGGTCGCCTCGTGCCGTTCCCCGTGTGGAATCGCCTCACCGCCCGAGTGGTGAACGCCGCCTACTTCCAGCTCGAGCACCGTCGTCGGGAACGCACGATGCCGGTGCTCGACGGTGCCTTCCCCATCAACGGCAAGGAGGGCTACTTCCACGCCTTCGGCCGTCGAGGATTCCACGAGTACCAGGTGATCGTCCCCCGCGCCGACTGGGCCGACGCGATCGAGCGGACCCGTGGCATCGTCCGCGATCGAGGAGCGTGCGTGACCCTCGCGTCACTGAAGCTGTTCCGCGGCGATCCCCACCACCTCTGGTTCCGCGGCGACGGGGTGTGTCTGACGCTCGACGGACCGGCCGATCCGCGGACGCACGCGATGTTCGCCGACCTCGACGAATTGGCCGTCGACCTCGGTGCGCCGGTCAACCTCGCGAAGGACAGCCGCCTGGGAAAGGCCGCGGCGAGTCGCATCTTCCCGGGCTACGACGCGTTCGCCGCCGCCCTCGAGGCCTACGACCCCGCCCGGCGATTCGACAGCGAGCTGCGGAGGCGGATCGGTGTCTGACTCTGCGATCATCGTCGGTGCCAGCACCGGTCTCGGCCGCGCCCTCGCCACCCTGCTGGCCGAACAGGGCTGGGACCTCGTCATCGCCTCGCGGAGCCAACCCGACCTCGACGCGTTGGCCGACGAACTCCGGCTGGCCCACGGCGTCGCCGTCACCCCGATCGCGGTCGACATCGCCGTGGACGACGACATCGAGGCCTTCCTCGACGCCGCCGATGCGGCCGTTCCCGACCCGACCGCCGTGCTGATCACAGCTGGTGCCGTCGCCGAGGTCGACGACGGCACCGGCGACTGGACGACCATCAGTGATCTCGTCGCCGTCAACATGACCGGGGTCATGAAGCTCGGCGGGCGCTATGTCGAGCGGTTCGAGGCGCGGGGCCACGGCACCCTCGTCCTCTTCTCGTCGATCGCGGCCGGCGCGCCCCGCCGCCAGAACGTCGCCTATGCCGCAGCGAAGGCCGGGCTCGAGTGTTTCGCCGGGTCGATGCAGCACCGGCTCGGCCGCACCGACGCAGCAGTGCAGCTCTACCGGCTCGGCTATGTCGACACGCGTCTGGCCCAGGGGCGTGATCTCAAACTCCGACCGGCCGACCCGGTCAGGGTCGCACGCCGGGTGGTCGATGGTCTCGGCGGCCGGTCCAGGACCGTTTTCGAGCCCCGGTACTGGGCGGTGATCGTCCGCGGCCTGCGAGCCCTGCCCGCACCGATCTACAACCGGTTGGACTTCTGATGAGCCTCCACCGCCGGATCTCCGACCGTCCGGACTCGCTCACGATCTTCTTCCCGGTCTACAACGACGAGCGGACGATCGAGCGAATCACCCTGAAGGCCATCGACGTGGCGTCGTCACTCACCGACGAGTACGAGATCATCATCGTCAACGACGGCTCACCGGATCGATCGGGTGAGCTCGCCGATCGGCTCGCGGCCGAGCACGAGTCGGTCCGTGCGGTACACCACGACACCAACCTGGGGTACGGCGCTGCGGTCCGCCGTGGTCTCGCCGAGTCCTCCAATGCCTGGATCTGTTTCACCGACGGCGACGACGAGTACGACCTCCACGACCTGAAGAAGCTGTGGCGCCTGCGCGAGCACTACCGGCTGATCATCACCTTCCGGTTCGTCCGCCGCTACTCCGGCACGCGGGTGATCATCTCCCAGATCTACAACCGCCTCCTCCGTCGCCTCTTCCGCACCGGATACCGCGACATCAGTACCGGACTGCGGCTGGTCCACAAGCCCGTCGTCGACCGGCTCAATCTCACCGCAACGAGCCCCTTCATCGGCGCCGAGATCACCATCAAGACGATGTTGATGGGCTACCCGGTCGGGGAGGTCGGAATCCAGACCTTCCCTCGCGAGTTCGGCAGCGGGAGCGCCACGTCGATCAAGAACATCCTGCTGACCGTTCGTGACATGCTGCGGACCCACCGACGGATCTTCTCCGAGGACTACGGACTGCCCGAATCCGGTGAGCGAGCGGCCGAACGATGACGTCGGCGACCGGGGGAACGTCCGGATGAACCTCGACACGATCCGCTCGGAGAAGGCGGGGACGATCGCGGGCCTCGCGCTGCTGCTCGTGGCTCTCCCGACGCTGCTGGTGTGGGGCGACGGCCAGTGGTTCTTCCTCGACGAATGGTCCTTCCTGGCCAACCGCAAACTGCCCTCCCTCGAGGGGTTCCTCGGGGACCACAACGGCCATTGGGTCACGCTGCCGCTCATCGCCTACCGGGTGAACTTCGAGCTGTTCGGCCTTCACACCTACCTGCCGTATCAACTCCTCGTGGTGCTCTCCCACTTGACGGTGGCCGGGTTGGGTCACGTCATCATGCGGAGGATGGGGGTCAGGGCCTGGCTCGCCACGGCGATCATGATCGGCTTCGTCTTCTACGGGGCCGGCTACGGCAACATCCTGTTCGGCTTCCAGATCACACTGAACGGCTCGGTCATCGCCGGACTCGTACAGATGCTCTGCGCCGATCACGACGGGCCCTGGGCGACGCGCGACCGGATCGGAGTCGGGGTGGCCCTCCTGGGCCTCATGACCTCGGCCGTCTTCCCCGCCGTGGCCATCGGCGTGGGTGTGTTCGTGCTGCTGCGTCGAAAGGACTGGCGCATCGCGGCCCGTCACACCGTCATTCCGGCCGTCGTCTTCGTGCTGTGGTACCTGGTCTACGGCAGCTCGAGCGGGTCCGAACCGAGCCTCTGGCCGATGGCCCAGTTCGTGTTCCACGCGATCATGGGCAGCTTCGAAGGACTGGCCCAGGGAATGGCCGGTGGAATCGCGCTCGCCCTCGTCGCCGCAGTGGGGATGCTGACCGCGTGGCAGCACCGCCGCGACAACGAGCGGATCCGACAGGTGGCGTATCCGGCGGGGCTCGCCGCAGCAGCGTTGGCCTTCACCGCCCTTACCGCGTTCAGCCGGTCGGGCATCGCGGCCGAACTCGGTGTGGACGTGGCCGATGTCGCGAAGAGCGGGCGCTACATCTACGTCGTCGCGGCGTTGCTCGTGCCGATCACCGCACTGGGCGCGCAACGACTCGCACAGTGGTGGAGACCACTGGCACTGATCCCCGTCGTGCTCGTCGCCCTCGCCCTTCCCGACGCGACCAGGGAGCTGCGCGAGCGGTCGCCGTTCGCCAACACCAACCCCGACCAGATCGCCACCCTCGCGCACTCCGACCTGATCGATCAGGTGCCGGACGGGTTCATGCCGTTGGCGATCCAGGACGTGCGCGCCGGTTGGCTGGCCCGCGCCGCCGCCGCCGGCGACATCCCCGACCCCTCCGACGACGTGACCCCGACCATGCAACTCAACGCCGACGCCGCCCTCGCCCTCGTGAGCGAGCCGACCACCGACCTCACGTGCGAAACGGCCGAAGGACCCATCGAGGCCCGGGTCCCGGCCGGAACTCGCATCCTCGTGGAGTCGCCTGCCCTGATGGCGCTCACCGACGGTGATCTCGTCTCCAGGGAGCGTCCGGTCGCCGCCGGGTCGACCATCACGGTCCAGGCCGGGCCGGTCGACGTCCGCGTGTGGGGCCAGGGCGAGACCACGCTCGTGGCGTGCATGGTCCCACCGGGCTGATCGTTCGGACCCGAGGCTCAGGCCTCGGTGAGGACGAACACCTTGATCTCACGACCGGTGACCCGCTCGCGGTACTTCTCGTAGCCGCCGTAGATCCCTCCGCTGGTCGCGAAGACCTGCGCGAACTCGTCGTCGGTGGCCGGGCGGGCGACCACGTCGACGGCCCGGTCGCGGTAGGCGACCCGAGCTCGGGGCTCGGCGAGGAGGTTGTGGACCCACGCCGGGGTGGACCTGCCGCCGAAGTTGGTGCCGAGGAGGGCCAGGTCGTCGCCGATGGGCACGGCGATGAGCGGCGCCTCCCGCGGCTGACCCGACCGGCGGCCGGTGGTGGTGATCCGGACGACCGGCAGACCGGCGAGAAGTTCGGACGCCGACGTGCGATCGCCGGTCAGACGATGCACGAGCCCGTCGAGGCGCTGGACGGTCTTCGAGAAGAGTCAGGCACCGGCTTTCGTGGACGCGATCCTCTGATTCGCCCGCTGGAGCACGTTGGGCGACCCGAACTCGTAGCCGAGGGCCGCCTGCACGCCCATGGGTGGGATCAGACGCTGAGGAGGTCGCGAGCGCCGGTGTCGCTCGACGGATGGCGCAGCTTCGACATGGCCCGCGCCTCGATCTGACGAATGCGTTCACGGGTCAGGTTGAAGTGCTCGCCGACCTCTTCGAGGGTGCGAGGCTCGCCGCGGTCGAGGCCGAAGCGAAGCTTCAGAATCTCGCGTTCGCGCTCGTCGAGCGGGGCCAGCAGGCGGGAGATCTCGTCGGGCAGCAGCGCGGTGGCAGCCACCTCGAACGGCGAGTCGGCGCCGCGGTCCTCCACGACGTCGCCGAGCTCGGCGTCGCCGTCTTCGCGCAAGGGCTCCGACAGAGAGAGCGGCTCGGCCGCGAAGCGCAACGCTTCGGTGACCTTCTCCTCGGGCATCTCCACCTCGATGGCCAGCTCGGCCAACGTGGCCGGACGGCCGTACTTCAGCTCGAGGCGAGCGCGAGCCTTCTGGAGACGGGCGAGGGTGTCGCCGGCGTGGACCGGGAGGCGGATGGTACGACCGGTGTTGGCGATGCCACGGGTGATCGCCTGACGGATCCACCAGGTGGCATACGTCGAGAACTTGAAGCCCTTGCGCCAGTCGAACTTCTCGACGGCGTGCATGAGGCCGAGGTTGCCCTCCTGGATCAGGTCGAGGAGGGGCAGGCCCGAGGCCTGGTACTTCTTGGCGATGGAGACGACGAGTCGGAGGTTGGACTGGACGAAGGTGCGTTCGGCAGCCTCGCCCCGCTGGATGGCTCGACGAAGCTCCCGCTTCTTGGCGGGCGTGAGATCACCCTCGGTGGTCTCCATCTCGATGCGTGCTTCGGTACCGCCCTCGATCTCCTGAGCGAGTCGGACCTCGTCCTCCTTCGTCAGAAGGGGGTACTGACCGATATCGGTGAGGTACAGCCGAACCAGGTCTTCTTCATCCCGTTCGACACGTTCCTTCGCCACAGAGTTGCCCTCTCGTCGCTACCGGCTAGTTGATGCACGATACCCAGCGATCGTGGTTCCACCACCGACAGGTCCCCGCAATGTATAGGGACGGTCGGTGCGGCAGACCGCAGTGTTCCCCAGTGGTCGGCCTGTTGCGGCCGATTCCTGAGGAAGTCACGACATCGGCGTGGACATCAGAGCCGTTCGGCCCAACCGCGGGTCGCTCACACCCCACCGACCGGGAGCAGGCCCCCGACTTCGACGAGCCGCCGCTCGGCCTCGAGCACGCGTCCGTTCACGCGCTCGACGGTCGCGACGTCGGTCACCAGCCGTCCGAGCAAGGCCTCGCCGTCGTCGCGATCGCGACGCAGGTCGGCGAGGAGGAAGGCCAGGACGCGGGTGAGGGCGGCGTCGGCGTGGCCGGCAGAGGCCCGTTCGATCGCCACGCAGCGTGCCGCCACCCGAGCCAGGAGCACGCGGTGGGCGACCGCGAGTCGTTCGACCGAACCCGGGATCGCGCGGATCGCGTCGATCGTCGGATCGAGCTCGGCGGCGTGGGGTTCGCTCCTCGACTCACCCTCGAGCAGCACCGAGTCGGGCAGCAGCTCTTCGAGATCGCCGGCGTGCCACCCGAGGTGGCGAGATGACGTCGCCATCGACACCGCGATGTCGGGGCGATCGGCCTCGGCCGCCCAGAGCCCCAGCACCTCGAACAGTCTCGAGACCGTCCAGTGCAACTCCCCCACGACCCGCGCCGTCTGCGCCGCCGTCAAGCCCTGGTGCACGGAACCTCCCGGAACGGTCGAAGTGCGGACGCCAACCCACGGCCGCCCCGGAGGAAATTAGCCGCGGTACCGGTTGATGATGGGCATGCGTCGATCGCGGCCGAACGCCTTCTTGCTGAGACGGGCACCCAGCGGGGTCTGACGGCGCTTGAACTCGGCGATGTCGACGAGCCGACAGACGCGCGCCACCTCGGCGGGATCGGCGATGTCCATGGCCACGATCTCCGCCACGGTGTGGTCGTCCTCGACGAAGGCCTGCAGGATCGGGTCGAGCACGTCGTAGGACGGCAACGACTGATCATCGGTCTGCCCCGGACGAAGTTCGGCCGAGGGCGCCTTGGTGAGCACGCCGTCGGGAATGACCGGCGCGCCCGACTCGGCGATCGCCACCTGGTTGCGCCAACGACCCAGTTCGTACACCGTCGTCTTCCAGACGTCCTTGATCACCGCGTACGCGCCGGCGGTGTCGCCATAGAGCGTCGAGTAGCCGACGGCGGCCTCGGACTTGTTGCCTGCGGTCAACACCAACCAGTCGTGTTCGTTGGCCATCGCCATCCACACGACCCCGCGGATCCGAGCCTGCAGGTTCTGGTCGGTCAGGTCGCCGACCTCGATGGCCCCGTCGCGCAGATGAGGAAGCAGCATGTCGGTCAGCGCGGCGTGGGCCGGCTCGATCGCGATCGTCGACGTGGCGATGCCGAGGTTGGCCGCGAGCGCGTGCGCGTCGTCGAGTGAATGGTCGCTCGAGTACCGCGAGGGAAGCAGGATGCCGTGGACGTTGTCGGGGCCGAGGGCGTCGACGGCGATCACCGCGGTCAACGACGAGTCGACGCCCCCCGAGAGGCCGAGACAGACCTGAGCGAAGCCCGACTTGCGGACATAGTCGCGGGTCGCCAGCACCAGGGCTTCCCACCGTTCGGCCAAGGGGTCGAGGCGGGGCACCAGCGGCGCCGGCATCGGGGCTCGGGGCGCCGAGGGTGCCGGGGAGACCGAGACGACCCGATAGGTGTCCATGGTCGTGCGCACCGGCGGGAGCTCGATGTCGAACACGTCCGTGCCCTCGGTGAAGGAGTTGCAGCGGGCGACCACTTCGGCGCCGTCGCGGTTCTCGCTGATGACGAACGAGCCGCCGTCGAAGACCAGTTCGTCCTGGCCGCCGACGAGATTGGCGTAGACGACCGGTACCCCGGCCTCCAGCACCCGATCGGTGATGACCTGCTCGCGCACCGCCTGCTTGCCCTCACGGAACGGCGAGCCGTTGACGTTGAGTACGAGGCGCGCGCCGCCGCGGGCCAGCTGGGTGACGGGGCCGTCGGGGATCCAGGAGTCCTCGCACAGGGTGACGCCCACCGGTACACCGGCGATCTCGAACAGCCCGAGCGCCTCGTCGCCCGGGCGGAAGTGACGCAACTCGTCGAAGACGTCGTAGTTGGGGAGATGGCGCTTGTGGTAGGTGCCGAAGATCCGGCCCTCGGCGCACACCGCGACCGCGTTCCACACACCGTTGAAGTGGTCGACACCGGCGACGTCCTGAACCGAGCGCCCGGGTTGGTCATCGCCGTCGGCGAAGCCGATGACGACGACGCACCGCCGGGTCTGGGCCGCGAACTTCTCGAGCGCGGCCCGGCAGTCGGCCACGAAGCCGGGCTTGAGGACGAGGTCCTCCGGCGGATAGCCGGTGATCGTCATCTCGGGCATGACGGCCACGTCGGCGCCCGCCTCCTCGGCTTCGGCGAGCGCGGCGAGCGCCATGGCCACGTTGCCGTCGAGATCACCGACGACCGGGTTGATCTGGCAGATTGCGATCCGCAGGTGGGTGGGGGCGTCGGTCACTCCGTGAATCTACCAATCGGTGCTCTTGTCGAACTGATCGGCCGGCTGCGCGAGACTCCCGGGCATGAACGACGTCGACGTGGACCTGCCCGACCCGCTCGAACGGGTGAACCGACAGGTGGTCCTGCGCCGCCGGCCCGACGGGATGCTCACCCACGACGACGTCGAGGTGATCGAGGGCGAGATGCCCGAGCTGGGCGACCGGCAGGTACTGATCCGCATGGTCTATCTGCAGATGGACGCCGCGGTGAGATCGTGGCTCGACGAGGGCGAGGGCTACCTGCCGGCCGTGCAGATCGGAGAGGCGGTCCGCAGCGGCGGCATGGGTCGGGTCATCGAGAGCACCCACCCCGACATCCCGGTCGGGTCGTGGTGTGGAGGCGGGCTCCCCGGCTGGAACAGCTGGGCCGTGGCCGACGGCGACAGCCCGATCGTCAACTGGTTCCCGCCCGACCACGACGCCCTCTTCCAGATCGCGGTCATCTCCTCACCGGCGGCCACCGCCTACTTCGGTCTCACCGACCTCGGCCGGATCCAGGAAGGCGATTCGGTGCTGATCTCCGCCGCCGCAGGATCGACCGGATCGGTCGCGGTGCAGGTGGCGCGCAACCTCGGTGCGAGCGTCGTCGGCATCGCCGGCTCGGACGACAAGTGCCGATGGGTCGAATCGCTCGGCGCGGAGGCATGCCTCAACCGGCGCACCGACGACCTCGCGGCCCGCCTCAAGGAGCTTCGACCGAAGGGGTTCGACATCTACTTCGACAACGTCGGAGGACCCATCCTCGATCTCGCCCTGCGGCGGCTGGCCATCGGTGCCCGCGTGGTCATCATCGGCGCCATCTCGATGTACAACGAGAAGGGTCGCCCACCCGGACCGTCGAACTATCTCAACCTGATCAACAAGCAGGCGACCATGGCGGGGTTCCAGGGCCTCGCGTACGTCGATCGCTACCCCGAGGCCTGGGACCGCATGTGGGAGTGGGCGGCCGACGGGAAGATGCACTACCGCACCGACATGAAGTACGGCCTCGAGGCCTGCGTGGACCAGCTCAACTCGCTGTTCACCGGGGCCAACACCGGCAAGGCCCTCGTCCAACTCTGCGACGACCCCGGCCCGGGTCCCTACTGATCACACCCGCCCGAAACGCGAGCGAGGCGAGCCACCCACCGTTGCGGTGAGCGACTCGCCTCGGCTGACGAATGCCGTGATCAGGCCAGCGCGCTGCAGATCGTGTTGGTCAGCAGCGTCGCGACCTCGTACGGGTCGGCGTTGGCGTTGGGGCGACGATCCTCGATGTAGCCCTTGCCCTCCTGCGCGACCTGCCACGGGATGCGGATCGACGCGCCACGGTCGGAGACGCCGTAGCTGAACTGGTCGTAGCGCTGGGTCTCGTGAGCCCCGGTGAGACGATCCTCGATGCCGATGCCGTAGCCGGCGAGATGGCGCTCGGGCACGCCGTCGGCGCCCATGGCCTCGCACGCCGCGATGATCGGGTCATACGACTCGCGCATCGCCTTGGTGCTGAAGTTGGTGTGCATGCCGGCGCCGTTCCAGTCGCCCTTCATCGGCTTGGCCTCGATGCTCACCTCGACCTCGTAGTTCTCCGCCAGCCGGTAGAGGAGGTAGCGCGCCACCCAGAGGTGGTCGCCGACCGTCACCGTGTCGGCCGGGCCGATCTGGAACTCCCACTGGCCGGGCATGACCTCGGCGTTGGTGCCGGAGATGGCGAGACCGGCGTCGATGCAGGCCTGCGTGTGCTCCTCGATGAGGCCACGGCCGTGGATCTTCAGCGCACCGACGCCGCAGTAGTAGGGACCCTGAGGGGCCGGGAACCCGTTGGGCGGGAAGCCCGCCGGCCAACCGGTTTTCGGGTTGATGAGCGTGTACTCCTGCTCGAGGCCGAACCACGGCTCCTGATCCCCGTACTTCTCGAGCGCTTCTCGGGCGGCAGCCCGGGTGTTGGTGGGGTGTGGGGAGAGATCGCCGGTGAGGGCCGTCTCGCAGAGCACGAGGATGTTGTCGCCACCGCGGATCGGGTCGGGGCACTGGAAGACCGGCTGGAGGACGACATCGGAGTTGTCGCCCGTCGCCTGGTTGGTGCTGGAGCCGTCGTAGCCCCAGATTCCGGGCGTCGCGCCATCGGCGAGGATGCGGGTCTTGCCGCGAATCTCACGTGTCGGCTCGGTGCCGTCGATCCACAGGTATTCAGCCTGGTAGGCCATTTGGGTCCCCTCTTTGAGGATGTCGTTGGAAGTGGCTCATTCTCGCGAGCCGGAGGCCAGCGTTCCAATGCGGGATTTCGCCTCTATTGCCCGATTGTGAACGGCGTGTGAACGACCGGCCGTCAACGGCGACGGTCGGGTTTGGTGATGTCAGAGTCCAGAGGCAAGCTGGAGACGACCCACACCGTGGATGTCCGCCGACGGGAGCGAGAACATGGAACGCGAGCAGGAATACGTGCTGCGCACGGTCGAAGAGCGCGGGGTCCGGCTCATCCGTCTCTGGTTCACCGACGTGGTCGGCCAGCTCAAGTCGGTGGCGATCACGCCGGCCGAGCTCGACACCGCCTTCGCCGAGGGCGTGCAGTTCGACGGCACGGCGATCGACGGTTTCTCCCGGGTGCACGAGAGCGACGTGTTGGCCCAACCCGACGCGACCTCGTTCGAATTGCTGCCCTGGGCAAAGGAGGACGAGCCGTCGGCCCGGATGTTCTGCGACATCCTGAACCTCGACGAGACCCCCTTCGAAGGAGACCCTCGCCAGGTCCTGCGCCGAAATCTTGCCGAGGCCCGCACCCACGGCTACTCGTTCTTCGCCGCTCCCGAGGTCGAGTTCTTCTACTTCGAATCCGGCGATCCCAGCCTCGGAAGACCCCAGCCCCTCGATCGGGCGTCCTACTTCGATCTGACAACCGCTGACGTCTCCAGCGACCTCCGCAAGCGCACGATCTTCATGCTCGAGAGCATGGGCATCCCCGTCGAGTACTCGTTCCACGAGGACTCGCCGAGTCAGCACGAGATCGATCTCCGCTACACGGGGGCACTCGACGTGGCCGACAATCTCATGACCCTGCGGCTCGTCGTGAAGAAGATCGCCCTCGAGCGCGACTGCTACGCCACGTTCATGCCCAAGCCACTCAACGGCGTGCAGGGGTCGGGCATGCACACCCATCTCTCGCTGTTCAAGGACGGCGAGAACGCCTTCCACGACGGCGACGACCCCTACGGCTGGTCCGCCACGGCCCGCCAGTTCACCGCCGGCATCCTCCACCACGCCCGGGAGATCACGGCGGTCACCAACCAGCTGGTCAACAGCTACAAGCGCATCGCCGAGACCTCCGAGGCGCCGCCTTACGTCGCCTGGGCCCGCAACAACCGCTCGGCCCTCGTAAGGGTCCCGGTGCGAAAGAAGGGCAAGCCCGAGTCGGCCCGCATCGAATACCGGGCGCCCGACCCGGCCTGCAACCCCTATCTCGCCTTCTCGCTCCTGCTGGCGGCCGGCATGCAGGGCATCACCAACGGCTACGAACTGCCGGCCGAGACCAATGTGAACCTCTTCGACCTGTCCGAGCGCGAACGGCGAGACCTCGGAGTCGAACCCCTGCCCCGCTCGCTCGACGAAGCCCTCGACGTGATGGAGGAGTCCGAACTCGCCCGCACGGCGCTGGGTGACCACATCTTCGAGTGGTTCCTGCGCAACAAGCGTGTCGAGTGGTCCGAGTACCAGTCGCAGGTCACTCCGTTCGAGCTGGAGCGGTACCTCCCGAGCACCTGATGGAACCACTCCTCGTCTACCCCGAGCCGGTGCCGCCGGAACTCGCCCAGGCCCTCGACATCGGCGGCTGGGCGTGGAAAGCGGCGGCCGACATCGACGCCGCCCGCCGCGACGAACCCAGCGACGGCTGGGTCGGGGCGATCATCATGGCCACGGCGGGGTCCGACCTCGAGACCGCGACGCGCTTCTGTCGGGCCATCCGCAACGGCGACGTCAACGTCGACTCGGTGCTGCTGCTCGTCAACGGCGGACAGCTGATGGATCTCGACCCCCGCGAAGACCTCTTCGAGGACTTCTGTGTCCACCCGTTCCATCCCGTCGAGTTCGAGACCCGGCTCAAGCACGTCTTCCGACGCTCGGGGGCCGGCGACGAGATCGATCTCATCGAGTACGGGCCTCTCGCCATGAACCTCGAGACCTATCAAGCGGTGATCGAGGGGAGGCCGCTCGACCTCACCTACATGGAATACGAGCTGCTGAAGTTCCTCGCCGCCCATCCCGGCAAGGTCTTCAGTCGCGAGACCCTGCTCAACCGGGTGTGGGGCTACGACTACTACGGTGGCGCCCGCACGGTCGACGTTCACGTACGCCGGCTGCGGGCGAAACTCGGCGAAGAACACGCCAACCTGATCCAGACGATCAGGTCGGTGGGCTACTCGTTCGGCCGTTCCCGTTGGCTGTGAGCCCTGCCCGGGCCGGCGACAACATCTGGTTGAGCGAGCCGATGAGTTCCCGATAGTCGCGATCGGCTCGGCGGTCGGCACCGGTCGTGTGCTCGACCAGCACGAACCCGTGGATCGCGCGACGCACATTGCGCGCCGCACGGCCCGCGCCGGCCCCCGACATCCCCCGTGCCTCACCGAGCAGGACGAACACCGCATCGAGTTCGGCAACGGCCTCGTCCATGGCCTCGTCGACGGCCTCGGCCCGCATCACGGCGGTGATCCGACCCGGATGCCGACGGGCGTAGGCGCGATACGCGGCCGCCGCGGCGTGGAGCGCGTCGTCGCCGCTCCGGCCCACTGCCGCATTCCTGACCTCGACCGTGAGCCGCCGGGTCGATTCCACACCCGCGGCGTGGTGCAGACCGGCGAGGCCGTCCACGTGGGTGTAGAGCGCCGAAGGACCGACGCCGAGCATCGCGGCCACCCGGGACAGCGTCAGGGCGTCGAAGCCTTCTTCGTCGACGACGGCGAGCGCCGCAGTCATCAAACCGGCGTGATCGATGGGATCGCGTGGTGGCATTCGGAAAATCTATCGGATTCTCCCGAATACAGAAGATTTCTGGAATACTGAAAGTGTTTCAGTGTTGTCCGACTTGGACATCCCGAGAGTCACGCACTCGATCCACGAAAGGAGAACTCGGATGCTCTTCAACAACGACCCCTTCCGCGATTTCGACACGGTGTTCCGTCGCCTCGCCACGACCGACGCCAGCCACCCGATGCCGATGGATGCGTACCGTCGGGGTGAGGACGTGTGGGTCCACGTGGACCTGCCCGGCGTCGCCGCCGACAGCCTCGACATCAGCGTCGAGCGAGATGTGTTGACCATCAGCGCCGAGCGCAACTGGGTGAGCGAGGAAGGTGATCGGAGCTACCTCAACGAGCGCACATCCGGTCGGTTCCGTCGCCAAGTGCATCTCGGCGAGGGACTCGACCCAGAGCACATCGACGCCGATCTCACCGACGGTGTGCTCACCCTCCGGATCCCCGTGGCCGAGCGGGCGAAGCCCCGCAAGATCTCGATCTCGACCGGCAGCCATGCCGCCATCGAGGCCGAGTCCAGCCCCGCCTGATCGACACGATCGGGAGTCCGGAGAACGGCGGTCGGCCAGCCCGGCCGCCGTCTTCGCGTCTACCCGCCGTAAGGATTGGCGTCGGACAGCGCGAGATACTCGTTGGGCTCGCCGTCGTCACCGACATTGTCGAGATCACGGTCTCGTCCGACCAGCCCGCCCAGGGCACCGGCCAACCCGACCATGCTCATGAGGATCCCGACCGGCATCACGATCACGAGCAGTACAACGAAGATGATCGCGCCCACGTCCATGGCGCACAGTCTGCCAGACACTCGCGGGACCCGGCCACACCGCCCGCGAGTGCTTGCCTAAACAGTCGCAATCGCCTCGATCTCGATGCGGGCACCGATGGGCAGCGCAGCGACGGCCACCGCGGAGCGCGCCGGCCGATGATCGCCGAACTCCTCGGTGTAGATCTCGTTCATCTTCGCGTAGTCGTCCATGTCGACCATGAAGACGGTCGTCTTCACCACGTCGGCGAGCGAGGCGCCGGCCGACGAGAGGACCGTGCGGAGGTTGACGAACACCTGGCGCAACTCGGGTTCGAGTCCACCCCGGACGAGTCCGTCGGCGGTGATGCCGATCTGGCCGGCGGTGAAGAGGAGATCGCCGCCGCGGACGATGGGCGAGTAGGGACCTACGGGCGTGCTCATCCCCTCACCCTAGGAAGATCCCGGCCGCCGTGCCGCCTACCATGCGGCCGTGGACATCACCGTCGCCGACTTCGTGGTCTTCTGCGAGCGAACGATCGACGGGATGCGACGCACCCTCGACCGACTCGACGACCAGACGGTCAACGCCCTGCCGCCGCTGCCCGAACCCAACTCGCCGTTCCAGTTGGTCACCCACGCCCTCGCGGCCTGCGAGTGGTGGACGGCGCACATCATCTGCGGCTATCCGAGCGGCCGCGATCGCGCCCGCGAGTTCGACTCGTCCGGCTCGGTCGCCGACCTGCACCGCCGAGCCGACGACGTCGTGGGCACCCTCCACCGGCTCCGGCCGGAGCTCGAAGCAGCGACAGTGCTCGCCCACGAGGCCCGGACCTCGACCCCACTCGACGGCGAGTGGACGGTCGGCGCCGCACTGATCCATGCCTACGAGGAGCTCGCCCAGCACCTCGGCCATCTCGAGATCACGGTCGATCTCGTCGCCGTTCCCGCATGACCGTCGCTATCCGTGACGAGTGTCTGACACCGCTGCGACGGGCCAGAGGGTGGGGTGGCCGGCGGCGCGCCAGGCGGCTTCGGCAACGGCGGCGAACACGGCGTCGCCGACGGCGACCGGGGTGTCGGCACTCGGCTCGATGGTGACCTGGATCGGCGGCGTGTCGACGGCACGAAGGATTCCGAAGCTGCGCACGGTGAGATCGTGGATCTCGCCGCCCTCGTCGACCCCGAGGGATTCGCTGGTCACCCACGACAGGGCCATGTGGGCCGCGCCGGTGCAGTAGCTGCGCAGCACGGTCTCGTCGAGGGGGTCGCCGCCTCGGACGGTCACCGACACGGAGCCATCGGCGGCGACGGCCGCCCGGGCCGAGCCACCGCCGGGCGCGGTGAACCAGCCGGGCTCATCGGCCAACGATGCCACCAGTACCGCGGCCTCGACCCAACCCGCACCCCGGATGTCGGCGCTGGTCGGCGGCCCGGCAACGTCGACCTCCTCCACGGTGAGGCCCGGCGCCACGGCCCGGATCGCGTCGGCGATGCCCTGAGTCCTCGCGACGCGGATCGTCCCGGTGCCGTCGCGCCGGATTCCCGCGGCGATCGGCGGTCGCTTGGGGCCGCGCCGGACCGTGTCTTCCCGCGAGTAGAGCACCCGCACCGGGCGACCGTGTTCGTCGGCCAGGCGACGAGCGACGGCCGACACCTCGCTGGTGACCTTGCCACCGAACGCGCCCCCGTTCTCGAGCGGCGAGGTCGGCTCACCTCCCGGTGCGCACCAGGCGGCGTCGGTCTCCAGGTACCCGGGCTCGACCCACGACGTCCGCAGCGCGCGGTGCCAGTCGCCAGGGGGGAGTTCGATCGGTGGTGCGAAGTCCGCGGTCGTGCGCCTCCCTTGGACCTTGCCGGCGATCCGCAAGGCCTCGGCCCGGGATTCGGCGACCGCCCAGCCGTCATCGCCGTCGGGCACGGCGACGAGGGCGTCGGCCGGGGCCGTGTCGTCGGCGAAGCCGCCCCGCCCGAGGGCGACATGAGGGCCGACGGCCTGGGGCGACCCGCTCTCGAGCGCGGCCCGGGCTGCCGCACCCTCTGCGAGGGTCGGTTCCGCGGTGCCGAACGCGACCCAGGCATCGACGATCGGCTGCCACCCCGTGCAGCGGCACAGGTGCGCGAGCAGGGCGGAGGAGGCAGCCTCGCGATCGTCGTGGGGGACGCCCTTGGCCCGCAACCCCTCGAATCGACAGATGATGCCGGGGGTGCAGAAGCCACACTGGCTGCCCCCGGTCGCCGTGAACGCCGCTCCCCACGCGGCCGACACGTCGTCGGGGAGACCATCCACGGTGGTCACCGACCGGCCGCGCACCCGGCGCACGGGGGTCACGCACGACACCCGAGGCTGGCCGTCGACGAGCACTGTGCAGCAGCCGCACTGGCCCTGCGGGCTGCAGCCGTCCTTGACCGACCGCACACCGGCGACGTCGCGAAGCACGTCGAGCAGCGTGGCCGAGTCGTCCAGCACGGTCACGGGCACGCCGTCGACCGTGAGCTCGAGAGGTTCCGACATCGGGCGAACGCTACCGCCCGAAGCGAGGTCGACCCATTGCCGCGGTTAGCGTCTTGCCATGGGCGACCTCGACCGACGGACCTTCATCATCGGTGCCGCCGGCATCGCCGGGGCCGGCGCCCTTCTCGGTGCCTGCGGTGACGACGGCGACAGTGCCCCGACGGCGTCGACCGCTCCCCCGTTGGCGACCCCTTTCCTGGTCCAGAGCTTCCCGGACGGCCGAGTGGCGCCCTCTCCGTTCGTCCACTCCGTCGAGCAACGGGTCGCCTATGCGCTGCACGACGGCAACGACATCATGCGAGCCACGGCCCCGGAGCGGGCCGTGCTCGAGATCTTCGACCAACAGGGCGCCCTGATCGCGGGAGGTGAGACCATCCGCCGCGACGTCGGGGTGCCCACCCCCTACTACGCGGTCTCCTTCGTCCCGCCGGCTGCAGGCCTGTACCGCACCGTCTTCACCAACGACGCCGGCAGCAATGTGCACGAGTTCGTGGTGCTCGAGCCGGGAGAGACGACCGTGCCTCAGCCCGGCGACCCCCTGCCGGCCATCCACACCGCCACCGTGGCCGACGCCCGCGGCGTGACCCCGCTGTGCACCCGCATCGATCCCTGCCCGTTCCACGAGACCGATCTCGTCGACGCGCTCGAGGCCGGCGACAGGCCGGTCGTGCTGAGCATCGCGACGCCGGGCTTCTGCCAGACGGCGATCTGCGGACCGGTGATCGAGCTGCTGATCGAGGCCGCCGCCACCCGCGACGACCTCCACATCGTGCACGCCGAGGTCTATGTCGACCCCAACAACGACGAAGGCCTCGCCTCGGGCCGGGGTGGGGAACTCACCGAGGTCGTCGACGCCTATGGCCTCCCCTACGAGCCCGTGCTGTTCGTGGTCGGGGCCGACGGCATCATCCGTCGCCGCCTCGACGCCGTCTACGACGGCTCGGAGCTGGCCGAGGCGCTCGCCGGCGTCTGAGCGGCCCGGCCGAACGGATCAGGACGCGACGCCCAGCGCCCGGCGCAGCGCGCCGAAGCCGTCGCGGCCGTGGCGCTTCGACACCTCGGCATCGCCGACCAGGCTCGAACCGTGGAAGGTGCCCGGATAGGCGTGGAGCTCCGTGGAGACGCCCGCCTCGAGCAGGCGCATCGCGTAGATGATGCCCTCGTCCCGGAGCGGGTCGAACTCCATGACGGCGACGAACGCGGGCGGCAGACCGGCCAGGTCCTCGCAACGGGCCGGCGCCGCGTAGTACGACACGTCGTCGGAGCCCGGCGCGTCGTCGGACCCGAGATACCAGCTCCAACTGCGGATGGCGTTGGGGCGGTTCCACAGGGGCGTGTCGGTGAACTGCTGCATCGACGGCGTCTCGAGACGGTCGTCGAGCTCGGGAATGTCGAGCAGCTGGTAGCACAGGGCCGGGCCGCCACGGTCACGAGCCAACAACGCGGTTCCGGCCGCCAGCCCCCCGCCCGCGCTCTGTCCGGCGATGGCGATGCGGGTGGGATCGACACCGAGCTCCGCGGCGTGTTCGGCGAACCAGGTCAGCGCCGCGTAGCAGTCTTCGATACCGGCCGGGTACGGATCCTCCGGCGCCAGCCGGTAGTCGACGCTCACGACGACGGCCGGGAAGTCGGCGGCGACCGCATCGCACCAGGCATCCATCATCTCGAGGTTGCCGGTGACGAAGCCGCCGCCGTGGATCTCGAACACCCCGGGCATCGGGGCATCGGGCGCGTCGACCGGCCGGTAGATCCGGATCCCGACGTCGGGGTCGCCCACTCGACCCGGGACCGTGCGGTCCTCGCGGACCACATCGGCGCGCGGTTCGACGGTGGGTTGCCACGCCATCCCCGCGGCGCGGGATTCCGGCATCGATTCGGGGGGACCCCACTCCACGATGGTGGGAAGGAGGCCGACGATCTCGGCCAGCTCGGGGTCGTAGTTGCGCTCCGTCATGGAGCGCAACCTAGTCAGCGACGGCCCGACTCAGGAAAAGCTCTGGCCGCAGCCGCAGGTGCGCTGGGCATTGGGGTTGTCGATCGCGAAGCCGGCGTCCTGCAGCCCGTCCTTGTAGTCGAGCGTGGCGCCCTCGAGCAGCTGGGCGGACGCCGGGTCGACGACGACCTCGACGTCGCCGAAGCGCTTGACCATGTCGTCGGCCGCACGATCGGTGTCGAAGAACATCTCGTAGGAGAAGCCCGAGCATCCACCGGGACGCACGGCGACACGCAGGGCGAGGCCCTCGTCGCCTTCCGCGCTGATGAGCTCGTCGACCTTGGAAACGGCTTGTTCGGTGAGGGTGATCATCGGGACAACTCCAAACTCGGCGGGGACGACCCCGGACGGAAACCACATGGCGGGACAGCCGTGCAAACTCCAGTGTACCCGTCGGTATTCCCGAGGCCCATGTGAACCTTTGCGCACCGGTACCGCCGATGAACCTCAGGGCGCTCTCGTCCTCGCCGGTACCCTGACCGTGTGGCCGAGATCGCACCCCCAACCCCCGAACACGTGATGGGCCTGCTCCGAGGCGTCATCGACCCGGAGCTGGGCAGCGACATCGTCGAACTGGGCATGGCCAAAGGGGCCACGGTCGACGAATCGGGCCACGTGCACCTCGATGTCGCGCTCACCACCAGCGGCTGTCCCCTCCGCGCGCAGATCCAGAAAGACATCCGCAGCCGCATCACCACCCTGCCCGGGGTGACGAGGGTGACGATCAGTTGGGGCGAGCTGAATCAGGAGGAACGGGCCGAGGCGATGGCCAAGGCCCGGTTCAACGTGAGCCAGGACGCGCCCGACACCGCCGTCCCGCCCACCACCAAGGTCATCATGATCGCCTCGGGCAAGGGCGGTGTCGGCAAGTCGTCGATCACCACCAACCTCGCGGCCGCG
>JAUIML010000287.1 GCA_030432715.1 Acidimicrobiia bacterium | reverse complement strand
GGCGACGGCGACGTGGTCTACACCGAGATCGACCTCGCAGAGCCCGGACCCACCCCAGGTGGCGGCGAGCCGATGACCGAGCCGGCGTTCGCCGGCATGTTCGAGGCGGCGCTCGACGCGCCGGTCGAACCGGCACCGCCGCGTCTCGTGACCGCCGCCGACCTCGAACCGAGCACGTCCGGTGGGCGAGTCGGGTTCGAGACATCGTCGCTCGACCGTGGTGCCGACGAGGGTGGCCCCGCCACCCAAGCGGTCCCGGCACTCCAGAACGGTTCGCTGTTCGCCGAGCCCGAGACCGACGACGACCCCTTCCTCTCGCAGCTGCGCGAGGCGATGGAGGGCGAGGAGATGCCCCGGACCGACGACGATGCCCTCACGGCGTTCTTCGACCAGGAGGACGACGACGGCGGGCGGTCGTGGTTCGGCCGGCGTCGCTAGCGCCGCTCGCCGTCGCCGCCCCGACGTGAGGGTGCGCGAGATTCGGTGGAAGTCTGCGTAGACTCTGCGCTTCGAACCGGGGCGACGGCTCCGATTCGTTGGGGCAAGGAGCCTTGAATCATGGCGACCGCGAAGAAGGCTGCGAAGAAGTCGGCGGCAAAGAAGCGTCCGGCCAAGCCGGCCGTGGCGAAGAAGGCCGCGACGAAGAAGCGTCCGGCCAAGAAGGCCGCGGCGAAAAAGGCTGCGAAGTCCACCCCCAAGAAGTCCACCCCCAAGAAGTCCCCCGCGAAGAAGGCATCCGTGAGCAAAGCCGTGAAGAAGGCGGCCAAGTCGCCCTTCGGCAAGAAGTTCGTCGACGAGATGAAGGAACGGCTCATCAGCGAACGAGCCAAGTACCTCCACTCGGCCGAGGAGTACCGGGCCGAGGCCGAGGCGCTCATCGAGGGGCGTGAGCCCGGCGACGTCCAGTTCGACGAGGAGTCGGGTGAGGGCGACACCCTCGCCGTCGAACGCGAGCGCGATCTGGCGCTCTCCGCTCAGGCCCGGGCGGCGGTCGAGCAGATCGACGCCGCGCTGGAGCGCATCGAGGCCGGCACCTATGGCGTGTGTGTCGCGTCCGGCCTTGCCATCCCTCAGGAGCGGCTCCGAGCCATTCCGTGGGCGGCTGAGCGGGTGGAATACAAGGTCGGCGGTCTCGGGCGGCGTTGAGCCGTCCGCGCCCGGCGGTGCGGCCATGACCACCCATTGGGCCGATGTCGTGCCGGCGGCGCTCGAGGGCGAGCGCGTCGATCGCGCCGTCGCCCTGCTCGCCGACCTCAGTCGGTCCGCGGTCGCCACCCTGATCGGTGACGGGGCGGTGCGCCTCGACGGAGTTCCGGCCCGGAGCGGGTCGACGCGAGTGCGCGAAGGTCAAGAGCTGGAGGTGGCGCTGCCCGATCCGGTCGACCCTCGTCCGGTCCCCGACGCCGCAGTCGAGTTCTCGGTTCGTCACGAGGACGGCGACGTGGTGGTCATCGACAAACCCGCCGGACTCGTCGTGCACCCTGGCGCCGGTCATGCCGAGGCCACGCTCGTGCACGGACTCGTGCACCGGTTTCCCGAGATCGCCGACGTCGGTGAGGAACACCGGCCGGGCATCGTCCACCGCCTCGACCGCGGCACATCGGGTCTGCTGGTGGTTGCCCGCACCGCGGCGGCCTACGACGAGCTGGTCCGCCAGATGGCGAATCACGAACCGGAGCGGGCCTACCAGGCACTGGCCTGGGGCCACATCGAGAGCGATCGGGGCACCATCGACGCGCCGATCGGCCGGTCGCCGCGTCATCCCACGCGCATGGCCGTCAGTGATCAGGGGCGCCGCGCGGTGACCCACTACGAGGTGACGCAGCGGTTCCGCGTGCCGAGGGAGACCACGCTGGTGACGTGCCGGCTCGAGACCGGGCGCACCCATCAGATCCGGGTGCACCTGCGCGCCATCGGTCATCCGATCGTCGGCGACCGTGACTACGACGGGGGGCGACCGGGTCTCGACCCGGGCCGACCCTTCCTCCATGCCGGCCGGCTCCGCTTCGTGCACCCGACGACGGGCGAACCGATCACGGTCGAGGCACCGCTGCCCGCGGACCTGGTCGAGTGTCTCGGTGCCTGCCGCTGACCGCTAGGACTCGTCGACCGCCGGCCAGGGCGCACGGCCGCCCGCCATCTCGGCGATGTCGGCGAGGGTGAACGAATCGAGGAACGTGCGCATGTGGGTGCCCGCCGCGCCCCAGATGCTGAGCAGCACGCACTGGCCTTCGTGGTCGCAGGCCCCATCGGTGTGGGGTTCGCCGAAGTCACCAGCGGTGATCGGGCCGTCGACGGCTCGGACGATCTCGGACAGGCGGATGGTGGCCGGCTCGCGGGCGAGGACGTAGCCCCCACCGACGCCGCGCTTCGAGCGCACGAGGCCCGCCCCTTTGAGGGCGAGGAGGATCTGTTCGAGATACGGCTGCGGGAGACCTGTGCGTTCGGCGATTTCGCGGACCGACGTGGGCGCGGCCTCGGTGTGGAGGGCGAGCGACAACAACGCCCGCGCCGCATAGTCACCTCTGGTCGAGACCCGCATCGGGACGATCCTAGATCGTCTGCCGCCGAACCGACGGACGCAGGAGTCGTGGTTCGGTCAGGATGGGGCGAGACTGGAGGGTCCGGTCCGCGGGATGGGTGATCCAATGAACGACGACCAACCGATCCTGCCGGCGTACGGGCGTGGCTGTGTGACCGAGCTGATCCCCACGTTGCTCGAGCCCCCCGCCGACCTCGGACCCGACGCCGTGGTCGGGCCGGAAGTGGTCGACGCGTCCTCGATCGTGGTCCTCGTGCTCGACGGACTCGGCTGGAACCAGTTGGTCGAGCGGGCGGCCCTCGCTCCGACACTGAGCTCGATGGTCGGAGGGCCGGTGACCACCGTGGCCCCGTCGACGACGGCCACTGCGTTGACCTCCATCTCGACCGGAACGGCGCCGGGTCGGCACGGCGTCGTCGGGTATCGGATCGACGTCGAGGGCGAGGTCCTGAACGCGCTCCGGTGGACGACGCCACGCGGCGACGCCCGCCAACGGATCATCCCCGGCGAGTTCCAGCCCGAGCCGGCCTTCCTCGGCCAACGGCCATTGGTGGTGACCATGGCGGGCTTCGAGGGCACCGGGTTCACCATGGCCCACCTGGCCGACGTCCGCCATCGCGGCTGGCACACCCTCCCCGGGCTCAGCGTCAACATCCGCCAGGCCGTTGCCGCCGGTGAACCATTCGTCTACGCCTACTACGACGGCATCGACAAGACGGCCCACGTCCACGGGTTCGCCGAGCACTACGACGCCGAACTGGTGGCCTGCGACCGGATGGTGGCCGACCTGATGATGGCGCTCCCCCGGGGCACCGCGATCGTCGTCACCGCGGATCACGGGATCGTCGACTGCCTCGGACACGGGATCGACCCGGGGCCCGAGGTCGCCCGTCACGTCGAACGCCAGAGCGGCGAGGCCCGATTCCGATGGCTTCACGCCGAACCCGGTCATCATCGAGATCTGCTGGCGACCGCCGACGAACGCCTCGGCGACGTCGCGTGGGTCCGGTCGGTCGATCAGGTCGTCGACGAGGGATGGTTCGGGCGCGAGGTCACCGATGCCGCCCGGGCCCGCCTCGGCGACGTGGCCGTGGTGGCCAAGGGGCCGCACTACTTCCTCGACCCGGCCGACTCCCCACGTATCGAATTGGTGGGCCGACATGGTTCACTGACGAGCGACGAGATGCTCGTCCCGATGTTGACCTTCGCGAGCTGAGCCGAGGACCCGTGACCGAATCGACCACCGAGCCCACTTCCGACG
>JAUIML010000286.1 GCA_030432715.1 Acidimicrobiia bacterium | reverse complement strand
CGCGGCCGACACCGACGTGCTCGAGAAGCCGGCGATCGTGGTGAAGATCTCGAACAACTTCTCGGTGCCCGACAACTGGCACGGCCTGGATCGGGCCGACCTCGTCATCGAGGAGCGCATCGAAGACAACGCGACCCGCTTCGCCGCCGTGTTCCACAGTGACCTCCCCGATCGCGTGGGTCCGATCCGCTCGGGCCGCACGAGCGACCTGGACCTGCTGACGAATCTCGGCACTCCGATCCTGGTCTACTCGGGGGCCAACCCGTCGGTGTCCGGGCAGCTGCAGGCCCTGGCCCGCGACGGTCTCGTGCGGCTCGTGGTCGACCGCGACACCAATGTCGACCTCCGACGCGACCCGAACTACCCGCGGCCCGACAACCTCTTCTCGAACCTTGTCGAGATCGATCGGGACTATGGCGCCGATGCCGGCGTGGCCCAACCCCTCTTCGAATTCCGCGACGCCGCCGACGGGCCCGCGCCCGGTGGCACGGCGACCGCAGGTGTCAGCGTCACCGGTCAGAACCGGGTGCACTTCGTGTGGGACGAGAGCCGGGGATTCGTGCGAGTCCAGGACGGCGAGATCCACGCGACCGACGAGGGCGCTGCCTTCGTGTTCGACAACATCGTCGTGCTCGAGGTCGTCTACACCCGCAGCACGATCGACCCCGACTCCGTCGATGCCCGGACCGTCGATCGCGGGCCGGTCACCATTCTCTCCGGCGGCGAACAGCGCACCGGCACCTGGGTCCGCGAGTCCCGAGACGACCAGTACCGATTCCTCGATGCCGACGGACAGCCGATGCTGCTCGATCCGGGCCAGACGTGGATGACGCTCGTCCCCGCCGGCTCCTACGAACTCGGTGTCCCCGACGAAATCTCGGCTCTCGTCCTCGAGGGCGAGGGGTAGGCTGACCGCCATGTCTGAAACCACCGGTCGCACCACCGGCACCCCGCTGGTCAAGCGGGGCTTGGCCGAGATGCTGAAGGGCGGCGTCATCATGGACGTCGTCAATCCCGAGCAGGCCAGGATCGCCGAGGACGCCGGGGCCACCAGCGTCATGGCCCTCGAGCGTGTGCCGTCCGACATCCGCCGCGACGGCGGCGTGTCTCGCATGTCCGACCCCGAGATGATCCAGGGCATCCAGGCCGCCGTCTCGATTCCCGTGATGGCGAAGGCCCGCATCGGCCATTTCGCCGAAGCCCAGATCCTCCAGGCCCTCGGCGTCGACTACATCGACGAGTCGGAAGTGCTGACCCCGGCCGACGAGGCCCACCACATCGACAAGTGGGCCTTCACGGTGCCCTTCGTGTGCGGGGCGACGAACCTCGGTGAGGCCCTGCGCCGCATCAGCGAGGGCGCGTGCATGATCCGCTCGAAGGGCGAGGCCGGCACCGGCAACGTCGTCGAGGCCGTGCGCCACCTCCGGTCGATCATGGGCGACATCCGCAAGATCGGGCAGGCCGACAACGCCGAGTTGTTCGACTGGGCCAAGCAGCTCCAGGCGCCGTTGCCGCTCGTGCAGGAGATCGCCGAGACCGGCGAACTTCCGGTGCCCATGTTCTGTGCCGGTGGCATCGCGACGCCGGCCGATGCCTCGCTCGTGATGCAACTCGGTGCACAAGCCGTCTTCGTCGGTTCCGGCATCTTCAAGAGCGACGAGCCCGAGAAGATGGCCGCCGCCATCGTCGAGGCCGCCACGCACTACCGGGATCCCGAGATCCTCGTGAAGGTCTCCACCGGCCTGGGCGACGCCATGAAGGGTCTCGAGATCGCGAGCCTCGAGACGAAGCTGGCCGAGCGGGGTTGGTAACCCCGACCGTCGGCGTCCTGGCCCTCCAGGGCGCCTTCGCGGCCCACGCGGCGATTCTCGAATCGCTCGGCGTCGCCACCGTCGAGGTGCGCACGGCCGACCAGCTCGCGCCCGTCGAGGGGCTGGTGATCCCCGGAGGCGAGTCGACGACCATGTCGATGCTCCTGGAGCGGTCGGGAATGCTCGAACCGCTGCGGCAACGCCTGGCCGACGGCCTGCCCGCGTTCGGCACTTGCGCCGGGCTGATCCTGCTGGCCGCCGAGATCCGTGACGGCCGAGACGACCAGCATGCGCTCGGGATGATCGACCTGACCGTGGCCCGCAACGGCTACGGCCGCCAGATCGACTCGTTCGAGTCGGATCTCGACGTCGCCGGGCTCGACACACCGTTCCACGCGGTGTTCATCCGTGCCCCCCGGGTCGAACGCGCCGGCGACGAGGTCGAGGTGCTGGCCTCGGTCGACGGTGATCCCGTGCTGTGCCGGCAGGGAGCGGTGCTCGTGGCCGGCTTCCACCCCGAGCTGTCCGACGACGACCGGATCCATAAGCTCTGGTTGGCCGACGCCGGTCTCTGACAAGCTGCGTTGGTGGAAGGTCGACTGCCCCGAACGCTGCAGCTCCAGATGTGGGGTCTTCCGCCCGAGGAGATCCCGACCGCCACCGGCCACGTGTTCACCAACGTGAACCGTGACCGCACCGACCTTCCCCGGACGCTTCCCGAGTTCGACACGCTGGTGGTCGTCGAGGACCCGGCGCGAGAACCGCCGGCCCACCCCGCCCGGCGCGGCTCGCTCACGTTCGAACGCACGCCCCGCCCCGGCCAGGGGTCCCTCACCGGCGAGGCGACCAACGGCCTCCAGCTCGTGCTGATCTCTCCGAAGGATCCGGCGCAGGCCCAGGTGCTGAGGGACTGGGGCGACTTCGTCCACATCCGCCACATCGCCGAGGCTGCCGTGCCCGGCTTCCGGATGATCACCCCCTACGCCAACACGGCGACCACCGGTCCGCGGTTCCTGCACTTCTACGAGATGCACACCGATGACCCCGAGGCCGCCTTCCAGGCCATGACCCCCCGAGTCGCCGATCGTCTGGGTGGCACCGGGTCCGAGGAGTACCGGGCCTGGGCCTGGCACCCCCAGCTCCGGATCGACTACGTCAACACGTTCCGACGGGTGAGCTGACCTGGAGTCGGCAGCGACCGCTACATTCAGTCGCATGAGTGGTCATTCCAAGTGGGCAACGATCAAGCACAAGAAGGGCGCCGCCGACGCAAAACGCGGCAAGCTCTTCGCGAAGCTGATCAAGCAGGTGGAGGTGGCCGCCCGCACCGGCGGCGGTGATCTCGAATCGAACCCCACCCTGCGCACCATGTTCCAGAAGGCGCGCGACAACAGCGTGCCCCTCGACACCATAGAGCGTGCCGTCAAGCGGGGCACCGGCGAGCTCGAGGGCGTCAACTACGAGACGGTGACCTACGAGGGCTACGCCCCGGGTGGTGTCGCCCTGCTCATCGAATGTCTCACCGACAATCGCAACCGCACCTCCGGCGACATCAGGTCGACCCTGTCGAAGAACGGTGGCTCGCTGGCCGAGCCCGGCGCCGTGGCCTGGCAGTTCGAACGCAAGGGCGTGGTGCTCGTGCCTCGCTCCGTCGAGGAGGACGACCTCATGCTGGTCGCCCTCGACGCCGGCGCCGAAGACATCGTCGACGAGGACGAGATGTGGCGGGTCACGTCGCAACCCACGGATCTCAACGCCGTGCGCGACGCGCTCGACGATGCCGGCATCGCGGTCGAGTCGGCCGATCTCGTGATGCTCCCGACGTCGACGGTCGAGATGACCGACGTGAGCGACGTCAAGAAGCTCATCAACCTGATGGATCTGCTCGACGACCTCGACGACGTCCAGGACGTGCACGGCAACATGGACGCCCCTGACGACGTCATGGAAGCCGCCTCGGCGTGATGCTGCGGTTCGGCCCCGACGCAGCGACGACGGTGGTCGCCGCTACACCGACCGGTC
>JAUIML010000034.1 GCA_030432715.1 Acidimicrobiia bacterium | reverse complement strand
CCGAGCAGCAGATCGTCGTCGTGTCGCTGATCAGCGATGTCCTCGACCGGGGGCTGCGGGTCGCGATCGGTGAGGAGACCGGCGTGGAGCCGCTCGCCGAGTGTTCGATCGTGGTCGCCCCCTACGAGGTCGAGGGTGAGGCGGCCGGCACCATCGGCGTCCTGGGTCCCACCCGCATGAACTACTCGCAAGCCCTCGCCGCGGTCGCCGTGGTGAGCAACCGTCTCGGTAACGTGCTGAGCGAGGGCTGATGGCTGACCACTACGAAACGCTCGGCGTCGACCCGAGCGCGACCGACGAAGAGATCAAGCGGGCCTACAAGAAGCTGGCGCGCAAGTACCACCCCGACCTCAACCCCGGCGATGTCGAGGCCGAAGCCCGGTTCAAGGAGATCGGCTCGGCCTACGAGGTCCTGTCCGACGCCGAACGTCGAAGCCGCTACGACCGCTTCGGCACCGACCAGCCGCAGGGCGCCGACTTCGCCGGTGGTTTCGGCGACATCTTCGAGGCGTTCTTCGGCGGCAACATGGGCTTCGGTGGCGGGGGCGGCCGCAGCGGGCCGCCACGCGGCGAAGACCTCGAGACGCATGTCGATCTCGACCTCGAGGACGTGGTCTTCGGCGGCGAGCGCGAGGTCACGATTCGCACGGCCGTGCGCTGCGAACCCTGCGACGGTTCGGGCGCTGCGGTGGGCACCTCGCCGAGCACGTGCGGGGAGTGCGGCGGCGCCGGCCAGGTCCGCCGGGTCCGTCAGTCGGTCCTCGGCCAGATGGTCACCGCCACCGCATGCCCGTCCTGCGGCGGTCTCGGCGAGACGATCGAGACACCGTGTGGCATGTGCGAGGGGCAGGGCCGCACGATCGAGAAGCGCACCTACTCGGTCGAGGTGCCGGCCGGTGTCGACGACGGATCGACCCTGCGCCTGACGGGTCGCGGGGCGGCCGGCGCGCGCGGTGGCAGCAACGGTGACCTCTACGTCCACGTGCGGGTCCGTCCCCACCCCACGTTCCGGCGCGACGGCGACGACCTCGTCCACGAACTGCACGTGCCCTTCACCCAGGCGACGCTCGGTGCCCACATCGAATACGACACGCTCGACGGACCCGAGGATCTCGTCGTGCCGCGCGGCACCGAGTCGGGCACGACGTTCCGCCTCCGGGGTCGGGGCATTCCCCACGTCCGCGGTCGCGGCCGCGGCGATCTCCGCGTCAACGTGGTGGTCGAGGTGCCCGACGATGTCGACGAAGAGCAGGAATCGCTCCTGCGCCGGTTGGCCGAGCTGCGGGGCGAGGCCGTCGCCGAACCCGATCAGGGGCTCTTCTCGCGGATCAAGTCCGCGTTCACATGACCGGGCCGGATCCGGCACCCGACGGATCGCACGGCCCCCACGTCCTCGTCGAGTCGGTCGACGCCCCGTCGCTGGGTCCCGACGACCGCCATCATCTCGAGCGGGTGTTGCGCGTCCGGGTCGGCGACCCTCTGACGGTCGGCGACGGGGCGGGCAACTGGCGACCCTGTCGTCTCGGCGCCGAACCCGAACCGGTCGACCGGGTGTTTCGCGTCGCCGAAGCCGCGCCTCGCATCGGCGTGGCGTTCGCCCTGATCAAGGGGGGCCGGCCCGAACTCGTGGTGCAGAAGCTGACCGAGCTCGGGGTCGACCGCATCGTGCCCTTCACCGCCGAGCGCTCGGTCGTTCGCTGGGACGACGACAAGGCGCGTCGGCACCACGAGCGTCTGGTGCGGGTCGCCCGCGAGGCCGTCATGCAATGCCGACGTGCGTGGCTTCCCACCGTCGAGGCGCCCACGACGTTCGCCCGGGTGGCGGCCGATCCCGAGGCGTGCCTCGCCGACCGCACCGGGGGAGTGGTCGACCTGGCGCGGCCGCTGGTGATGGTCGGCCCCGAGGGTGGCTGGAGCGACGCCGAAGCGGGAGCCGGCCTGCCCCGGGTGCGGCTGGCCGAGCCGGTCCTGCGGGCGGAGACGGCGGCGATCGCGGCCGGGGTCCTGCTCGCGGCGGCGCGCACCAGCGCACGCTGAGCACGGTCCGACGGCGGACATTGCACCGTCTGGGCCGAATGGCCTAGGGTCGCCGTTCACGGTGCGTAACCACGCGGTCTCTGGACGTGGGTACCACTGCCGTGCGGGGAAGGGTAGAGGCGAGATGTCAGAAACGAACATGGCGCAGGAGTACAGCAAGCGCGTCGGCGAGCGCCTGCGCGCGATCCGCCGCCAGAAGCGGCTCTCGCTCCAGGAGGTGGAGGCCGCGTCGACCCAGGAGTTCAAGGCCTCGGTGCTCGGCGCGTACGAGCGGGGGGAGCGGGCGATCTCCGTGCCGCGCCTCCAGCGGCTGGCCCGCTTCTACAACGTGCCCGTCGACCAGCTGCTGCCGGCCGACATCGGCCCGAGCTTCGGGCTCGTGCCGCCCACCGACACCGTCATCGACCTCACCGACCGTCCCACCCGACGAGAGGGCGAATCGATCACCATCGACCTCACCCGCCTCGAGAAGCTGTCGGGCCCCGAGGCCGAGATGCTCAACCGCTACCTGACGATGATCCAGGTGCAACGCCAGGACTTCAACGGCCGGGTACTCACCATCCGGGCCAACGACCTCCAGGCGCTCGCAGCCATCCTCGGCACCGGCGTCGACGGTGCCGGCCCCCGGCTCCACGATCTCGGATTGAGCTACCAACCCTGAAGCGTCACGGGAGCCGGATCACGGTTCCCGGGTGGATGAGATCGGGATCGGGCCCGATCGTGTTGTGGTTGTGGTCGATGAGGGTCCGCCAGTAGCGGTGGACGTGGGCCTCGTCGGCGGGTTCGCCGCGGTCGACGAGGGTCGCCTCGGCGATTCGCCACAGATGGTCGCCCCGTTCGACCAGCCAGACGTCGTCACCGGCGGTGGCGGTGACGGTGGTCGCGGTGGCGCCGCCGGCCGTGACCGGCGAGGTCTCCTCTCGCGCCGGTGCGGAGGCGGGCTCGTCGTCGGGTCCGAGGTCGACGAGGAGGGGAAGAGCGGGTGGCTCGTCACCCTCGTCCGGCCCGAGATCGTGCAGGACGGGTACGGCCATGTCGACGTCGCCCTCCAGCCCCAGCGCCCCGGTCGGGCTCGAGGCCGAGATGGTGCACGCCGCAGCCAGTAGGGCTCGACGGATCCCGATCGGGGTGCAGCGATGCCAAGCCTCGACCGCGAGCCCGCGCCGGGATGTGGCGGCGGCGCCGAGGGCCACCACGACCCACAACCAGGCGACACCGACCAATCCGGCCATCCGGAGCAACGACATCGCCGCCTCGGCGGTCCCGACGTGGTCCCACCAGGCGGCGAGTGCCGCTGGTCGGGTGGGGGGCCGACCGAGGGGAACGGCGAGGAGCGCGGCACCGGCCGCGGTCGCGGTGCCGGCGAGCAGGGCCAGGCGGCGCCCGTCGGGCGCAGCCGGGGGTGAGATCGGTGTCGTCGCGGTGGTCGCCATCAGGTCTCCGGAGTGAAGAAGCGGGAGCCGTCGGGCTCGATGATGCGGAGCCGGTGGCAATCCTCGTGGTCGACCCGTTCGAGGTCGATCGCGTCGGGCACCGACGCCGTGGCCGTCGGCGCGATGCTGGCGCCGGGCTCGGGCCACGACTCGAAGACGGCGACCAGTCCGGGGCCGGGCTGGAGAAGCGCCGGTGTGGCGATGCCGTCGCAGTTCCAGTCGCCGATCACGGTGATGTCGCCGCTCGTGCCCAGTCCGTAGCGGCGCCCCTCGTGCACGAACTCGTTGCCCGAGAACGGCGCCGTCGCCTCGGGGATCGAGGACGGTGGGCTCGGAGACGGGGGGAGGGCTCGGCTGGTGGTCGGCGGGGCGATCATCACGCTCGCCGTCGTCGGGGTGACGAGTTCGGCCGGCGCGGCGTCGACCGGGTCGCTCGGGCCGGCGCCGTCGCGGCCCACGACGAGCACGGCAACGGCGACGGCGGCGGCGGCGATCCCGGCCGGCACGGCGATCAGACGACGTCGCGTGCCCCTGGCGGCCGGATCGGCTCCTTCCCGGTCGAACGAGGCGAGTGTCTCGGCCGCGCCTCGCATCGTGGTCTGGCCGGCGGCGATCCCGTCGACGAGCTCGTCGAAGGGGTGGGACGAGGCCGGTTCCAGATGATCGGTGACGACGCGGACCAGGTCGGCGAAGGCGAGGCGGTCGGCCAGTTCGGCGGCGGCGTCGCATTCCGGGGCCCGCCCCAGTCCGCAGAGAACCGGCCGGCCGTCGGGGTCGACGATCACGTGATCGGGCGTGAGCGCGCCGTGGGCGATGTCGAGGTCGTGGAGGTCGGCGACCGTTGCGGCGACGATTGCGAGACCGCGTCGGGCCGCAGCGTCGGTCGAGGGCACGGTCCGGGCCCAGGTCTCGGTGCCGACGTAGCGGGTGCGCAGTTCGGGAATGTCGCCGTCGGCAAAGGAGACCAGCGACACGACGCCGGGATGGTCGATGCGTTGGAGGACGGCGGCTTCGGCGCGGACCGCTGCCGCGTCGGCGGGGTCCGCCCGTTTCACGGCGACGAGCTCGTCGCCCTCTCGGGTGACCGTGATCCCACTCACCACTCGATCTCCGACAGAAACGGGCAAGAACAACTCATGGGCTATGAAATAGCATGAAACATATCCATGTGCAATCGTCGGCGTGGCACCCGTCATCCGGGACGAACGGGGCCGGGCCGGTAGCCTTGCGAGATGTCGTCGCCCCGAGTCGTTGCGGTCGAGCCGGGTTCGCCGGCGGCGCGGGCCGGTCTCCGCCCCGACGACGAGATCCGGGCGATCGGGGGCGAGGTGCCGCGCGACGTCATTCGCTGGCAGTTGCTGACCGACGAGCCGGAGATCAGCCTCTCGATCGACCGCGCCGGCGAGCGCATCGAGACGGTGGTCCACAAGGCCGACGGCGAGCCGCTCGGCGTCGAGGTGCACGCCGCGGTGTTCGACAAGGTCCAGACCTGCGACAACCATTGCGAGTTCTGCTTCATCCACCAGCTGCCCAAGGGGATGCGACGCTCGCTGTACCTGAAGGACGACGATTACCGGCTGTCGTTCCTCTACGGCAACTTCACCACCCTCACCCGCTTCACCGAGCTCGATCTCGAACGGGTGATCACCGAGCGCCTGTCGCCGCTCCACGTGTCGATCCATGCCACCGATCCCGAGATCCGGGCCGACATCCTCCGCAACCGTCGCGGTGCGGTGTCGCTGCGCTGGCTCCGGGCCCTTCTCGACGCCGACATCGAGGTCCACGGCCAGGTGGTCGTCTGTCCGGGACTCAACGACGGCGACGTGCTCGACGACACCCTCGCGGGGGTGCTCGAACGGTTCTCCGAGCTCGCCACCGTGTGTGTCGTGCCGCTCGGCATCTCCCAGTTCAACGCCCAGGCCCGCATGCGGGCCCACACCCGGGCCGAAGCCGAACGCGTGGTCGACATCGTCGAACGGTGGCAATCGACCTTCCTCGAGGCCGTCGGTCGCCGGGTGGTGTTCGCGGCCGACGAGTACTACCTGCTCGCCGGACGCGACTTCCCGCCGGCCGACGTCTACGGCGACTTCCCGATGCACGAGGACGGCATCGGGATGGCGCGCACGCTCGAGCGGGAGTTCTTCGATCCGGCCACCGAACCGACCGGAACCCAATCCGGCTTCTTCGCCTGGGTCGACGGTGCCCCGGCGGAGGGGTATCGGGCCCCACGCACCGATTCGCCGGCCCAGGCGGTCGCCAGTGGCGCACCGCGTCCGGCCCCGGTGTCGCTGTCGCCGCGCCGCAACGCGCCCGTCGGCGTGTTGACCGGAACGCTCGGCGCGCCGGTGCTCGAGCCGCTCGTCGCTTCGACCGAGCGCGACGACGTGCGGGTCATCCCGGTGCCCAACCACTACTTCGGGGGCAACATCGGCGTCACCGGCCTGATCGTCGGCGAAGACCTCGCCCGCGTGCTGGCCGACGAGCCCGAAGGGCACCGCTACGTGCTCCCCGACGTGTGCCTGAGTCGAGGGGTCTTCCTCGACGGCATGACGCCGGCCGACCTGCCCCGGCCGGTCGAGATCATCCCCACCGATGGCGCTGCGCTGCGCCGGGCCCTGGAGGTCCAGCGATGAGCAAGCCCCTCGTCGCCATCGTCGGCCGACCCAATGTGGGCAAGTCGACGCTGGTGAACCGCATTCTCGGGCGCCGTGAGGCGATCGTCGAAGAACGCCCCGGCGTCACCCGCGACCGCAAGGAGGTCGAGTGCGAATGGCTCGGCCACCACTTCCGCCTGCTCGACACCGGCGGATGGATGGCCGACGGCGACGCCCTCGATGACAAGGTGACCGCCCAGAGCGAGCAGGCGATGAGGGAGGCGGACGTCGTCCTCCTCGTGCTCGACTCCAGTGTCGGGGTCACGCCCGACGACGAGCAGGTCGCCAACCTGCTGCGGCGCTCACCGGTCCCGGTGCTGGTCGTCGCCAACAAGGTCGACGATGCGAGTCACGAGGCCGCCGTGTGGGAGCTGCTCGGGCTGGGGATGGGCGACCCCTTCCCGGTCAGCGCGCTGCATGGGCGAGGCACCGGCGACCTCCTCGACGCGCTCGTGGCCCTCCTCCCGGAGGGCAGCGACGAGATCGAGCCCGACGAGATGCTCGACGCCGACGACGAGCGCATGTACTCGGTCAGTCTCGTCGGGCGCCCCAATGTGGGGAAGTCGACGCTCTTCAACCGGCTGATCGGTGAGGAACGTTCGGTCGTGCACGACCGGCCCGGTACGACCCGCGACGCCATCGACACGATCGTCGAGACCGACCGTGGGCCCATTCGGTTCGTCGACACCGCCGGGATGCGCCGCAAGGCGAGGATCGACGAGGACACGGAGTACTACTCGACGGTGCGGGCCTTGAAAGCCGTCGACAAGTCCGACGTCGCGCTGCTCGTGATCGACGCCACCGTCGGCGTCACCCACCAGGACCAGCGGTTGGCCGAGCGGGTCGACGGCGCCGGTTGCCCGATCGTCGTGCTGCTCAACAAGTGGGAGTTGTTGAGCACCGCGGAGCGCGAGAAGGTCGGTGAAGACGTCGAACGGAAGCTCGCGTTCCTGGCCGATCCCCCCGTGTTGCGGATCAGCGCGCTCACCGGAAAGGGAGTGAATCGGCTCTGGCCGGCCCTCCAGACGGCCGTGGGGGAGTACCGGACCCGAATTCCGACCCGTGAGGTGAACAAGGTGATCCGCGCCGCCCAGGCCGCACAGCCCGCACCCCACGGCGCGAGGGTGCTCTACGCCACCCAGGGGGCGACCGATCCGCCCACGTTCACCTTGTTCGCGAACCGTGAAGTGCCGACGACCTACATGCGATACCTCGAACGGTCGCTCCGGGAGGCGTTCTCGCTCGGATCGACCCCGATCAAGCTTCGCGTCCGAAAGCGCAGTGACTGACCGCTACCATTCCCTGAGCCCGCCGATTCCCGAGGAGGCCCGATGAGCACCATCGTTCTCGGCATTCTCGCCGTCGTTGCCGCCGCAACCGCCGGTGTCTACGCCCAATCCGCTCGTCTGCGCCTTCGGCTGGTCGCGCTGGTCGACAGCGACCCGTCGGTCGACGTCGAGGCTCATTCGCTCGCGTTCGCGGCGTACCGCAAAGAAGTCCACACTGCGCTGGTCTACGGCCTTCTGGCCGTCGCCGCCGCGGTCGTGGCCGTGGCCGGCGATGGCGACTCGGCCACCGCCGCGTTCGGCGTACTGCTCATCCCCGCGGGTGCGGGCCTCTGGTGGTCGCGGAGCTCGAGCCGCGAGGCTCGCATGGCCCGCAACCGCTTCGACCTCGAGCGCCGGGCCGGGGAAGCGCTGGAGCAGGAGCAGCTCGCACCGAAGGCCTGGGCGGCCCGTCTGGCGCCGGAAGAGGTGCCGGACTTCAGCGGATTCGAGATCGGGCGCGTCTATCAGGCCGGTTCAGGGCTGATGGCCGGCGACTTCTTCGACGTCCATCGCGTCGGCCCCACCCGAGTCGCTGCGGTCATCGGCGATGTCGCGGGACACGGCATCGAGTCGTCCATCACGGCCTTCCAGGCCAAATACCTGCTGCGGGTGTTCCTGCGTCAGTTCCGCGACCCGGCGCAGGCCTTCGAAGAGCTCAACGCCCAGCTCGCGGCCGGCGATCGCCACGAGGAATTCATCTCGGCCGCCGTGATCGTGTTCGACACCGAGGCCGGCACGCTGCGCTACGCCTCGGCGGGCCACCCCGCCGTCTTCCTCTTCCAGGAGGAGGGCACCGCGCCGCTCCGCTCCACCGGGCCGCTCCTCATGCTCGACCCGAAGGCGCACTACTTCTCCAAGGAGATCCCCATGGAGAGTGGCGACCTCGTGGTCATGTACACCGATGGCCTGGCCGAGGCCCGGGCCGGCGCGTCGCTGTTCGGCGAGGAGCGGATCATCAAGACCGCCGAGCGGGAACTCAACGCCGCACCCGACGTGCTGTGCAAGGCGCTGCTCGATGCCGCGAAGGACCACGCCGGCGGCGTCATCGACGACGACACGGCGATCATGGCCATCCGCCGCGATTGATCGGCCCGCTTCGGCTCTAGCCTCGTCGTGATGCCGTGGTGCGAGCCGTGTGAGAAGAACTGGACGCCCTCGTCGTTGAGCGCCGACGGGACCTGCCCCGACTGTGGCGAACCCGTCGAGGGAACCCCGGGCGTCGACCATGAGCCCCACAAGACGCCGTGGCACTTCTGGGTCGGCGTGGTCGCGGCGGCCGGCTACCTGCTGTGGCGGGCGATCGAGGGCCTGCTGCGGCTCTTCTGAAGCGGGCCTTCCGACCCAGGTCTTCTCCCGCCGACTCGCCTATCCTCAGCGGTCATGAACGCGGACATGCTCCAGAAGATCAAGACCGAAAGCGGCTTCATCGCCGCCCTCGACCAGAGTGGCGGCAGCACGCCGAAGGCGCTCAAGCTCTACGGCATCGAGGAAGACGCCTACGACGGCGACGAGGCGATGTTCGATCTCATCCACGAGATGCGTACCCGTATCGTCACCAGCCCCAGCTTCAACGGCGACCGGGTGCTCGGCGCGATCCTCTTCGAGATGACGATGGACCGCGAGATCGAGGGCATGGGGTCGGCCGAGTACCTCTGGAAGGTCAAGAACGTCGTGCCCTTCCTGAAGGTCGACAAGGGCCTCGCCGACGAGGAGAACGGCGCCCAGGTGATGAAGCCGATGCCCGACCTCGACGCATTGTGCGAACGAGCGGTCGCCAAGGGCGTGTTCGGCACCAAGATGCGCTCGGTGATCAACGAGGCGAACCAGGCCGGCGTCGACGCGGTCGTCGACCAGCAGTTCGAGGTCGGCAAGCAGATCCTCGGTCATGGTCTGATGCCGATCATCGAGCCCGAGGTCAACATCAACTCGGCGACCAAGGCCGAGGCCGAGGCGCTTCTGAAGGCCGCCATTCTGCGCAACCTCGACGGGATCGCCGACGGCCAGCAGGTGATGCTGAAGCTCACCCTCCCCGAGGAAGACGGCTTCTACGCAGACGTGATCGCCCATCCGAAGGTGCTCAAGGTCGTCGCCCTCTCCGGTGGCTACAGCCGTGAGGAGTCCAACGCACGGCTTTCCCGCCAGCACGGGATGATCGCGAGCTTCTCGCGGGCCCTCACCGAAGGTCTGTCGGCGCAGCAGAGCGACGACGAATTCAACGCGCTGCTCGACGGTGCCGTCGGCAGCATCGCGGCCGCGTCCGCCACCTGACGCGTCGCCGTCAGCTCCGGCCCACGAGACGCCGCACCCGGGGGTTGACCCACCCGCGTGCGCCCTCGACCAGCAGGTAGAGCACGGGGAAGACGGTGAGGACGAGCACCGTCGAACTGACGAGGCCGCCGATCAGCACGAAGCACAACGCCTCCCAGAACGGGTCGCTGAGTGCGAGTGGCAACAGGCCGGCCACGGTGGTCGCCGTGGTGACCACGAGGGGCCGGTACCGGCGCTCGACCGCGACCCGGATCGCCGCGGCCGCCGTCGCCCCGTCGCGCCGTTCCTGGTTGGCCGCGTCGACCAGCAGGATCGTGTTGTTGACGGCGACGCCGACCAGGGCGATGAACCCGACGGTGACGAAGAAGCTCAACGTGTTGTCGGTCCGTTCGAGCAGGGTGAACACGCCGAAGAACGAGAACGGCACGGCCAGGAAGACCAGGATCGGCTGAACCAGCGACCGGAACTGGAGCATCAGGAACAGCAACATCAGCGCGATGGCGACGAGCAGCGCGACGAGAAGGCTGGCGAAGTCGTCCTGGTTGTCGGACTCGAACCCGAAGTCGAAGCTCAGGGCATCGGCGGCGAGCCCCCGGGCCTCGAGGTCGGCCGCCGGCCAGAGGTCGCCCACGAGCTCTTCGGCGGCGGCGAGGTTCGCCGAGAGGTCGTCGGTGTCGAAGTTCGCCCGCACCTCGAGCACGCGTTCGTCGTCCGTGCGGCGAATCTGGCCCTCGGTGGAGACGAAGGCCAGCCCGATCCGGGTCTCGTCCCCGGTGCTCTTGTCGAGCACCTGCCCCGGCAGCGTGGCGGCCACCTCGTCGGCCAGTTCCTCGGCGGCGGCGAGACGGTCGGGGGCGAAGCGCACCTGTACCTGGAACGGGAACTCCTCGGGCGGCGGGCCGATGTCGACCGCGTTGGCGCTGAACCGGACGCCGTCGATGTCGGCGGTGGCCGCCTCGATCGCGTCGACGAGACCTCGCGAGGTCACCGAGCGGGTGTCCATCGGAGTGAGGTCGACGAAGAGGGCCGCGCCGCGCTCGCTGCCGAAGATCACCTGGTAGCGCTCGACTTCGCCGTCGAGGGCCGCGATGACCTTCTCGTCGACCGTCGCCTGGAGGGCCTGGGCCTCGTCGATGCTCAACCCCTCGTCGTAGTCGATGGACGCCTGCAGCGCGGTGGAGTCCTTGGTCGGCGGGAAGATGTTGAACCCGACCCGGCCGGCCGCGCCCATGCCGAGCACGATCACCACCGTGCCGAACACGATGAGGCCGGCGCCGATGCCGATGCCTTTGGCTCCGCCGCGGGCGGGTGCGGCGGCGAGACGACCCAAGCCGTGGGCCAGTTGCCGCTGCAAACGCACGACGGGACTGTTGCCGGCCTGCCCGCGCAGGATGAAGATCCGGCCGAGGGTGGGGATCAGCGTGACCGACAGCACGAACGAGACGGCCAGGGTGAGGATGACCGTGATGGGGATCGGCCGGATGAACTCACCGAGGATGCCGCTGACGAAGGCCATGGGAGCGAAGACGGTGAGCGTGCTGAGGGTGCCGGCGAACGATGCCGCACCCACACGGTCGACCGCGGTGCGGATGACGCCCACCTCGGGTTCTGGCCCCGACGGATGGTCGCGACTCGAATCGATCGATTCGCTGATGACGATGGCGTCGTCGACGAGGAGTCCGAGGGTGAGGATGAGCCCGAAGAGCGTGGTCGTGTTGAGGCTGTAGCCGATCAACCAGAGTCCGCTGAGGGCAGTGAGCATCACCGTCGCCATGAAGGCGGCGGTGAGCACCGCGGTACGCCAGCCGATGAGCACGAGGCTCACGAGGGCCACGGCGATCAGGCCGAAGAGGAGGTTGCTGGTGAGCGACGCGAGCTGCTGCCGCACGCTGCTGGCGAAGTCCGCACCGATCAGGACCGAGAAGCCCGGGTCGAGCCCGAGCCCGTCATCGATCGCGCCCTGCACGGCGTCGCTGAAGTCGAGGGTGTCGATGTCGGCGTTCTCGTTTCGCACGACACCGACCCCGACGGCCTCGGTCGACCGGTCGTCGCCCGGGCCCGCGAAGCGGCTGAAGGTGGTCTGGCGTGACTCGGTGGCGCCCGTCTCGGGATTCACGGCCTCGGTGAAGAGGTCGAGGGCGGCCGCGTCGGTGACCTCGTCGAGCCGGGTCAGTGCGGCCGCCGCGATGTCGGCCTGGGCTTCGAGGTCGCGGGCCGGGGTGCCGGGTGGTCCGGCGATGGTGACGATCAGGTCGTAGACATCGGCGAACTTGGTCGGCTCCACCGGGTCGAAGCTGAGTTCGACGCCGGGAGGAAGGTCGGGTGGGGGCGCGGCTTCGAGGAGGGCGACGCCCTCGCTCGACACGTAGTCGGAGCCGAACTCGATGAACCCGAACATGCGGTTGGCCCGGCTGAACGTCTGGATCTGGCCAACGCCTTCGACGTCGCGAAACGCCTCGAAGAGCGGCCTGGCGATCTCGGCGTCGACGCGGTCCACGTCGTCCACGAAGTAGTCGGTCTCGATCTCGACGAACGGTGTGCTGACCGGCGGGAACCCCTCCCGGTCGAGCGCCCAGACGTAGGCGTAGACGCCCACGGCGATGAGGATGCCCCACACGGCGAGCGTCGCCCTCGGGCGGCGGCTGGCGAGGAGGGCGGGGCGGGTGATCAGGCCCGGTGCGGGCTCGTCGACGGCCGCTTCTGCGGGTGTGGGGGACACGCGGTGACCGTAGTCGTTGGCGCGCCGACGGTCTGCGCCATTCGTCACACCCCGAACTCGGCAAGAATCGGGCGATGGCCGTGCTTCCTCCTCTGCTCCGTCGTCGCGGAACCGACGAATACGTCCCACCGCCGCCGTCGCCGGGCGAGCGCCGCGCCGCGGCCCGGGCGGCCCGCTCCGTTCGTGATCGCGCCGCCGAGCAATCGGTCTCGCCGCCCCGCCTCGCCGAAGATCGGTGTGGCACGGCGATCGCCCTTCGGGCCCTCGACGCCGAGTCCGGCGGCGGGTTCTTCACCGTCCCCGACGACGCCGAACGCGACGGAGCCGCCGCGGCGGCTGCGCTCGATGACGCCGACGGGCCACCGGTGGTCGACGTGCAGACCCATCTGGTCAACCCCGGGCGGTTCGTCGGCCACGCAGCCGACGCGTTGTCGTGGTTTCTCGGATTCGCCGACGAGCGACGCTGGAGTGCCGGGGTCGACCCCGGCCTGCTGTCGCCCGCAACGTGGGCGAGCCTCGTATTCGGGCAGAGCGAGACCGCGGCTGCACTCATCACCCTGCCCCCGGGCATCGGCGACGGCCGGGTCATCGACAACGACGAGGTCGCCCGCTGCCGGGCCCTCGTCGACGAGATCGCCGGCCCCGGCCGGGTCCGCAGCCACGCCATCGTCCATCCCAACCTGCCCGGCGAGCTCGAGCGGATGGGGGAGTGGGCGCAGCGCTGCGACCCGTCCGGATGGAAGGCCTACCCGCTCTTCGGTGACGACGGCGGCTGGCGCCTCGACGACGAGATCGGCGAGGCCTTCCTCGACCGCGTCGGCGAGGTGGGCCCTCCGCTCGTGGCGGTGCACAAGGGGATCTCGGGACCGGTGCCCGACACCGCCCCCGTCGGTGCGGCGCCCCACGATGTGGGACCGGCTGCGGCGCGGCACCGCGACGTCACGTTCCTCGTCTACCACTCCGGCTACGAACCGCTCTGGACGGAGGGCCCGCATCGGCACGGCGGCGACGGGGTCGACGCGCTGATCACCTCGTTGGCCGAGCACGACATCGGTGCCGGCGGCAACGTCTACGCCGAGCTCGGCTCGACCTGGCAACTCGTGATCCGCAAGCCGGTCGAAGCCGCTCATCTCCTCGGCAAGCTGCTGCTGGCGGTCGGCGACGAACGCATCCTGTGGGGCACGGATTCGGTCTGGTACGGCTCGCCACAACAGCTGATCGACGCGTTCCGGGCGTTCACGATCCCCGACTGGATGCAGGAGGAGTTCGGCTACCCGCCGCTCACCCTGGAGTCGAAGCGGAAGATCCTGTCGACGAACGCCGCCGCGGTCTACGACCTCGAACCACAGGAGCGCGACGACGCCTGGGTCGAGTTCGCGGCGGCTCGCCTCGAGCGCATCTTCGACTGATTCCCGGTGTCGCCGGCACCTCACCGCGGTATCGTCATCCTCCGTCACGGGCTGTGGCGCAGCTTGGTTAGCGCGTCGGTCTGGGGGACCGAAGGTCGGAGGTTCAAATCCTCTCAGCCCGACCCCTGAGAATCCCTGCTCCGGCAGGGATTCTCGCCGTTTTCGGAGGCAATCGTCGGTGGGACCCGAACGAGCGAGCGAGTCGTGCCGCGGACGGCGGAAGTGGACGATCGTGCGCTCGAAGCGTCCGAACGTGGGTTGTTCGTCGGCGCGTCCGGGGTCTCCGCGATGGGGCCCCGCCGGTAGGGTCGATGCGGCACTTCGAAAGGAACCCATGAGCAACGAGCTCGACCAACCGTCCGACCTCGGCGACTATCTGGCCGCCCGCGATGAAGGGACGGCGGGCGAGATCGACGACTCCCTGGTCGACATCGGGGGGCGGATCGCCGAGGCCCGTCGGCTCGCCGGCACCTCACAGGCCGAACTGGGTGCCCAGCTCGGCGTCACCGAAGTCACGGTCGCGGCGTGGGAAGAAGGACGACTCGCGACGCGGAGCAACGTCCTCGTGCGGGTGGCGGGCCTGCTCGGTGTCAGCCTCAGTTGGCTGGTCATGGGCCACGGCGTCAGTCCGGCCGACGGCGACGCACCGGAGCTGCACGAACTCCAGCAGACGCTCCTCGACGTGCGCGCCCAGCTCACATCGCTCGCCGACGACCTGGGACGCGTCGCCGCCGGTCTGGCCGACGCCGCTCGCTGAGCGCCGGGCCGCCAGCACCGTGCAGCTCGATCCAGTCCTCAACGGTACTGTCGTGCCGTGACCCGAGGCCCGGTCGCGCTGCGCGCCGACCCCAACATCCCGTACTACGCCGTCACCGCGGTGCTCACGATGGGCTACGGCTCGGTGTTCACCCTGCTGGCCGAGTTCCGCAACGAGTTCGGGTTCAGCGAGAGCGAGCTCGGGCTGATCGCGTCTGCCGGGTTCTTCGCCGGATTCGCGGCCCAGGTCGGGCTCGCCCCGCTCGCCGACCGGGGTCGCACCCCGCAGATGATCCGATTCGGGGTCGCCCTCGCCGCCGTCGGGATGGCCGGGATGATCGTCGCGGACCAACTCTGGATGTTCGTCGGCTCGCGAGTGGTGTTCGGCCTCAGCACCGGGGCCGTCAGCCCGGCGATGCGTCGGCTCCTGATCACGCGTGACCCGGATGCCGTCGGAACGACGCTCGGCCGGCTGACGGCGTTCGACATCACCGGGTTCGTGCTCGGACCGGCCCTCGCCGCGGTGATGGTGGAGCTCGGGGGAATCCGGCTGCCCTTCCTCGTGCTCGTGGCCGCGAACCTCGTGCTCCTCGCGTGGGTCGGGCGGCTCGATCTGCGGACGCCGCCCAGCGACGGTGTCCGGCGTCCGACCCTGCCTCTCCTACGGGTACCGAGGATCCAGTCGGCGCTGTTCGCCGGCGTCGCCTTCTTCCTCACCGTGGCCTACTTCGAAGCCACCTGGGCGTTGCTCCTCGACGACAACGGCGCCGAGACGTGGCTCATCGGTGTGTCGCTCAGCGTCTTCACCATCCCGATGATCCTGCTGGCGCCGACGGGCGGACGGGCAGCCCAGACCCGTGGCCATGCGGCCGTGGTGACCTGGTCGATCGCCGCGGCCGCCGTCTGCATGCTGGCCTACGGCTGGTTCGACGCACTCTGGGTGCTCCTCGGCGTGTCCCTCGTGCACGCCATCGCCGATGCCTTCACCATGCCGGCCAACCAGGTTGCCATCGCCACCGCCACGCCGCCGGAGCAGCTCGCCGCGGGGCAGGGGCTGTTCAGCGCGACGGGCACCCTCGTGTCCGGCATCGTCGCCTACACCGCCGGAGCGCTCTACGAGGCGGAGGGTCCCGAGTTGCTGTTCACCTCGGGCTCGATTGCAATGTTCGTCTTCCTCGGACTCTCGCTGTGGCGACACCGCGCGGAGCCCGCCCCCAGCCGAGCCATGGAGACCGCCCTATGATCGATCGCCGCCGCTTCCTCGTCGGAGCCACGTCACTGGCCGCGTTGACGGCCTGCGGGGGAGGGGGCGACGACGCGACCCCGACCACCAGCACCACCACGACACCGGGGTCCACGACCACGGGACCGCCGGCCACCACGACGGTGATGCCGCCCGCGTCTTCCGGCCTGCCGGCCCCGGGTGCCCCCGGTCTCGTCGATGAGGCGTTCTTCCAGGGGCAGGTCGACGACTATCTGGCCTTCGCCTCGGCGTCGCCGCGGCCCGGCTCGGCGTCGGGGGTGGCCGTCCAGCTCGCCGCCGCCCGCCGCGATCCGTCCTACACGTGGGACATCGGGTCGGTCACCGTGGAGGGGTTCGCCGATCGGTGGACCCAGATCGACGAGTGGCGCGACACCCGTGACTTCCAGTTCATGTACTTCAACTGGATCCTCGCCCTCGGCCAGGGCGACACCGACATGACCCGGATCGATCCCGCCGTGATCGACGCGATCTCCCAGCGGGTGATCGCCAATCGGTACCGCTACGACGACCCGCTGCCCGACGACCGCGTCGATCATCTCTGGTACTGGTCGGAGAACCATCTGATCATCACCCGATCCAACGAGCTGTTGGCTGGTCAGTTCTTCCCCGACGAAGTGTTCGAGATCACCGGGTTGACCGGCCGCGAGCACGCCGAACGGGCCCGGCCCGACATCCTGCAGTGGATCCACGAGCGGGCCCGGTTCGGCTTCTTCGAGTGGCACTCCAACGTCTACATGGCGAAGAACGTCACCCCGTTGCTGTCGCTGGTCGAACTCAGCGACGACGAGGAGATCGTCAACGCCGCGGCCATGTGCCTCGACCTGTGTCTCATGGACATGGCCACCCACTACCACCAGGGCGCCTACGTCGCTCCCCACGGGCGGACCTACAAGAAGGACAAGATGCAGGCGATGGACGAGGACACGTACGACGTGGCCAAGCTCCTCTTCGGTCGTACCCCCACGCCGCACGTGTCGGTCGACAGCACCACGGCGACCTACTTCTGTCTCGCCGAGCGCTACCGCCCCCCGGCCGTCGCGATCGCGGTCGGACGCTCCGACGAGGTGTCGGTGACGCGGGAGCGCCACGGCATCCACGTCAACTCGCGTGAACCGATCAGCGACACCCCCGAGGCGCCGTTCGGCTACGACTTCAAGGATCCCGCGAACATGGAGTTCTGGTGGTCGACCGGCGGCATCGGCCTCTGGCAGATGGCCGAGGTGAGTTCCGCCGAAGCCGACGAACACCGGCTCTGGGAGAGCGACGCACTCGAACAGGTCAAGCAGCTCAGCGACGTGCAGGGCGGTGACGTCGAGAAGATCGAACAATGGGTGTTCGACAACTACATGATCCTCAACCTGGGCGGTCTCGACGAGGCCAACACCTACGCCTGGCGGAGTCCGCAGGTGAGTCTGGCGAGCGTGCTCGACCACCGGAAGGGCCAGATGCGCGATCAGGTCCACATCTGGCAGGCCACCATCGACCCGACGGCGCGGGTGTTCACGACCCATCCGATGACCGGGCTGCCCGAGTCGACCGAATGGCGTGACGACGGCGGTGAGCCGGGCTACTGGACGGGCGACGCGTCGATGCCGCGTACCGCCCAGTTCGAGCGGACGGCGATCCACATCTACTCGCCCCTGTGGGACCGGACCACCGATCCGATCCTCGATCTCGTGTTTCGCTATCGCGACTACACCCACGCTTACTTCCCGCAGGACCACTTCGACGAGGTGCGCCAGATCGGCAACTGGACGATCGGCACGAAGAACGGCGGCCACATCGCGCTGTGGTCGCAACGACCGACCTCGTGGCGGGTCTACGACCCGGAGATCCACGCGACCAACGGCATGACCCAGCCCTTCGACCTGCTGGCCGAAGGCGGCGCGGACAATGTCTGGATCGTCGAGGTCGGCACCGTCGACGAGCGCTCGTTCGACGACTTCGTCGCCGCGATCACGGCGAACGAGCCCGAAGTCATCGGTGAGGGCCAGGTCGACGTGCGCTGGCTGTCGCCCAGCAACGGGGAGATGTCGTTCGGCTGGGAGGCCCCCCTCGTGGTCGACGGCCTCGAGCGGCCGGTTGCCGACTTCCCCCGCCACGAATCGCCGTGGGGCACCATCGAGCGCCTCGACACCCGCCATCGATGGGAGGCCGACGGCTCGCATCTCGACCTCGATTTCGAGTCGATGACCCGAAACGTCTCCTGATCATTCGCGGGCGTAGAGGAGGAAAACGCTGCGCACGGCATACCGTCATGGGTGAGCGGGTGAATTGCACTCGCTCTTTCAGAAAGTATGTGACTGCTGTGCAAGGCAAAGTGAAGTTCTTCAACGCCGAAAAGGGATTCGGATTCATCGAGCGCGAAGGCGACTCCGATGTGTTCGTCCACTTCTCCAACATCGCGGGCGACGGCTACAAGTCGCTCGACGAGGGACAGCTCGTCGAGTTCGACGTCGCTCCCGGCCGGAAGGGCGAAGAAGCCCAGAACGTCCGACCGGTCTGATCCGGTCGTACTCCACGAACGCCGCCGGCCCTCGGGTCGGCGGCGTTCGTCGTTTTGGGGTGGCTTCGCCGCTCAGTGGTCGGGCGACAGCGGCCCACCGAGGCCGGCCCGGCCGGGCTCGAGGTCGGCCACGCGGATGCCCGCATCGACCATCGCGGTGGGAAGCGCGCCGTCGACCGCCAGCGCGGCGGCGGCGACCGCCAGGCCGGGAGCCATCTGGATGCCGTAACCGCCCTGCCCGACCATCCAGAAGAAGCCGTCGGCATCGGGGGCATACCCGGCGACCGGCGAACGGTCGGCGGCGAACGTGCGCAGTCCGGCCCAGGTCGTCCGCACGTGGCGCGCCCCCAGCGTGGTCCACTCGTCGAGTGCGTCCAGCGCCCGGGCCACGTCGATCTCCTCGGGGCGGGCGTCGCATGGCTCCGACGGGGTCTCGTCGGCCGGGGAGACGAGAAGGCCGTCGCCTTCGGGCTTGCAGTAGCCGTCCATGCCGCCCTGGCCGTTCTCGAACGCGATGAGCGGCCATGAGGACGAAGTCCACGGCGGGGGCACCGTTGCGATCGCAACCGTGCGCCGGCAGGGGTGCAGCGGCACCGGAGCGACCCCGGCCAGCTCGGCCACGTGGTCTCCCCAGGCGCCGGCGGCGTTGACCACGATCGGTGCCTCGATGACCGCGCCGTCACCCAGGCCCACCGTCCAGTTGCGGTGTCGCGTGAGGCTGACGACCGGCGACGACGTCACGATGCTGCCGTCGGCGGAGCGGAGCCGGGTGACGTAGGTCTGGTGGATGGCGGCGACGTCGAGCTCCATCGAGTCGGGCTCGTAGAGCGCGCCCTCGATGTCGGCTCGTAGCGCAGGGACGATCGCTCGCGCCCCGTCGCCGTCGACGTACTCGGTGGTGGGCGCGAGGGCACGCGCTGCCTCCGCGTCGGCGCGAAGGGAGGCGGCGTGGTCGGCGCGACCGACGCGCAGGAAGGGTCGTGGCGCCCAGAGCGGCGTGGCGCCGGCCGACGAGAAGAACGCCGCCGAGGCGAGCGTGAGGCGCCGCACCACGTCGTTGCCGTAGTTCTTCAGGTATTGCGCGGCGGAGCGGCCGGTGGTGTGGAACGCCAGCGTCGGCTCCCTCTCGCACAACACGACCTGCAGACCGTGCCCGGCCAGGGTCGCGGCCATCGAGACCCCGGCGATCCCGCCTCCGATGACGACGGCGTCGGCACTACGCATGGGGCGACCCTAGAGCGTGGTCGTGACGCCGACGACACGCTCGTCGTATCCTGGGGGCGTCGCGAGAGAGGACGTCCGAACATGACCGTCGCCGAGCCCACCGAAGTCGATGCCAGCCCCGATTCGTTCCGGCGGATGGACGAGTCGACGGCCGAGCAGTGGGCCCTGATCGGCGAACGCACGTCGGCCAACCAGGGTCGCGTCGCCGACCGGATCATCATGCTGCTCGAGTCGCTCGCCCACATCAGCGACGGCTTCATCACCGACCAGCTCACCCACTGCCTCCAGACGGCGACCATGGCCGAGCGGGCCGGGGCCGACGAGGAGATGGTGTTCGGCGCCCTGTGTCACGACATCGGCAAGGCCATCTCGGTGCCCAACCATGGCGCCATCTCCGCCGAGATGATCAAGCCCTACGTGCGAGACGACGTCTACCAGTCGATCAAGCACCACCAGGACTTCCAGGGCAAGCACTACTACCACCACTTCGGGGTGCCCACGAACCTGCGTGACCGCTTCGCCGACGAGTCGTGGTTCTCGCTGTGCGAGGAGTTCACCGACGACTGGGACCAGCAGGCGTTCGATCCCGACTACGACACCCTGCCGCTCGAGCACTTCGAGCCGCTCATCCGCACGCTCACCGCAGCCGCGAAGTTCTGATCGAGGCGCCGCCGACGGCGTCTCGGATCAGGGTGGTCGGTCAGGGGTGGCGGCGGAGCCGCCATTTCAGCAGGGTGCGGATTGCGGCAACGCCGTCGGACCAACCGATCTTCTTGCCGTCGTCGTGGGTGCGGGCCTCGTACGCGATGGGGAGCTCGTGGATGGTGACCCCGCGGCGCAGGAGACGAGCCGTGATCTCGGGCTCGATGTCGAACCGGCTGGCTTCGAGTTCGATGTCGGCGAGGAGTTCGCGGCGGATCAGCTTGTAGCAGGTCTCCATGTCGGTGATGCCGGTGCCGAACAGCACGCGGGTGATCGCCGTGAGTCCCTTGTTGGCCCACCGATTGCGGCGCCGCATTCCCTTGGCATCGCCGAGGAATCGGCTCCCGTAGACCACGTCGGCCTCGCCCGCCAGGATCGGCGCGAGCAACTGCTCCCACTGGGCGGGGTCGTACTCGAGGTCGGCGTCCTGGATGACGACGACGTCGCCCGCGGCGGCGTCGAGCCCGGTCCGGATGGCGGCACCCTTGCCCCGATTGACCTCGTGGGTCGCGACCCGGAGCCGGGGATCGGGGATCGCGGCCAGGATCTCGGCCGATCCATCGACGGACGCGTCGTCGACCGCGATCAGGTCGAGGTCGACCCCGAGGTCGAGCGACAGCACTCGCTGGACGACTTCGGACAACGTGGACGCCTCGTTGTAGACCGGCATGATCACCGAGAGGACGGTGCGTGCGGTCTCGGCATCGGCGGCTCCGGTCGCCGAGGAAGTGATGGGCGCGGCGCCGGTGACGATGGGGGAGGGCATGTCGCTCCGTCGGCGTTCGGGTCGGGAAGTTGATGTCACGTCGTGATGTGGATCAGGCCGGAACCCGGCTGGGCGGAACCGATGGCGGCGGCGGCGTGGCCGCTCTCGTCCAGTGAGGAGAGCACACGTTCGGTGTGGTCGGGATCGACGCCGAAGAGCAGGCCGCCGGAGGTCTGGGCGTCGGCGCGGATCGTGATGTCGAGGTCGTCGACGGTGGCGGACGGACGGAGCCGGTCCTGTATCCAGGCGAGGTTAC
>JAUIML010000033.1 GCA_030432715.1 Acidimicrobiia bacterium | reverse complement strand
TCGAGCAACGTGAGGACGTGCACCCCATCCTCGGCCTCGCTCTCGGCGACAGCGACGAGGTGGTCGTGCGGCTGCCCGTGGCGGACGGCAGCGAAGCCGATCAGAACCGCCTCTCCGAACTCCAGCTCAACATCGAACCGGGCTTCAGTGTGCTGGCGATCGTTCGCGGCGGCCAGTACCTCTATCGACCCGGGGGGCAGGTGCGTCTCCTGGCCGGCGACGAGCTGATCGCCAGCGGTCCCGACGAGGGTCGGGAGCTGCTGGCCCTGCGATGCGGCTGGCGCCTGGTCGACCCCGACGGCGACGGTGAGATGGAACTCGAGCCGGTCGGTGGCAGTTAGCTCCCCTGCGATTAGGTTCCCTGCGATGGATGCCCCGCTCTGCCTCCTCTCGATCCACGCCCACCCCGACGACGAAGCGTCGAAAGGGGCCGGCACCGTGGCGCGGTATCACGCCGAGGGTGTGCGCACGGTGCTCGTCTGCTGCACGGGCGGTGAGGAGGGCGACATCCTCAACCCGGCGATGGATCGACCCGAAGTGCGGGACAACCTCGGCGAGGTGCGTCGTCGTGAGCTCGACGAGGCCGCGGCGGCCATCGGCTACGAGGTCGTCCACATGCTCGGGTATCGGGATTCCGGCATGGCCGACTCCGAATCGAACGAGCACCCCGACTGTTTCGCGATGGCGCCGCTCGACGAGGCCGTCGACCGCCTCGTGGCGATCCTGCGGTCCGAACGCCCCCAGGTGGTGATCACCTATCCCGACGACCAGGGGGCCTACCAGCATCCCGATCACCTCCGCGTCCACGACATCACCCATCCCGCCGTCGACCGGGCCGCCGATCCGGCCCATCGTCCCGACCTCGGCGAGCCGTGGCAGGTCGCGAAGATCTACTATTCCAGCTGGTCTCGCGCCCGGATCCAGGCCCGCCACGACGCGTTCGTCGAGCTCGGTCTCGAATCGCCCTACGACGCGCGATGGTTCGAGCGGCCCGATCAGGACCACCAGATCACCACCAAGATCTCGATCGAGGGGTTCACCGACGCCCGTCGGGCCGGACTCCTCGCCCACGCCACGCAGATCGACCCCGAGTCCGACTTCTGGTTCGGCCTGCCCCCCGAGGTCGATCGGCGGATCTATCCGGTCGACGACTTCCGCTTGGCCACGGTCGCGGGTGTCGGGGCCACGGTGCGCGAGGGAGAGATCGAGACCGATCTCTTCACCGGTCTGCGCAGCGAGGCCCACACCTGATGGAGATCTTCGATGACGAGTGGCTGGCCGCCGCAACAGAGGCGCTGGCGGTGCTCCCGGAGATCGATGGCGTTTCGGCGGTCGTCGACTACGTGATCGCCGGAGCGCCTTCGGGCAAGGTGACCGTCGGTGTGACGATCGAGAACGGCCGTCCGACGGCCGTCCTCGCCGGCAAGTCCGACGATCCGGATGTGGTCATCTCCCTGAAGTACGCGGATGCGCTCCGGATCCTGGCCGGTGACCTGAGCGGCGACGCCGCCTTCATGAACGGTGCGGCGAAGGTCGAAGGCGCACACGAGCGATGGATGCTCGAGCTGCGGCCGGTCAGGCTCGCTGCGATCGCGGCCTTGGCGCCGGTCATGGCATCGACCACCACCTGACGGTCGACCAATCTGCGGCGGCGAGGCCTCAGCGGCGCGATCGTTGCAGGTCGCGGATCTCGCGGAAGCCGAGGAGGGTCGCACCGGCCGCGGCGACCCGGTCGGGGAGGCCGCGATCGGTCAGCACGGCGAGGTCGTCGATGCGCTGGGTGGCGTCGGGGTCGATCGCCCGGATCTCCTCGGCCGCGATCGCGGGCTCGAACGCGATCACGGTGACGCCCGCGTCCAACGACGCGAGCGTGGCGTCGAGGTGGTTGCGGGCTCCGCCCCGCACGAGGGTGAAGTGGTCGGGCATGAGGATGCCCTCTTCGCCGGCCAGGCGGCGGAAGGGGAAGCCGGCCTTCTCCTCGGCGTCGGCCCCCTCGAGGCGGACCGGGAGCTCGGTGTCGTAGGCGATGTCGATGAGCACGTCGAAGAACTCGGGGCGCTGTTGCAGGGTGCCGAGATGGGTGGCGAGGTGGGTGATGTCGAAGCCCCACAGTCGGGCCCGCTCGACCTGCGCCCGGCATTCGCGGCGGACCTCGTCGAGGTCGGCATGGTCCCAGAGGTCGTCGACCGTCCGCGGGAAGCCGCCGTCGCCGTCGAGCAGGCTCGGGGCGGCGGTGAGCGGACCCCACCGGTAGCAGTCGAGCTGGCTGTTGAGCGTGAGGTGGATGCCGAGATCGGCGCCCTCGTGACGGTCGGCGGCATAGCGGGACCACGGCCCGGGCATCATCACGGTTCCGGTGGTCGCCGCGCCCTCGCGGAGGGCGGTGAAGCCGCCGGCAGTGGCGGCATGGGTCGATCCGAGCTGGTCGGCGCTGAGGATCAGCAGCTTGGCGTCGGCCGCGTGGCCGAGAGCGACAGCGAGGGATTCCACCCCAGGGACGGTAGCCGTCTATTCGAGTGGAACGTCGGGACCGCCGCACACACCCCACAACCCTGTCCCGGCGTCGATCGCGTCGCGTTCGGCGGCTCGGAACAACGACTCGTAGTGGTCGTTGGGGTCATAGATCAGAACCCCGGCGTAGCCCTGTTCGATGAGGTCGAGGTTGACGAAGAGGTCGTCGCTGCTGCGGACGATGTAGGCCAGCAGACGGTCGTACTGGTCGCGGGCCTCTTCGTCGAGGATCAGGGTGATCTCGGCACCCTCCGGCAGCAGGGCGCTGAGATAGTCGGAGGCTTCCTTGCCGTAGCACTGGTCGGGGCGGTTCTCCGCCACCGATTCGGGCGTGTCGATGCCGAGGAGCCGGACCCGTTCCCGCTGACCGCCGACGATCGCCACCAGCGTGTCGCCGTCGACGATGCGATCGACGATGGCGTTGGGCTCGAGCGAGGTGTCGTCGGGCAGCGTTGCGAGCGGTCTGTCGGACGGCGCCTGGGTGGTCGGGTTGGCCGCTGTCGTCGCCGGTCCCTCGGTGGCCGCCGGGTCGTCGGTGCAGGCCGCGAGGGCGAGCCACAGCGTGAGCAGGAGGACGAGTCGACGCACCATGACCAGTGTGGCGACTCGAACCGGCGATCAGGCCGCGTCGGCGTGGAGTTCCAGGGACTCGCCCTCGGCCAGGGCGGCCTCGCGCGCTCGGATTCGCGATTCCCGGAGTACGGCGCGGGCCGCCGCGACGCCGTCGAGGCCCTGCTGCTTGGTCCGCTGGTCGAGGCGCCAGCTGCGGTGGGGGGTGAGGAGATGGAGCTGGTTTGTCATGGTCTGCATCTTGTCGAGGGGGTGTGACAGTCACGGCCCGTAGTGAGAGGATCACGGAATGTCTGAACTCCCCGCCCCGCGCTATGGCATGACCGTGCCCTTCGACGGCCAGCCGCTTCACGCCCAGCGAGACCGGATCCAGCGGCTCGAGGCCCTCGGCTACACCGACCTGTGGTCCGCGGAGGCGATGGGGGCCGACGGCTTGACGCCTTTGGCCCTCGGTTCGGTGTGGGCCCCCTCCATGCGGCTCGGCACGGCAATCCTGCCCGCCTACACCCGGGGTCCGGCCCTGATGGCCCAGTCGGCTGCGGGCATGGCGTCGGCCGCCCCCGGCCGCTTCGTGCTGGGGATCGGGTCGTCGTCCAATGTGATCGTGGAGCGCTGGAACGGCGTGCCCTTCGAAGAGCCCTACAAACAGACCCGCGACATGGTGCGGTTCGTGAAGGCGGCCCTGACCGGCGAGAAGATCACCGAGGACTACGACTCGTTCTCGGTGAAGGGGTTCCGCCTCGGTCTCGTGCCCGAGGAACCGGTGCCGGTGCTCGTGGCCGCGTTGCGCGAAGGCATGTTGAAGATGGCCGGTCGGGAGTCCGACGGGGCGATCGTCAACTGGCTGTCGGCCGAGAACGTGGCTCGGGTGACCGCGGTGGTGCGGGCCGAGAACCCCACCGCCGAGATGGTGGCCCGGATCTTCGTCGCGCCGACCACCGACACCGAGTCGGCCCGGGCGACCGGGAAGTTCGCGGCGGCCGCGTATCTCAACGTGCCCGTCTACAAGGCGTTCCACGAGTGGATGGGACGGGGCGACGATCTCGGTGAGCACTGGGAGCAGTGGGAGGCGGGCGACCGGCAGGGGTCGTTGGAGAAGATCCCCGATCACGTGATCGACGATCTGATCGTGCACGGCAGCTACGACGAGTGCCGGGACCATCTACAGCGCTATGTCGACAACGGCATCACGTGCCCCGCGATCGCGCTCATGCCCTTCCCCGGCGTCGACATCGACGAGGCAATCGAGGGGCTTGCGCCTCGATCGTGAGGTGGCGAGGGGCTTGCGCCTCGATCGTGAGTGGCGAGGGGCTTGCACCTCGATCGTGAGTGGCGAGGGGCTTGCGCCCCGGTCATGAGTCAGCGGCGGCCCGGAGGTGTTCGGTGAGGTCGGGGAGCTGCGCGTGGGCGTTGAGGCCGCTGGTCGACGGCATCACGTAGACGGGAGTGTCGCCGAGGCGGCGGTCCTGCCAGCCTGCGGTCGCCTTGCGGTCGACGGCGGCCCGCCACCCGGCGAGTCCGACCATGCACACGGCGGCGGGGCGGAGCCACGCACAGAGCCGCTCGACACGGGCCATGCCGTCGCGGAACTCCTCGGTCGTGATCTCTTCGGCGCGGGGTGTCGCCCGTTTCACGAGATCGGTCATGCCGACTCCGTGGTGTCGCAACGCATGGTGCGGATCCCGATCGACGGTGACGATCCCGGCGGCGAGCGCGGCCGGCCAGAAGCGGTTGCCGGCTCGGCCGAACCCGACGCCGAGGTCGGCCGAGTGCAGGCTCGGGTTGAGCCCGCAGACCAGGAGACGCATGCCGGGACCGACGGTGTCGGGAAGGGACCGCGCCCGCGTGAGGGAGGCGCGCAGATACGGCCAGTGGCCCGTCTCGGCGCGGTCGACGTGTCGGTGGCCGGCGAACGAGAATCCGGCGCCGATCACGACGTCGATCAGGTGGTCGTCCTGCCACAGCGAGAAGCGGCGGCCGCGGAAGTCGCCGCCGGTCATCTCGGTGAGATCCTGGTCGCCGCCGAACATCCCGAGCTCGACGGGGGCCCCGACCGCCAGCACCCGGTGCAGTTCGCGGAGGACCATCGGCAACTCGGGCCGGTCGATGTGGACGTAGACGGCGTTGACCACCGCCCCTCCGAGGGACCCGGTGCGGAACGGGAGGGCCGCAGCCTCGCCCTGCACCGGGTGGGCGTCGGCGACCCGCTCGCGGAGGAGGGAGAGCATGGCGGCGGCCGGGTCGAGTCCGATGCTGCCCGCGGGGAGCGCGGCGGTCAGGTAGCCGGGGCCGCAGCCGAGATCGAGCAGCGGCGCCGTCGCCGTGCCGGCCCGTGATCGGAGCCGTTCCGCGAGCTCGACCGACTTGCCCGCTCGGGCGTCCGTCCACTCCCTCGCGTGCGCCTCGTAGACGGCGTTCGTCGCCGGGTCGAGCGTCATACGTCGTGCTGCCCAGCCATCGGACGGCGACGCCGGGAGTCGGTGACGACGATGACCGCATCGTTGACGTCCATGGGCGGAGCGTAGGCCGAACGGACCGAATTCTCGGTTCTGGCGGACTTTCGGCCCACCCGACCGTCGCGGATGGGCGTTCGCGCGCGACTATGGTGCCCTCATCAGCCACCCGACCCGGAGGTCCAAGAGAATGACGGAAGCCCTCAACGGCGCCCAGCTCGAGGAAGCCCTCGCAGTGATCGATCGCGGTCTCGGCGACATGATGCGACGAGACCTGGTGGCGACCGCAGAAGTGGCCGACCTTCTCCTCGATCTTCGTTCCCTGCTCACGTTCGTTCCGGCCGACCCCGCGGTCGAGCCGGCGGGCGTCAACTAGGCCAGGACCCGGCGGGCGACCGCGCCGAGCGCGGCCCCGACGAGGGCGCCGCCGACGACGTCGGAGGCGTGGTGGATCCGCACGTGGACTCGACTGGTCGCGACGACCGCCGCGAGTCCGTACCAGGCGCGGCCGCCCGCGTGGCGTGACAGCAACGCGGCGGCCACCATCGCCGCCGAGGCGTGGCCGCTGGGGAAGCTGCTCGTCCGCGGTTGCCGGAGGTTGTGCGGGCGAGCCACCTCCTGGACGGGACGGCTGCGCTTGAAGAACGACTTCACCGGACCGTTGACCAGCGCCGACTCGACACCGAGGGCGGCGCTGAGGCCGATGGCGACCTTCGGGTCGTCCTCGATGATCGCCTGCACCACGCCGAGGGCGTGCCACACGAGCGAGAAGTCGGCGACCTCGGAAGCCGTGTAGTACAGCCGATCGAGAGCGGGACGACCCCGCAGCCGCTCCCACCATTCGTCGACCAGGTCGTCGATTCGGTCGATCGCGGGGGGCAGCTCGGTCATGACTGCGGCCGGGAGAGGAGCGCATCGCCGATCGTCTCAGCGAGCCAGAGGGATCCCGGGGAGCTGAAGTGAACGCCATCCGGGCGGATGTTGTCCACCCCGCTCGCACTGTTGATGGCGACATCGTCGGGACACATGACCTCGTAGAGGTCGAACGTCTCGAGATCGGCACGTACGTCGACCACGCGGGGAATGATCTCGTCGCGGACATAGCGGATTCGGTCGATGTCGAGTGCGTTGCCGCCGTCCGGTTCGCGGAACACCCCGAAGGCATCCGTGGCGCACGGAGGGATCACCCAGGTGACGTTCGCTCCGCCTGCGCTCAGAACGTCGACTGCGCGCACGTACTCGTCCACGAGATAGTCGTCGAAACGGGCGTCGCCGGGCTCCAGGCGTTCGGGCCACCCCTCGATCCGCCGCTCCCTGAAATCGGGACCTCCCGACACCACGATGACGAGTTCGGGGTCGAAGTCACGGATCTGGTTCGCCCAGGCATCGGTGATGGAGTCGCACAGGGCGGGGACCGCGGTCTCCCGCCCGCTCGTGTCGACGAAGAACCCTCCGCGAGCGACCCCGCACCCCTCGGTACCTGCCGACCAGACGATCGCGCTGCCTCGTGCATCCGCCCAGCGCTCGAGTCCCCAGCCGATCGTGCGGGAGACGGAATCGCCGACGACCATGACCCGGGTCCTGGTGTCGGCATCCTTCCTGGCGTACAGCTCGAGGTCGTCGAGGGCGCGCTGGGGATCGTCGACCACTCCCAAACGGCGTGCGTTGGCCCGGCCCGACGTCAGTTCCGTCATCGCCAGGATGAACGGATCGCGGGCCCCTCGGACGCCATCGGCAAACGTCGCGGGGCCTCGGGCCCAGGCGATCGTGGCGCCGTTGGCGCCGAGGGCATCGAACCAGACGCCGAATCGCTCACGTGCCCATTCGGTCGTTTCGGCGAGATCGCCGGCGCCGGAGAGTTCGAACAGGTCCCGGCCTTCCCAGGCGCTGACGTGCAGCAGGACGATGTCGGGATCGTGTTGCGCGACGAGGTTCGTCCACGGTTGGGTGTCGCCGCACTCGCTGGTCGGCTCGATGCAGGCGAACGAGGCCGTGGCGACGATCTCGACGCGATCGGATCCGGCGTCGGCAGGCTCGAGCTCTTCTGTCACGAACGCGAGTCCGGCGTCGTCGCCGATCGCGACGACGCGGACGGGGCCCTGGTCGCCGACGACCGGCGCCTCGCCGGCTGCTTCGCCGAGGCCGGCGAGTTCGGTCTCCACGTCGCGCAGCTGCAGTGCCAGCCCCGCGACCGCGAGGGCCAGGCCCGCCACGCCGATCGCGATCGGGAAGCGGAAGTCCCTCGGCTGGGCCCGGCCGTACCGGATCGGTGCCTCGAAGAACTTCGCCGACAGCGCGGCCAGCACGACGGTGACCGTGATCTGGAGGGAGAAGAGCCACCATCCGTCGAGTCCGGTTCGATCCTCCGTCAGCGTGAGCATCAGGGGCCAGTGGAACAGGTAGATGCCGTACGTGATCCGCCCGAGTGCCGCGAGCGGCGGAAGGGCGAGAACCCGGCGGGTCGGGCCGACCTCCTCGACGAGGCTGAAGATGACGACGCAGGTCAGTAGCGAGAACACCAGGAACCCGCCCCTATACATGCGTGCATCGGTGAGGGAGACCGAGAAGAAGGCCCACAGGCTCACGCCGTAGGCGAGCAGGCCGGCCAGGCCGAGCGCGCGCTGCGCCTGCGGTCGGAGGGAGGGTCGCCAGTGGTGCAGGAGAATGGCCAGCAGACAGCCGAGGAGCATCTCGGAGGCGCGCGTGTCGGTGCCGTAGTAGAGGCGATCGATCGAGGCTCCGTCCCCGAACAGCCACCACATCCAGACGCTCGAGGCGACGGCCGCGACCGCGAACCCGATTGCGAGCACCCGGGGGTTCGTGCTCAACCTCAGCACCCCCAGCAGCAGGATCGGGGTCAGCAGGTAGAACTGTTCCTCGATCGCCAGCGACCAGAAGTGTTGGATCGGAGACGGCGACGAGAAGAGGTCGACGTACGACGCGTCGGTGAGCACGAAGTGCCAGTTCACGACCTGGCCGAGCGCAGCCGGGATCGACGTGCGGAGCCCCTCGACCTGCTGCTCGGTGGCCAGCGTGAAGCCGTAGACCAGTACGCCGGCGAGGGTGAGGAGCGAGGCAGGGAGAAGTCGACGGTATCGCCGTCCCCAGAAGCGGCGCACCTGCAGACCGTCGGGGTCGTCCATTCGCCGCAGCAGGATCGACATCACGAGGAAGCCGCTCAGGGTGAAGAACTGGGACAGGGCGAGGAAGGCGCCCTTGCTGCCGACTTGCCCGTGGTACAAGAGCATTGCGGCCATGCCGACGGCGCGGATTCCGTCGAGTGCAGGAACGTGTTGCTTGAGCGCCGCGCTCGGACGGGTCTCCATGGGAGTCGAAGAGTAACGCGCCAGGTCCGGTGAGCATTCCGCGGTGCCAGCGTCGGGGGGTGGCGATCATCGCTCGCGGGTAGTCCTCGAACATCCAGCGGGCGAAGTTGCGCCGGGTCCACGGTGTTGCCCCGGTCAGCTTGAGGGCACCGCGGGCGATCAGCGGCCGGCCGAGCAGGGGGATCAGCAGCCGTGCCATCCGGTCATCGGCCACGAGTTCGCGTCGGGTCTCCCGCTCGTAGGCCGCAGGGGCGTCGCCCCCGCCGAGAATCGCTTCGGCCGCGAGTCGCCCGGTGACCAGCGCCTGGCCGATGCCCTCGCCGGTCATCGGGTCGGTCACGGCGGCGGCATCGCCGACGAACATCGTGCGCGGTCCCGACAGGGGGACCCGTCCGACTCTCGCCGGGATGGGCCAGGCCTTGTGGGGCTCCTCCGGTCGGGCATCGGGACCGAGGACGTCGCGGATGTGGGGGCGCGCGAGGAGATCGGGCCACAGCGCCTTCATGTCCCGCACCGCGTGATGGCCGCCCCGCTGTATGCCGAAGCCGATGTTGGCCCGGCCGTCGGCGAGGGGGAACGACCACGCGTACCCCGGCAGGAGGTCCTTCTCGAACCAGACGACGAGTTCGTTGCCGGCGCGGGGACTGACGTTCTCGAAGTACTGACGGAAGGCATGCCATTCGCCCCGATAGCCCTCGACGGTCAGGCCGAGCGACTTTCGCACGGGCGACCACATGCCGTCCGCGGCGATGAGGTGCTCGGCCTCGACCGTGCCGAGGCCGTCGAGTTCGACGGTGACTCCGGTGTCGCTGGGTGTCGCCCGCGCGAATGCCACGCCTTCCTCGATCCGAGCCCCTGACTCCCTCGCCACATCGACGAGCGCGGCGTCGAGGTCGAGCCGTCGTGCGACGGCGGCGTGATATCCGGGGCCGTCGGGGAGGGAGTAGCGACGCTCCTTGCCCGACGGTGAGCGGATGACGACGTCGTCGACCACTCGCCACGACGTCACGGCATCGGGGGAGAGGTCGAGGCGTTCGAGTTCGCGCAGAGCCAGCGCAGTGAGGCCGTCGCCGCAACACTTGTCGCGTGGGAACGTGGCCTTGTCGATCACGAGCACGTCGCGGCCGGCCCGGGCCAGGATCGTCGCGGCGGCGGTGCCCGCCGGGCCGGCCCCCACCACGAGCGTCTCGGTGCGGCGCGTCATCGGCCGCGCTCGACCACGCGGTCGAACCCGCGTCGGAGATCGTGGAGCAGTCGATCGGCGTCGGACACCGCAGCGGGGTCGGAGACCACCCCGATGTGGGCGGTACCGGCGTGGCTGAGCAGCGTGACGTTCACGGCGCAACCGCTGAGCGGCCCGAAGGGGATCATCGCCTCGACCGGCCGGCCACACAGGTGGAGCCGCACGGGACTGCCGGGAACGTTGGAGGCGGCGACGTCGAGCGCCGCGCTGAACGAGGCGAAGGCTGCCGAGGTGATCGCCGGCGGAAGGCACCGCAGACCCGACGCAATCGGACCCATGAGCATGTGGGCCGGCTCGGATCGGGTCCGCCGCATGGAGCGCCGGACATCGGCCATGAGCACCTCGCAGTCATCGGCGAGGCGCAGGTCGATGTCGATGCGTCCGGGCGTCCAGTGGTTGCCACCGACGGCATCGCCCGCCCGGGTGTTGAGCGGCACCGAGACCCGCAGCGGCGCCTCCGTCCCGCTGTCGAAGTGCAGGCCGACCCCGATCGCGACGGCGCTGACGAACGCGTCGTTGATGGTGCCGTCGACCCGTTGACCGGCGGCCCGGAGGTCCTCGAGGGGCACCGAGAAGAACCGGGCCTCGAGATCGTCGGAACGAGCAGAGGGCACGCCGGCCGCGGGACGGGGCCGGAACATGCGAGCGGCGGAACCGAGAACCTCACCGGCGCCGCGCGCGTCCTGCACGACGTCGGCGAACGACCGCGGACCGGCGATCGTGTCGAGCGCGTTCCGGAGTCCGGCGAGCGCGGCGACCAACCCGTCGTTCGGCGATGGCGACGCGGCGCGATCGTCGGGCTCGAGCGGTGGGGGGAGGGCGGTTCGCTCGCCCTCCGGGTGGAGGTCGAAGAGTTCGAGCATCATCTCCACGCCGCCGACGCCGTCGCTGACGGCGTGGTGGGACTTCAGCAGCAACGCCTCACCACCGTCGTCGAGACCCGAGATGTGGGTGAACTCCCACAGGGGACGCGAGCGGTCGAAGGGCTGGACGATCAGGGACCGCACCAGGTCGATCAGGCGGCCCTCGTCGCCGCCTTCGAGGCGGACCGGCCGAAGATGGAAGCTCACGCGGAAGTCGGGATCGATCGTCCAGCGCGGCGCGGCCGTCGGTCGCGGGTCGATGGCCACTCGTTGCCGCAGCCGAGGGAGGACGCGGCTGGCGCGGTCGACCCGGTGCCGTAGCTCGACGGGATCGAGGGGCGCCGCGAAGCGGGCGAGCGCGGCGATCGTCGTGCGGTTCCGGGGTCGGTGCTCGACGTTCCAGACCAGCGCATCGACATCGCTCATGCGCTCGTCGGCGAGTACCCCGGTCATGGCGGCAGTCTAGGGACGCCCCGGTCAGGGAACGCTGGTCGGGACCGTGGTCGAGGTGGGGGAAGACGGCACCGTCGTGGTGGTCGGCCGGGTGGAGGTGCCGTTGCAGTTGATGCCCTCCGGGCGATACCGGGCGGTGACCGTGTCGACTTCCGTGTGCCCGTCGTCGACCCAGGTCCGGGTGCGTTCGGTGGTGACGCGGGTGCACGACGTGCCCTCGGTGCGTTGGGTCTGTCCGGTCTGGGCCCCCTCGACCCACTTCGTCGAGTAGAGGCGGACCGTGATGGAGTCGTCGGTGGTCGTCGGCCACAGGAGCACCCCGTAGGGCGTGTTGTTGACGATCTGAAGGTCGGGGGCCGGGAACGAGACGGTGGCCTCGCGGCCGAACGGGTACCGATCGATGTAGATCGAGTGGCTCTGGTACTCGCCGAAGTCGAGCCCGGCGAAGAAGGCCGCGTTGAACAACGTCGTCGCGTACTGCGAGATGCCGCCCCCGACCGAGCTGCTGAACACACCGTTGCTGATCACGCCGGCGGAGACGAAGCCGTTCTCGATGGTCCGGCGGCCGACATAGTCGTTGACGGAGAACGTCTCGCCCGGCTCGATGATCGCGCCGCGGGTGAGCTCGGAGATGCGGGCGATGTTGATGTTGCGGGTCTGATTCGGCGTGAAGTAGGTGGTGAACTCGCCCACGAGCTCGGTGATGCCGAGATCCTCGGCCCAGGCCAAGCCCTCGGCATCAGGAGCCTCGACGGGGAAGACAATGATCGCGTCGTCGGTGCCGGCTTCGTGACCGGCTCGCGCTGCGGCGAGGAGCCGCTCGGCGCTGTCGGCCGCGCAACATTCGGCTCCGGGCAGTGCGCCCAGCAGGTACAGCTCGGCGTCGAAGCCCACCACGAACTGCACGCCGTCGACGCCGTCGACGCCCACCGTCGGGTAGATCTCCTGCAGGGTGGCCTGCACCCGGGCGGGATCGAAGGTGAGCTCGTCCTCGGTCGTGACGTCGCCGACGACGAGCCACTCGCGCAGCGTGGACTGCTCGATCACATGCGACTCGAGCTGGCCGGCGAGGCGGACCTCGAGCGATCGTGCCGTCAACCGGTTGGCGGCATCGGCCAGGCCCGGGTCGCCTTCCACCCGCCGTTCTCCGGCCACCGGAACCTCGATGACCGGGGTCCCGTCGGCGCCCACGGCGTCGAGCAGCGCCGCTTCGAGCGCGTCGACGTCGGCAATCGGCACCGATTCGGGTGCCACTGCCTCGAACCGGCCGTCGACGAGGCGGATCGTGGCCGTGGTGAGCTCGATCTCGAGCGCGTCGGGATCGGCGGACCCGGTGCCGAAGTGCGACTCGAGGGTCGTCCGGTCGACCGTCCACACCGGCTCGATGGTCCGGTCGCGCACCACTGCCGCTCCCCAGCGCAGGACGCGGAGGGGGAATCCGCCCCGGGCGCCGGCGGCCGCATCGACCGTGGCGTCGGTGTCGAGGACGACGCCCCAGTCGGTCAACGACTCCGTCCGACTCTCTCCGGCGAAGGTGACGGTCGCGTCGCCGACGGCTCGGAGTGGTGCGAGGCGTTCGGTTGCCGTGCCGCGATCGGTGTTGCCGATCGAGATACCGGCCACCGTCACCCCGCGGGGGACGTCGTGGGCACGGATCACGTCGTCCCACACGAAACGCCCCACGAAGGTCGCCGCGACGACGACGAACAGCATGACGATGACGCGGGTCGTGGTGAACGGCCTCATGGGGGGAATGAGTCGCATACGGCTGGGGCGAATCTAGCCGTGTGCCCGTTCAGAACAGCTTCAGGTTGGGCGACTCGATGCCCCGCAGCTCGTCGTAGTCGACCTCGACGCAGCCGATGTCGCGGTCGCCGGCGAGGACCTTCGCCTGGGGCTTGATCTCCTGGGCGACGAAGATGCCCCGCACCGGCCGCAGCATCGGGTCGCGATTGAGGAACTCGAGATAGCGGGTCAGTTGCTCGACGCCGTCGATCTCGCCCCGCCGTTTCACTTCGATCGCGACGGCGAGCCCGTCGGCGTCGCGGCACATCAGGTCGACGGGTCCGATGTCGGTCGGGTACTCGCGCCGCACGAGCCGCAGTCCGGATGCGATCGACGTCGGGTCGTCGGCCAGGAGCTTCTGGAGGTGTGCTTCGACCCCGTCCTTCTGGAGCCCGGGGTCGACCCCCATCTCGTGGGTGGAGTCGCTGATGATGTCGTGGAAGGTGATCGTGAGGACCTCGCCCTTCGGACTGGTGACGGTCCAGACCCCCTCCTCTCGATCCTCGATCAGGCGGTTGGGTGCGTTCATCCAGTTGAGCGGCTTGTAGGCGCCGCCATCGGCGTGGACCGCCACACAGCCGTCGGACTTGACCATCACGAGTCGCGTCGCGGCGGGGAGATGGGCTTGGAGGCGACCGTCGTAGTCGACGGTGCACTCGGCGACGACGAGGCGCATCGGGGTTCCTTTCGAGACGCGCGAACGTAGCGAGCGCGTCAGCCCCGCGCGCGGAGCCGGTCGCGGATCAGCTCACGGCGGGCCTGGAGGTCGCGGTAGGTCATCGTCTCGACCGTGTCGTCGACACCGAACGCGGCCCGCACACCGTCGGGATCGAACTCGTAGTCCTCGGGGTTCATGCCGACCTGGGAGGCGAGGTTCTCCCCGTGCGTGGTCGCGAAGTAGGCGGCGATGTGGGCGATCTCGGCGAAGAGGTCGAGGTCGGGGGCCAAGCGGGCGATCGCGCCGTCGAGGAACACCATGTTCTTGACGAAGAGCATGAGCTCCTTCGGCATACGGGCCCCGTAGCCGAGGAGCGCCTTGATGACCCGCTGGAGCTCGGCGACGAGTTCGTCGGCGGTCATGGTCGTCGGGTCGACGGGGTCCCCGAGGATGCCGAGATCGTCGGCCACGACCTGGAGGTCGGTGTCCTCGGGGAGGGCTCCGAGGTCGCGCAGCGCCGCGAGCTGGCCCATGGGGTCGTTCATCATCCCGGAGATCAGCAGGCGGACGAAGGCGAGTCGGCGCGGCTCGCTCATCCGACCCGTGATGCCGAAGTCGAGGAGCGCAGTGCGGCCGTCTGGCAGCACGTAGAGGTTGCCGCCGTGGAGGTCGCCGTGGAACACCCCGTGGATCAGGGCGCCCTCCATGAACCCGATCATGCCGGCCCGGACCACCGCGTGGGTGTCGACGCCGTGGTGGTCGTAGGAATCGAGGTCGTCGAAGTTGAAGCCGTGGATGCGCTCCATGACCAGCACCCGCCGCGTGACGAGTTCGGGGTGGGGCCGGGGAATGACGAACTGGTCCTGTCCGAGTTCGGCGAACACCCGGGCGACGTCGAGCATGTTGTCGGCCTCGACCCGGAAGTCGAGCTCTTCGCCGATCGTGTGGGCGAACACCTCGACGAGCGCCGGTGGGTTGGCCAGGGCGGTGATCGGAATCCGCCCGACCAGCATCGGGGCGAGCCAGGCCATGACCCGGAGGTCGTCGTGGACGAGCTCGTCGACTGATGGCCGCTGTACCTTCACGACCACCTCGGTGCCGTCCCGGAGCGTCGCCCCATGGACCTGGGCGATCGACGCGGCGGCGATCGGTGTCCGGTCGAACGACGAGAACACCGACTCGAGCGGGGCGCCGAGGTCGCGTTCGACGACCGCGCGAACGATGTGGAACCCCTCGGGCGGGACCTGATCGCGACACTTGACGAACTCCGCGACCAGTTCTGCGGGGAAGATGCCCTCTCCGCTCGAGATGATCTGTCCGAGCTTGATGTAGGTCGGCCCCAGTGTCTCCGCCGCCTCCCGCAGGCGACGCGACAGGTCGGCCTTCGAGTCGGTGCCGCCGCGACGCCGGCCGGTGACCGCCCATGCCGCCAGCGCGCCGCCGACATGGCGGACGACGGTGACGGCGCGTCGGCCGGGAGGGCGGCGCGACGGCGCGATCAGGGACGGCAGCCGGCGGCGGGTGGCTCGTCGCAGCCCGGGTACGCCACGGCGCCAGCGCATGGTGTCGGGGTCGACGTTCCAGGGGTCGAGCGTCCGGGGGGAGTCGGTCACTCCCTCAGTATGGGGCGCCGGTCAGCCCTCGAACGAGGCGAGGGCCTCCAGGGCGGCGTCGGCGAGTTCGGGGCGGCACACGAGCAGGTCGGGGAGGTAGGGGTCGCGCTGGTTGTAGCGAAGCTCGCTGCCGTCGATACGGCTCACGTGACAGCCGGCGGCTGCTGCGACGGCGACCGGCGCGCACGAGTCCCATTCGTACTGGCCGCCCGAGTGGGCGTAGATCTCGCACTCGCCGCGGATCACGGCCATGGTCTTGGCGCCGGCCGAACCCATCTCGACCAGCTCGGCCCCCAGTGCCGCGGCCACGTGGGTCGCCGCGGCCGGAGGCCGACTCCGGGAGACGATCATGCGCGGGGGCACGGCGGGCGATGCCGAGAGTTTCGCCGGGCTGCCCGTCGACAGGACGAGGTCGAGCGCCGGGAGGGCGACGGCCCCGGCGATCGGCCGCTCGTTCTCGACCAGGGCGACATGGACCGCCCAGTCGGAGCGCGGCACCTCGGAGAACTCACGAGTGCCGTCGAGCGGATCGACGATCCATGTGCGCACGGCATCGAGCCGGGCGAGGTCGTCCTTGCCTTCCTCGGAGAGGATGGCATCGCCGGGTCGCAGGGTGGTCAGCCGCTCCATGAGGAGTTCGTGGGCCTGGCGATCGCCTTCGGCCTTGAGGACTGCAGGAGGCGTGTCGTCGGCCGTGAGGCGGGCGCGGAGCTCGACGAGCAGGCGCCCCGCCTCTTCGGCGAGCTCGGCGGCGATCTGATGGTCTTGCGGTGTCGCAGGCATCTGGCAAGGTTCTCGTTTCCGAAGGGCTCGGGCACTGAGTCGTCAGACCCATTTCCGGTTCGTCGCGGGCGACCGTAACATTGGGCACGCCTATGGCCTATGACCTGACCCACCTCCGACAGCTCGAAGCCGAGTCCATTCACATCTTCCGTGAAGTGGCCGCCGAGTTCGAGAACCCGTGCCTCCTGTTCTCCGGCGGCAAGGACAGCATCGTGATGTTGCGCCTCGCCGAGAAGGCGTTCTGGCCGGCCAAGCTGCCCTTCCCGGTGATGCACGTCGATACCGGTCACAACTTCCCGGAGGTGATCGAGTTCCGCGACCGCAGGGTCGAGGAGCTGGGTGCCCGGTTGGTGGTGGCGTCGGTACAGGAGGCGATCGACTCCGGCAAGGTCGTCGAGGAGACCGGCCCGCGGGCGAGCCGCAACCGTCTGCAGACGACGGCCCTGCTCGACGGCATCGAGGAGCATCGGTTCGATGCGCTCTTCGGTGGCGCCCGGCGCGACGAGGAGAAGGCCCGGGCCAAGGAGCGGGTGTTCTCCTTCCGCGACGAGTTCGGCCAGTGGGATCCCAAGAACCAACGCCCCGAGCTGTGGAGCCTCTACAACGGCCGCATCAAGCAGGGTGAACACATCCGGGTGTTCCCGATCTCGAACTACACCGAGCTCGACATCTGGCAGTACATCAAGGAAGAGGGGATCGAGATCCCCGACGTCTACTTCTCACACCAGCGTGAGGTCTTCGAACGCGACGGCATGCTCCTGTCCACCGGGCCCTACATCACGTTGATGGACGACGAGGAGCCCTTCATGGAGACGGTCCGCTACCGCACGGTCGGCGACATGAGCTGCACCGGTGCGGTCGAGTCCACGGCCGACACCATCGACAAGATCATCGAGGAGGTCGCGGCCACCCGTATCACCGAGCGCGGTGCCACCCGGGCCGATGATCGGGTCTCGGAAGCCGCCATGGAAGACCGCAAGAAGGAGGGGTACTTCTGATGGAGATGCTCCGATTCGCAACCGCCGGTTCGGTCGACGACGGCAAGTCCACCCTCATCGGTCGGCTGCTCTACGACACGAAGACGATCTTCGAAGACCAGATGGAGGCCGTCGAGCGCGCCTCGGTCCAGATGGGCACCGAGCACACCAATCTCGCCCTGCTGACCGACGGCCTGCGAGCCGAACGCGAGCAGGGCATCACCATCGATGTGGCCTACCGCTACTTCCACACCCCCAAGCGCAAGTTCATCATCGCCGACACCCCGGGCCACACCCAGTACACGCGCAACATGGTCACCGGCGCGTCCACGGCCGACCTCGCGATCGTGCTGCTCGATGCCCGCAAGGGCGTGCTCGAGCAGTCGAAGCGCCACGCGTTCCTCGCGTCGTTGCTGCGCATCCCGCATCTCGTTCTCGCCGTCAACAAGATGGATCTCGTCGACTACGACCAGGAGCGCTTCGAGGAGGTGAAGGAAGAGTTCCGTACTTTCGCGAGCAAGCTCGACATCACCGATCTCACCTTCATTCCGGTGTCGGCCCTGCACGGCGACAACGTCGTCGACCGTTCGGCCAACATGACCTGGTACGAGGGTCCGTCGCTGTTGCACCATCTCGAAGAGGTCCACATCGCATCGGATCGCAACCACATCGATGCGCGCTTCCCCGTGCAATACGTGATCCGCCCCCAGTCCGACGAGTTCCACGACTATCGGGGCTATGCGGGCACGATCGCGGGCGGCGTCCTGCGGCCCGGCGACGAGGTCACGGTGCTGCCCTCGGGGTTCCAGTCCTCGATCAAGTCGATCGACACGCTCGACGGTCCGCTCGAGGAGGCGTTCGCGCCGATGGCGGTCACCGTGCGACTCAATGACGAGATCGACATCTCCCGGGGCGACATGATCTGTCGGCCCAACAACCAGCCGATTGCATCGCAGGACATCGACACGATGATCTGCTGGATGAGCGAGCGGGCCAACCTGGGCGAGGGAAGCAAGCTGCTGGTCAAGCACACGACCCGCACGACCAAGGCGATCGTGAAGGAACTGCAGTACCACCTCGACATCAACACCCTGCATCGCGACGAGGAGTCGATCGAGCTGGGGCTCAACGAGATCGGGCGGGTGCGGTTGCGTACCCAGACTCCTCTGTTCTTCGACGAGTACCGCCGCAATCGCGAGACCGGCAGTTTCATCCTCATCGACGAGGCGACCAACGTCACCGTCGGTGCGGGCATGATCCTCGGCGAGAGCTCCTAGGTGGGAGACCGCAGTCCCAACGTCGTCTGGCATCCGGGCCACCTCTCACAGACCGAACGCTGGGAGGCGATCGGTCATCGGGGCGCCACGGTCTGGTTCACCGGCCTCTCGGGTTCGGGGAAGTCGACGGTCGCCACCGCGGTCGAGAAGGCGCTGCTCGAGCAGGGGAGGCCCTGCTACGTGCTCGACGGCGACAACATCCGCATGGGGCTCAACGGCGACCTGGGCTTCTCCGCCGAGGATCGCGACGAGAACGTCCGACGCGTCGCCGAGGTCGGTCGGCTCTTCGCCGATGCCGGCGTGGTGGCGTTGATCCCACTCGTGTCGCCCTATCGCGCCGCCCGAGACAACGCCCGCGCCCTCCACGCCGCCGCCGACGTCCCCTTCCACGAGGTGTTCGTCGACACGCCACTCGAGCTGTGTGAGGAGCGAGACGTGAAGGGGCTCTACGCCAAGGCCCGCGCCGGGGAGATCACCGGGTTCACGGGAATCGACGACCCCTACGAGGCGCCGATCGACCCCGAACTCCGCCTCGTGCCGGCCGATGGCGATGCCGACGCCATGGCCGCCATGGTCATCGCGTTGCTCGGCTGACTCAGCGCTCGCGATCGTTGCCCTCGAGGAGACGGCGGGGGCCTGCCGTGCGGCGGTCGCGCTCAGTCGACGGGTTCGCCGAACGGCTGCCCGGCTTCGTTGTAGCAGGGTTCGTGGAAGTGCTCCACCCGATCCCATGCCCCGTTCACATAGACGTTGCAGATCACCTGTTGATGGCGCTCACGCGCCTTGAACTTGACCCGTTCCTCGCAGTACGAGCACTCGGTCATGGAGCCGGCCTCGATCAAGCGAGTGACCGCACGGCTCTTCCACTTGGTCTTGGTTGCGGCTTTGGCCATGCCTCACTATCGGAGTCTCCGCGGTGATCATTAGCCGGGCCTGGGTTTGTGGTTGCGGTGGTGGTAGCTGCAGCGGCACCTGGCGTTGCGGTGGGTGGTGCGGCCGCCGTCGTCCCACTCGACCAGATGGTCGATGTCACAGCGGCGGGCGGGGATCTCGCAGCCGGGGTGGTCGCACTCGCGGTCACGGGCCTGGATCGCTTGGCGCAGGGCTCCCTTGAAGAGGCGTTGTGACCTGCCGTAGTCGAGGATCACGCCCGGTGACTCGTACACCAGCCTCCGGACGTGGCCCAGCAGGGCTTGTTCGATCATCTGGGCCGGGGAGATGACCGTGCCGTCGTCGGTCTCGCAGAGACGTTCGGTGCGGAGCGGCTCCGGCGCCTCACAGCCGATGACGCGGGCCAATGCCCGCTCGAAGGTGTCGACGTCGGTGTGGATGATCACGAGTGGCTCGGGTCGCTTGCCGCCGACCGGAGCAGTCGTCGCCCGACGCGCCATCTCCACGAGCGCGTCGGCTCGTCGCTGGGCGGGGGTCCGCCACAGTCGATCACGCGTGACCGCCTCGCCGTGTTGGGCCTTGGCGAGTTGCCAGTCGGCGTCGAAGAACTCCTGCTCGATGCGGCGTAGTGCCTCGCGGAATGCGTCGCCGGCGATCGGGTCGAGCCACGCATCGATGCGAGTGAGATCGAAGACCGTCTTCGAGACGTGCGCGGCGCGTGCGCTCTCGCGCAGGTCCTCCGGCTCGGGATCGTCGGGGTCCTGCCGACGTTCATCGACCTGCTGCTCCCAGTACGCGACCCGCCGTTCCCACGACCTGTACGAACGGGTCGACGCCCGCTCGATCAACATCTCCTCGGCTGCCGCGAACTCCGGCCGCGTCGCGGCCCGCATCAACCGGCGGACGTGGGCCTCGGTGATCGCACCGGCCGCCAACGCAGCCGCAGTGCCCGGCATTCGGGCCAGTGCTCGCGCCATCGACACTGCACCGGCGGCGGCGCCGCCGTACATGCGGCAACGGTGACGGATACCGGCGGTGGCCGAGCAGTGCCCCTCGAGGCCGTAGTCGAGGCGGGCGTCGTAGGCCTGCACCGCGCAGGACCGAAGCGCGACGATCTTGGCTTCGAGCCGGACGACGTCGGCGACGGCGCCGTCGCGTTCGTCCGGAGACAGGGCATGGAAGTCGACCTTCAACGCGAGATCGAGCGCTTCGCGCACATCCCCGATCTCCGCAACTCCGCCGTCCAACATGAGCCCACACTACGGACGAGGTGTGACAGCCCCGGATGCCATGATCGACGATCGAGCAAGCGACCTTCGTGATCTGCCGTGAGGAACACGAGCCTCAGTTGCGGGAGACCGGCTTGTACTTGATGCGCTGGGGGCGCATGGCGTCGACGCCGTGCTCCCGCTTGCGGTAGTCGGCGTAGTCGGTGAAGTTGCCCTCGAACCAGCGCACCTGGGAGTCGCCTTCGAAGGCGAGGATGTGGGTCGCCACGCGGTCGAGGAACCAACGATCATGGCTGATGATGACGGCACAGCCGGCGTAGGCCTCGACGGCGTCCTCGAGGGCTCGCAGGGTGTCGACATCGAGATCGTTGGTGGGCTCGTCGAGGAGGAGCACGTTCGCGCCCTCCTTGAGCACCTTGGCCAGGTGGACCCGGTTGCGTTCGCCGCCCGAGAGGGTGCCGACCTTCTTCTGCTGGTCGGAGCCGCGGAAGTTGAACGATGCCACGTAGGCGCGCCCGTGCATCTCGCGCCCACCGACCACGAGGTTGTCGACCCCGCCGGTGATCTCCTCGTAGACGGTCTTGTCGGGATCGAGGGTGCGGTTCTGGTCGACATAGCCGAGCGTGACCGTGGGGCCGATGCGCAGGGTGCCGCTGTCGGGTGCGGCGTCGGCGTCGCCGGACTGCTCCGCAGCCTCGATGATCATCTTGAACAGCGTTGACTTG
>JAUIML010000032.1 GCA_030432715.1 Acidimicrobiia bacterium | reverse complement strand
CGGTGAACCCGGCGATGTCCTTCACGTAGTCGGTCGGTTCGGGGAGTCCTTCCGCGTGCGGGAAGTCGGAGCCGAAGAGCAACCGGTCGATGCCGATGACGTCCTTGAGCGCCTCCATGTCGTCCTCGAAGAACGGCGAGACCCAGATGTTCTCCTTGAAGGCTTCCACCGGGTGGCGTTTGAACCCGAAGGGCATCTTGCCGTAGCCGGCCTGGAGGTTACGCAGCAGGTCGGGTACCCACATCGCCCCGTTCTCGATGGTCACGAGGCGCAGGTCGGGGAAACGGTCGAGCACGCCGTGGCAGATCATCGCGGCGAAGGTGTCGGCGATCGTGCGATCGGCGAAGGCCACCACGGGGAAGGGCGAGTGCTTGAATCCTTCGAACTGGCCCGAGGGTGGTTCCCAGATCTTTCCGTACTGGGAGGTGCCGCCCAGGCCGGCGTGGATCGCGTAGGGAACGCCCGCCTCCTGCAGTCGGGCCCAGATCGGGTCGTAGTCGGGCATACCCGGCGACTGGTAGCCGTGCTCGGTCGGAACCGGCCCGGGCACGGTGACCACCATGCGGGCCCCCATCGCCAGGACCCGGTCGAGTTCGGCCACGGCGAGGTCGGGGTCGGCCAGGGTCAGGAACGGCGCCGCGTAGATGCGGCCGTCGCCGCGGTCGAAGCCCCAGTCCTCGTCGAGCCAGCTGTTGAAGGCGGTGAAGGCGGCGTGCAGGGCAGGGATGTCCTTCTTGAGCGCCTCCTGCATGCCGACGCCCATGGTCGGGAACAGCAGCACCGTCTCGAGTCGCTGTTCGTCCATGAGTGCCAGCCGGGCATCGCGATCGCGATAGGCGGGGTGCTCGGAGATCGGCGAGAGGTCGCCGAACATCTTGCCGAGGTCCATGTCGCCGGCGTCGTTCTTGCCGCGGAAGTAGTCCTCGAGACTGCCGGGGGCGGCGATGGGGTCGAACGTGGGGTTCGGGATGAACTTGTTGACCTTGCCGCCGACCAGGAGGCGCTTCTTGCCGTCGATCTCGGCCCACTGCATGCAGCGCTTCTTCATCTTCGGGTCGATGTGGCGGATGAACGCGTCTTCGGCCTCGTAGTAGTGGTTGTCGGCGTCGAACGCGAGGAACGGAAGCTCGGCCATGCCGCGAGCGTACGCAAAAGTGACGCAAGTGTTAAAAGCCTCGCGCAGTCGGATTAGCGTCTCGGCGTGGACGTTTCCGATTCCGGCCGTGTGCGGGTGCTCGCCTTCGATCGCCCCGAGAAGCTCAACGCCCTCGACGCGGCGCTGGCCGACCGGGCCACGGCGGCCCTTCTCGCCGCCGACGACGACCAGACCGTCGGTGCGGTCGTGCTCACCGGGACGGGCCGGGCGTTCTGTGCCGGCGTCGACCTCGATCATCTCGCGGCCATGAGTGCCGGCACCGAGTCATCGGCTCACACCATCGCCTTCAACGAGGCGGTCCGTCATCTCCGCAAGCCGCTGGTCGTGGCGGTCAACGGGATGGCCGTGGGGGTCGGGACGACGATGTGTCTGCACGCCGACCTGGTCGTCGCGGCGGCCTCGGCCCGGTTCCGGACGCCCTTCGCCGAGATCGGGGTCGCTCCCGAGATCGGATCGTCGTGGTTGCTGCCGGGGCAGATCGGCCACCAGCGGGCCTCGTGGATGCTGCTGTCCGCCGCCTGGGTCGACGCTGCGACCGCGGCCGAGTGGGGGTTGGTCTTCGAGATGGTCGACGACGACCGTCTCCTCGACCGCGCCGTCGCGCTGGCCACGACGATCGCCGACAACGACGCAGGCGCGGTGGCCGAGGCGAAGCAGACCGTGCGGACGTGGCGGCTCCCCCAGATCGAAGCGGCCGAAGCCGTGGAGAACGCCGCGTTCGGGCGGCTCCTCGAGGGTGGGTTTCGACCGGGTGGCAACCAGCCGCCAGCATGATGTCCATGGCCACCCCTGCCCGCAGCTTCAACCTGGCCGACCTGTTCGAGGGTGCGGCCGAGGCGATCCCGGCTCAGGACGCCGTCGTCACCGCCGGAGCCGACGAATCCACGCAGCGCCGGACCTATGCCGAGCTCGACGCCCGGGCCAACCAGGTCGCCCATCTCCTCGACGAGCTCGGGGTCGGTGCGGGCGACCACGTCGCCGTCCACGCGATGAACTGTCTCGAGTTCCTGGAGATCACCCTCGGGGTCTTCAAGCTCCGGGCCGTGCCGATCAACGGGAACTTCCGCTACACCGCCGAGGAGCTCGCCTACGTCTTCGACGACGCCGAGGTCGTGGCCGTGTTCACCCAGGTCGGCATCCGCGACGAGGCGCTCGCGGCGGCCGGCGCTCGGCCGGTGATCACCATCGGGCTCGACTACGACGAGCGCATCACCGGCCGGCCGTCGACGCCGGTCGACGTCGGTCCCCGTTCCTCCGACGACCGCTACCTGCTGTACACCGGCGGCACCACCGGCATGCCCAAGGGAGTGGTGTGGCGCCACGAGGACGTGTTCTTCGGCGCGCTCGGCGGCACCGGGGCGCCCCGCCAGGGCCTGCCGGCGCTCGCGTCGCCCGACGACATCGGCGCCTTCGTCACCCAGGGAACCGGGATCACCCGACGACTTCCGCTGTGTCCGCTCATCCACGGCGGTGCCCAGTGGATCGCCCTCACCGCCCTGCTCACCGGCGGGACGTGCCTACTGACCGTCGACCCGTCGCTCGACGCCGGCTCCGCCCTCAGCCTCGCCAGCGAGGAACGAGCCGAGTTCCTCATGATCATCGGGGATGCCGTGGCCCGGCCCCTCGCCGCCGAACTCCGACGCAATCACCAGGCCTACGACCTCTCGGAGCTGCGCCTGATCTCCTCGTCGGGGGCGATTCTCTCCCCGGCCGTGAAGGCCGAGCTCGAGGAGTACCTGCCGGCGACGAAGGTGATCGACCGCTTCGGCGCGTCGGAGACCGGCGGGCAGGGACGGATCAAGCGGTCGGCCGACGGGAGTGGGCCGCTACGACTGGTCGCCGACGACCACACCACGGTGATCGGCGACGACGGACGACCCCTCGTGCCCGGCTCAGGACGACGGGGCAAGCTGGCCCGCCGGGGATGGATTCCGCTCGGCTACTGGCGAGACGACGAGAAGACCGCCGCCACCTTCCCGACCATCGACGGGGTGCGCTACTCCGTGCCCGGCGACCTCGCGACGATCGAGGCCGACGGCACCATCTCGGTGTTCGGACGCGGCTCGATGGTGATCAACACCGGCGGCGAGAAGGTCTTCCCCGAAGAGGTCGAGGCAGCCGTGAAGGGCCACCCGGCGGTGTTCGACTCGCTCGTGGTCGGTGTTCCCGACGAGCGGTTCGGGTCGCGTGTCGCGGCCGTCGTGTCGCGGATCGAGGGCGCGTCGGCTCCCACGGTCGAGGAGCTGGCCGCCCATTGCCGCGCGGTCATCGCCGGCTACAAGGTGCCGCGCGAGCTCGTCGTGGTCGACGAGGTGTGTCGCAAGATCACCGGAAAGGGCGACTACGCCTGGGCCAAGGAGGTCGCAGTGGCTGCCGCGACCGAACGTTCGACCGGGGGTCGCTGATGTCGATCGGACTCACACCCGACCACGCCGAACTGGCCGCCACGGTGCGCCGCTGGGCGGATGCCGTCGTCGGAGCCGCCGGCCGACGGGAGGGGCTCGACGCTGCCGAGAGGGCTCGGCCGGCCCACTGGGACGAGATGGTGGCGATGGGCTGGCCGGTCCTGCACGCGCCCGAGACGCTCGGCGGCCAGGGCTTCGGGCTCGCCGATCTCGCCGTGGTCCTCGAGGAGACCGGTCGCGCCGGCGTGCCCGGTCCGTTGCTGCCGACGGCGCTGGCCGTCGCCGTGCTGGCCGAAGCGGGCGGCGCGGTGGCCGAGGAGTGGATCCCGCGGATCGCCGACGGAGCCACGGCCGCGGTGGCGTTCGCCGGCACCGACAACGGTCGGACCTTCCGCAACGTGCTCGGCGGGTCCGAGGCCGCGGTGGTGATCGTGCCCGACGAGCCGCGTGACGGCGACCGCGACCGGTGGCGCCTCGTCGCCGCCGACCGGGTCGATGCCGGCCCGTGCCGGGGGGTCGATCTCGTGCGGGGCGTCGCCGACGTGACCGTTGCGCCCGGTGAGGGCGTGGCCTTCGATCTCCCCCGCGGCCGGGTCACCGACCTGGCCACGGTGCTGCTCTGCAGCGAGGCCGTCGGGTTGGCAGCGTGGTGTGTCGACACCGCGGCGGACTACGCGAGCAACCGGGTCCAGTTCGGTCGGCCGATCGGTCAGTTCCAGGGAGTGAAGCACCGCTGCGCCGACATGCTCGCCTCGCTCGAACTCGCCCGGGCTTCGGCGTGGGATGCCGCTCGGGGCGGCGAACCCGACGAGCAGCGGCTGGCCATCGCCTGCGCCGGCGCGCTGGTTCCCGACGCGGTGGTCGGCGTGGCCAAGGACTGTGTCCAGGTCCTCGGTGGGATCGGGTTCACCTGGGAGCACGACGCCCACCTCTACCTCCGGCGAGCCCTCGCGACCCGTGCGCTCCTTCCGGCGGCGTCGACGCGGGCCGTCGCCACCGCCCGACTCGTGGCCGACGGTGTGGTGCGGGCCCTTCCCATGGAGTTGCCGCCGGAGGCCGAAGCGATCAGACCGGTCGTGCGGGCCTGGCTCGATGAGTTGCGAGCGCAGCCCAAGGACACGTGGAACCGGCGCATCGCCGACGACGGGTACCTCGCACCCCACTGGCCGCCCCCGTGGGGTCGCGGCGCATCGGCGGTCGAGCAGGTCGTGATCGACCAGGAGTTCCGTGCCGCCGGCGTCCGGCGTCCTCACCTGCAGGTGGCGGCGTGGGCCCTGCCCACGCTCATCGCCCATGGCACCGAAGCCCAGCAGGTGCGATGGGTCGGCCCCTCGCTGCGCCAGGAGATCATGTGGTGCCAGCTCTTCTCCGAACCCGAGGCCGGTTCGGACCTCGCGTCACTCCGCATGAAGGCGGTGCGCGACGGCGACGGTTGGCGACTCACCGGCCAGAAGGTGTGGACGTCGATGGCCCACACTGCGCAGTGGGGGATCTGTCTGGCCCGCACCGCCCCCGACCGTCCGAACCACGACGGCATCACGTGCTTCTTCGTCGACATGGCCAGTGACGGCATCGAGATCCGGCCGCTTCGCGAGATCAACGGCGACGCCTGGTTCAACGAGGTCTTCTTCGACGAGGTGTTCGTTCCCGACGACTGCGTGATCGGCGCGGTCAACGACGGCTGGCGGGCGGGGCGGACGACGCTGGCCAACGAGCGGGTGTCGATGGGTTCCGGCGCGTCGATCGGCGCCGGCGTGCAGGCGCTCGTCGGCCTGCTCGGCGACGACGCGACGCCACACGCCGAGGCCGAGGTCGGTCGCCTGCTCGGGCGCGAAGCGGCGCTCGCGGCTCTGCGCAACCGCATGACCATCCGATCGCTGGCCGGTGCCGATGCCGGCCCGGAGGCGAGCGTGGTCAAGCTCCTCGGGGTCATCCACGACCAGGACGTCCAGGAGGTCGGCATGACGCTCTTCGGTCCCGACGCGGCCGCGGCAACGGGCGAAGCCGCAGGTTGGGTGAGCTCGTTCCTGTGGAATCGCAGCCTCACCATCGCCGGGGGCACGAGCGAGGTGCAGCGCAACGTGATCGGCGAACGGCTGCTCGGGCTCCCGCGCGACGCCTGACCCGGTCGGTACCGAGCGGGCCGGTACGGTCTCCGGCATGCGATCCCCCCTCCTGCGGTTCCTGTCCCTCCTTCTCGCCGTGGCGGTCGTGGCCGCGGCATGCACCGACGACCCCGAGTCGGCCACGACCGGTGACGACGGGCCGGGCGAAGAGGCCGGCGAGGACGCCGGCGAGAATGTCGGTGGCGATGTCGATTCGAACGGCGATGCCGAGGAGAACGTCGACCCGCCCGGCGATGCCGGCGCCGACGATCGCGCCGACGTTGCGGGTGACCCGGCCGACCCCACCGCCTACTGCGCGGCATCGGCGGCCGCGGCGTCGTTGGCCGACGCCTTCGATCCGCTGGCCGCGACCGCGGCCGAGATCGAGAACTTCTACCGGAGCCTGCTCTCGCTCGCCGACGAAGCCCTCGTCGACATCCCCGCCGCCGTGGCCGACGCCATGGCGGTCCAGCGCCGGGTCACGGCCGAGACGATCGACGTGCTCGCGGCCAACGGTTGGGACTACGAGCTCGCCCTCGACGAGCTGAGCGAGATCTATCTCGACGGCACCTACGTGGCTGCCGACCAGCAACTCGAGGCCTACGACGCCGATGTCTGCGGGATCGAGTTCGAGGAGCCCGACCCGGCGGTCGAGCCGCCGGTCGAGGAGCCGGCCGAGGTCCCTGCGGAATACGTCTCCTACTGCAACGCCGCCTTCGAGGCATCCCAGGCCGAGGATCTGGGCTTCGATGCCGACGCGGCCGAGGCCGAGGCGTTCTACACCGGACTGCTGGACCGGCTCGAACAGCTTCTGGCGCTCGCGCCCGCCGAACTCGTCGATCCGCTCACCACCATCCGGGCGAACTTCACCGAGGTGGTCTCGATCTTCGTGAGCGTCGAATGGGATCTCGATGCCGGCTTCGCCCTGGTCGAGGAGTGGGCTTCGGACCCCGCCGTCTCCGATGAGATGGATGCGGCCATCACCGTGGTCGAAGACTTCGACGCCGACGTATGCGGCCTCTTCTTCTGACGGGGCGCGACGCCACGAGGGCGCGACGACGGCGCGCTACTGCGACCGGATGATCTGCTCCCCGTAGCGCTCGAGGGTCTCGAGGGCATGTGAGAGGGAGTCGCCGGGAACGCTCACCCCGCTCCAGTTGACGCCGAGGGTGGCGAGCTCGGCCAGGCCGGTGAGGTGTTCGTCGGGGTTGAACGCCGGATCGGCCGGGGAACCGCCGGCGGGCGTGCCGAAGCTGACGTCGAGCTCGCCGCGGTCGCGTCCGGCCTCGTCGACCTGCTCCCACAGATAGTCGAGCATCGCGGCCAGGTCGTCGACCGTCTCGAGCGGCGGGGTCTTCGCGGTCGTCGCCAACCGACGTGGCGCGGGGAACGGCACCCATCCGTCGGCGGACTGCGCGACCCTACGACGCGAGAGCCTGCTGTTGCCGCCGACCCAGATGGGCACGTGGCCGGGCTGCGGGTTGACGGTCTGGCCGTGGGCGAGGAAGTCGGTGCCTTCGTAGCTGAAGTCGTCCTCGTTCCAGACGCCGCGGAGGACGTCGATCGCCTCGTCGAAGAGGGTGTTGCGGTCGTCGAAGTCGACGCCGAGAGCCTTGTACTCGCCCTTCAGATAGCCCGTGCCGACCGCGAGGGTGAAGCGCCCGCCCGAGAGGGCGTCGATCGTCGCCACCGACTTCGCCACCAGGAACGGGTTGCGATAGGGGAGGACGACCACATTCGGGATGAGCCGGATGGTGTCGGTCACCGCGGCCACGAAGGCGAGCGCGGCGAACGGGTCGAGGGCGTCGTGGCCACCTGCGTTGAGCCAGCGAGCGGTCGGCGCCGGGTGGTCCGTGAACCCGATGCCCGAGAACCCGGCCCGTTCGGCGGTCGTCGCGAACGCCACCACACCGTCCTTCGTGAGGAACTCGGGATTGTAGGGATGGGTGACAAGTGGATAGGTGACGGAGAACTTCACGGTTCGATGGCCTCTCTGAAGTGGGCGTATCGGGTGTCGGCGGCATCGACATGGTCGGGGCGAGGCTCGACGCGGTGGCTCGTTCGGCTCCAGGCCCGTCCTGCCGTGTGGTCCTGCTCGATCCCGGCGGTGAGTCGACTGGTGAACGCGGCGCCGAGGGCAGCCCCCTCCGGTTGCGCAGCCACGTCGACGGGGAGGGCGGTGACGTCGGCGAGCGCCTGCATCCAGGCCACCGACTGGGTACCGCCGCCCGTGGCGACGATCCTCGTCGGGGCCGACCCGGCGTCGTCGAGGGCGGGGCGGGCGAGATCGAGGTGATGGCGGACCACGAAGGCGGCGGCGTCGTAGGCGGCCGCGAGGACCGCTTCGGGCCCGTGGTCGACGCCGACGTGCAGGAGCTGGGCCCGACGCGTCGGATCGTGGAAGGGCGTGCGTTCGCCCCTGATGTAGGGCAGCCAGATCGGGCGGTCACCCGGGCCCACCTCGAGGACCGACGACTGATCCGGGTCGCCGGTGAGACGGCGGACGTGGTCGATGAAGAGGCCGCCGGCGTTGCTCGCACCGCCGACGGCGATGAGGCCGGGCACGGAGAACGGGATGGTCCACAAGCCATCGATCTCGGTCCACTCGGTGGTCAGGGCCCACGGGATCAGGGTGGTGCCACAGATCACCATCACGTCGCCGGGTCGGGTGGCTCCGGCCACCGTCTGCTCGGCGAGGGCGTCGATGGTGCCACCCGAGACCGCGATCCCGTCGCGGTCGCCGATGGGATCGGTGCCGGGCACGAACGCCGGCAACTGGTCGGCCGACAGGCCCAGCGAGGCCATGAGGGAGGGGTCCCAGCCGGTGCCGGTGAAGAGGGGCGCCATGGTCATCGCCGTCGAGGTGTCGATGGCGCCGACGCCGCACAGGGCGTGGTTGGCCACGGCTTGTGCCGGCCACAGCGCTTCGACACCGGGGAGATCGCGCAGGGCCCGGGCGAAGCCGATGATCTCGCCCTCCACGGTGTCGCCGGCCCCGACGCCGCGGCCCCGGCTGTCGCCGTAGAGCAGCCCGGGCGTGACCGGCTGCCCGTGGGCGTCGACGCCGCACAACGAGGGAACCATGGCCGAGACGGTGATCCCGGCGACGTCGTGGTGCCGGCCGACGGCGTCCCACGCGGCGAGCACGCCCTCGACCCATGCGGCGTTCGCGTCGTGTTCGAAGGTGTCGGGGTCGGGGGCTCGGAGCTCGTGGGGGATTCGGGCGCGGGAAACGATGGTGCCCGCGGCATCGGCGGCGACGGCCTTGACCGATGTGGTGCCGATGTCGATGCCGACGGTGACTGATCCCAACGATTCTCCTCTTTGCCCGCAGCAAAACTAACGTCTGTGTCATGAATCGCCCGGTCGCGCTCGTGACTGCTCCCTTGCGGGGCCCCGCTCTCGACGAGCTCCGCGAGATCGCCGACGTCGAATTCGACCCCTGGATCGAGTACCGACCGATCAAGCTGCACGGTCCCGAGGACCTCGCGGCGCGGCTCGAGGCGATGGGCGCGCCGATCCTGATCTGCGAGGCCGACTTCTGCATGGGCCCCGTGCTCGATCTCCCGCTCACCGTCATCGGGTCGACCCGGGGCGACCCCACCAATGTCGACGTCGAGGCGGCGACGGCCGCGGGGATCCCCGTGATCCACACCCCGGGGCGCAACGCCGATGCGGTGGCCGAGATGACGGTGGCGATGCTCATGGCGCTCACCCGCCACATCGTGCCGGGCCACCACGACATGACCCACGGCACGGTGCACGGCGAGTCACTGCCGTATCAGCGGTATCGGGCCTGGCAGGTCGCCGGCCGCACCGCCGGGCTCGTGGGCTTCGGCGCCGTCGGCCGGGCGACCAAGTGGCGGCTCGAGGGTCTGGGGATGCGGGTGATCACGGCGGATCCGTTCGCCGCCGACGCCACGCACGAACTCGACGCCCTCCTCGCGGAGGCCGACGTCGTGTCGATGCATGCCGCGGTCACCCCCGAGACCTTCGGGATGATGAACGCCGGGAAGTTCGCGTTGATGAAGCCGGGCGCGTTCTATCTGAACTCCGCCCGGGCCGGCCTCCACGACGTCGACTCGCTCGTCGCCGCCCTCGATTCCGGGCACCTCGGCGGCGCCGCGCTCGACCATGTCGACGGCGAGTCGCTCCCCGAGGGCCACCCGCTGCTGGGTCGCGACAACGTGGTGCTCACGCCCCACATCGGCGGCGCCACGTACGACGTGGAGACTCGCCAGACCGAGATGATCGTGGCCGACGTCAAGGCGATCCTCGCCGGCGAGGTGCCGACGCACTGCAAGAACCCGGAGGTGTTGACATGAGCGCGGATCCCGACGTCCGCCAGGCCGTGGTCGATGTGGCCATGGAGATGTACACGACCGGTCTCGTCGTGGGGACGGCGGGCAACGTCTCGGGTCGCCTCGCCGACGGCTCGGTCGCGATGACCCCCTCGTCGGTGCCCTACCCGGACATCACGACGTCGGGGCTCGCCGTGGTCGACCTCGACGGCGAGATCGTCGAGGGGTCGGCCCGCCCGTCGAGCGAGAAGGCCATGCACCTCAGCTGCTATGCGGCCTTTCCCGAGGTGGGCGGCGTCGTGCACTGCCATCCGGCCCACGCGTCGATGTTCGCGATCGCCCGCCGGTCCATTCCCGCCTGCATCGAAGAGGTGATCGTCTACATCGGAGGCGACATCCCCGTCGCCGAGTACCGCACCACCGGCTCCGCCGAGCTCGCGGAGGAGGTCGTCCGTCATCTCGGCGACCGAGGCGCCGTCCTCATGGCCAATCACGGCCTGCTCTGTGTGGGCAAGTCGCCCGAGGACGCGCTGCACACCGCCGCCGTCGTCGAACACACCGCGAAGATCGTGGCCGGCGCCGAACAGCTCGGCGGTGTGGTGCCGCTGCCCGATGAGATCGTCACGAACTTCACCAACATCTACGGCATGATCCGCGGCGGCTGGCAGCCGCCGCATCGTGCCGCAGCGTCCTGAACCCCCGCGTCCTGAGGAGGACCATCCATGCCCAACCCCGTCGACATGAACGCCCTCGGCCACACCGCCTACGACGTCGATGGCCCGATCGCCATCGTCACGATCGATCGAGCCGACAAGGCCAACGCCGTCAACCAGCAGACGCTCGACGAGATGGATGCCTGCTTCCGCGCCGCCGAGGAGGATCGCGACGTGAAGGTGATCGTCCTGCGGGCCAATGGCAAGCACTTCTCCTCCGGTCACGACATGACGGGATCCGACGAGGCCATCGGTGAGAACGCCGACCCGGAGAAGGCCAAGGGCAGCAGCGACCTCGACTGGGAGGAGCGTGGCCTCCAGGCCATCTTCGAGTGGGAGCGCATCCACTATCTGGGCTACAGCCGGCGCTGGCGAGACATCCCCAAGCCGACGATCGCGGCCGTGCAGGGCGCGTGTATCGCGGGTGGGCTGATGCTGTGCTGGCCGATGGATCTGATCATCGCCGCCGACAACGCCCACTTCTCCGACCCGGTGCTGCGCATGGGGATCGGCGGTGTCGAGTACCACGGTCACACGTGGGAGGTCGGCCCCCGCAAGGCGAAGGAGATGCTGTTCACGGCGCGGCGGTTCCCGGCCGAGGAAGCCGAGAAGCTCGGCATGGTCAACCGCGTCGTTCCCCTCGACGACCTGATGGACGAGACCATGACGCTCGCCCGGGAGATCGCCGAGATGCACCCCTTCGCGCTCACGCAGGCGAAGCGGATCGTCAATCAGACGCAGGACGTCCAGGGCTTCTACTCGGCGCTTCAGTCGGGCTTCGACATGCACACCGTCGGCCACGGCAACGCCATGACCATCAACGGCTACCCCGTGCTCGTCAACCTCAGCGAGATGAAGAAGCAGAACGGCTGACCGGACGATCTCCCTGGCTTCTTAACCGAGAAAGTCGCGCTGGGCGCGACTTTCTCGGTTAAGAAGCGGAGAAGGGGACGCTGGAGTAGCCGGCGACGTTGCTCATCTGGACGCGTTCGCAGCGGGTCTCGTCGATGACGTAGTCGGGCCAACGATCGCGGATCTCGTCGATGGCGACGGCGCACTCCATACGGGCCAGGGCCGCGCCCAGACAGGTGTGGATGCCGTGGCCGAGGCTGATGGCGAGACGCTGCTCCCGGTCGATGTCGAACACGGTGGCGTCGGGGCCGAACTCTCGCTCGTCGTGGTTGGCCGCGCCCGTGACGATGAAGACGGGCTTGCCGGCCTTCACCGTGACACCGTGCCATTCGGTGTCGTTGACGCTCAGCCGGCCCTGGTACTGCGAGGGCGCCCAGTAGCGCAGCACCTCCTCCACGGCGCTGTCGACCTTCGATGGATCGGCCTTCAGTTTCTCCCACTCGCCGGGATTGCGATGGAACAACACGCCGGCGTTGGCGACCGCCTTCGTGACGGTCTCGCTGCCGGCCGCGCCGAGCAGTGAGATGAAACCGGCGATGTCCTCGTCCGTGAGCGACGCCATCTCACCGGTCTCGGTCTCGACCTGCGCCTCGATCAGGGTCGACGTCAGGTCATCGCCGAGATGGGATCGCTTGTCCTTGGCGAACTCGATGAAGTAGACGGCCTGGTTGATGGCGGCCTCGGCCTGGGCCGGACTCCCGAGCGCTTCGCCCTCCTCACGGTGCAGCATCGCGTCGGTCTGATGACGGATCATCTGCCAGTCCGCCTCGGGCACGCCGAGGATCGCGCAGATGATCTCCACCGGGAACGGTCCGGAGAAGTCCTGCACGAGGTCGAACTCGGGTTCGCCCATCAGTGGGTCGAGGTACTTGCGGATCTGTTGACGGATCAACTCGTCGTAGCGCTGCATCGCCCGCGGCGTGAACGACCGGCTCACGAGCTTGCGATACCGCGTGTGTTGCGGCGGATCCATCATGATCAGCGAGTTGAAGCTGTCGTCGTGGTCCGGGTCGCTCAGCTGCTCGTAGGTGAGACCGTGGGTGGACGTGAAGTTGGTGGTGTCGCGATGCACGGCCACACAGTCCTCGAAGAGGCTGAACGCGTAGAAGTCGTACTTCTCGCTGTGGAAGCAGGGTGCGTGCTCCCGCAGTCGGGCATACATCTCGGTCGGGTCGTCGAAGAACTCACGGCTGAAGGGATCGAACTCGACGGTGGTCATGGGTTACTCCTCTGAGCGCTCCACGGGGAGCGGATGGAACAAGGGCACGTGCCACTCGCCGTTGGCCTCGAACTCGACCTCGACCCGCATGCCGATCTCGACGTCGTCGACCTCGCATCCCACGATGTTGGTGCCGAGTCGGATCGTGGGGTCCTCGTCGATCTCCACGAGGGCGAAGACGTAGGGCGGTTCGAAGCCGGGGATCCACTCCTTGCGGTTGATCGTGAAGGTGGCGATCGTGCCCGTGCCGGCGACGGGTTCGGGCGACAGCGCGCGGGAGTGGCAGTAAGGACAGACCGGCCCGGGCGGGTGGATGTAACGCCGGCAGTCGCCGCAGCGCTGAAGACGCAGGACGCCGTCGGCGCCCGAGGTCCAGTAGAACTCGCCCTCAGCGTGGGGGCTGATGAACCGCGGGGGTGGATCGGCGCTCATCGGATCTCCTTCGTGAGGAGCAGGCAGCCTGACTCGGGCCCGCCGCCGGCGCCGACGACTGCGACCTCGCAGTCGGCCACCGGCACGTTGGCGGTGCCCCGGAGTTGCATGATCCCCTCGTGGAGGAAGCCGAAGCCGTGCAGGCGCCCGCTGGAGAGTTGACCGCCGTTGGTGTTGAGCGGCAGATCCCCGTCGGGAGCGATGCGGGCGCCGCCCTCCACGAACGGACCGCCCTCACCCTTTTTGCAGAAGCCGAGCGCTTCGATCCACGCCATCGACAACCAGGTGAATCCGTCATAGAGCTGGGCGGTGTCGACATCGGCCGGAGTCAGGTCGGTTCGCTCCCACATCGAGGCCGCCGAGTCGCGCATCGCCATCGTGGTCAGGTCCTCGAACTGGTCCCACGAGGGCCGGCCCCGCAGCGCCGTGCCCATGGCATTGACGTGGACGGCGCCGTTGGGGGCGTCGGGCGCGTAGTCGCGATGGGAGACGATCACCACGGTCGAACCGTCGCACGGCACGTCACAGTCGTAGAGGCCGAACGGGTCGCTGATCATCCGGATGCCGAGATAGTCCTCCATCGTCATCGGATCGGTGTAGATCGCCTGCGGATTGCTCGCCGCGTTGGTTCGGGCGTTGATCGCGATGGCACCCAGTTGCTCACGGGTGGTGCCGTAGTCGTGCATGTGCCGTCGGGCGTAGCAGCCGATCCAATTCGCGGCCGAGGTGACGCCATAGGGGATGAGGTACTCGAACGCGGGCGGCATGGCCCCGCCGCCCCCACCGCTCGCCCGCATGGCGCCGCCGCTCCCCTCGTTGACGGTGCGGAAACACAGCACGTGTTTCGCCAGACCGGCCCCGACGGCCAGGATCGCCTTGTGCACCGCGCCGAGCTGGCCGCTGGTCTCGGCGCCGCCATCGCGCCAGTTGAGCGAGAAGCGCAGCGCATCGTGGAGCTCCGCTCCCGTGCAGCCGCCGAAGGGTCCGCCCATGCCGGGGTAGGTCGAAATGCCGTCGATGTCGGCCACGGTCAACCCCGCGTCCTCGATCGCCCGCAGCGAGGCCTCGATCGTGAGGTCGAGACCGCTGCGATACAGCCGCCGGCCGATGTCGGACTGGGCTGCGCCGCTGATGACCGCCCTCCGCTCGAGTGGTTCCTCCATCAACTGCCTTCCCGATCGAAAAGATGGGTGACGACCACCTCGGCGGCCTCCGACGCGGGACCTTCCCACGCGATCGTGCCGTGGTCGAGCAGGGCGACGTCGTCGCACAGCTCGAGGGCGTGCTGCACGTGCTGCTCCACGATCAACAACGCGGTGCCCGTCCCGCGAATGGTGGCGAGCGTCTCGTAGACCTCGTCGACGACGATCGGCGCCAGACCGAGGGAGAGCTCGTCGGCGATCAGCAGGCGGGGCTTCTCCACGAGCACCCGCGACAGCGACAGCATGCGTTGCTCGCCGCCCGACAGCGTGCCGGCGGTCTGGGATCGTCGTTCGCCGAGACGGGGGAACAGGGAGTAGGCCTCCTCGAGGCCCGCCTTCACCCGACTCCGGCCGAGGGCGCGTCGGAACGAGAGGGTGAGGTTCTCCTCGACCGTGAAGGTCGCGAAGACCGATCGGCCCTCCGGTGCGTGGGCCACGCCGGCTCGCGCGAACTCGTAGGTGCGCGCCTCGGTCATGTCGGTGCCGTCGACCGTCACCGATCCGGCGGATGCCGAGACGAGACCGCTGGCAACCCGGGCGACGGTGGTCTTGCCGGCGCCGTTGGCGCCGAGGAGCGCGACCGCGGCACCGGGCCGGATGGTCAGCGACACGCCGAAGAGCGAACGGAACGGGCCGTACTCCGCGCTCACATCCGTCAACTCGAGAATCGGTGCGTCGGTCACGGCATCGCTTCCTGGTCGCCGACCTCGAGCGTGCCCAGATAGGCGGTCCGCACGGCCGGGTGCTGGAGCGTCTCGGCGGTGGGTCCCTCTGCGATCAACGAGCCGAAGTCGAGCACGTAGAGGCGCTCGGTGAAGTCGGCGACGAGGTCGACGTCGTGTTCGACGAGGAGGATCGCGAACCCTTTCTCCGCCTGGATCTCGCGCAGCGTCGTCGCCAACGCGGCCGTTTCCTCGCGGTCGAGACCCGATGACGGCTCGTCGAGGAGCAGCAGACTCGGTTCGGTCATGAGGGCGCGACCGACCTCGACGAGTCGGCCCTGGCCGAGACTCAGCGCCTCGACGGGTTCGTCGCCCAGCTCGGCCAGACCGAGAAGCTCGAGGACGGCGTCGCAACGGTCGATCTCGTCGGCTTGGGGACGACCCCTCCCGATCAGGTCCTTCCAGAACGAACCACGTTCGTTGTGGACCCGTTCGGCGATCAGGAGGTGTTCCCGCACGGTGGTGTCGGAGAAGAGTTCGATGCGCTGGAACGTGCGGCCGATGCCGGCCTGGGCCCGCTTGTGGACCGGGAGCTCGCTGATGTCGCGGTCGTGGAAGCGGACGGTACCGGTGTCGGGGGTGAGCACGCCGAGGAGACAGTTGAAGAAGGTCGTCTTGCCGGCGCCGTTGGGTCCGATCAGCCCGACCCGTTCGCCCTCCATCACGTCGATGCTCACGTCGGTGAGGGCCTGGATGCCGGAGAACGACTTGGCGATCCTGCTCGACTCGAGGATGGCCGTCATGTCGCCATCCCTGCCTCGGCGGCCGCCTGGGCCGCCCGCTCGGCGTCGCGGGCGTAGTAGCGCTCGTTGCGCTTCCGGGTCGCTCTTCGTTTGCCGAACTCGACCATGCCTTCGGGGTGGCGGGCGAACTGGATCGCGGTGAGGCCGAAGAGAACGAACCGCCACTTGCCCGGGATCGGGAAGAACCCCGGCAGGTTGTCCTCGGTGATGAACGGCAGCCAGGTGAGGAAGGTGCCGTCGAGGATCACGGGTGCGAAGAGCACGAACGCCGCGCCGGCCTGCGCCGCGCCCTCGACGGTGCGGGCGCTGAGCGAGACCACGAGCACCAACCAGAACATCGCTGCGAACGGGGTGAAGTTCTGCCCGTAGTTCACGTCCTTTTGCTGCATCGCGAGCATGGCCCCACCGAGCCCGGCGATGAAGGCGGAGACGGCGAAGGCGATGATGCGGGCGCGGGCGGGGGAGATGCCGATCGACTCGGCGGCGACCTCGCTGCCCCGCAGGGCCCGCAGGGTTCGGCCGATCGTGCCTTCGCGGAGTTGGATCACGCCGACCGCGACGATCACGAAGACGACGATCGCGAGGGCGAGGAACGATCGGTCGGAGGCACCGAAGTCCAACGGACCGAGAACGGGCCGGGGCACCCGGGTGCCGGTCAACAATGCCGTGCTCCCGCCGCCGACCCACGAGAACTTCACCATCACCGCGTCGAAGAAGAAGGCGAACGCCAGTGTGGCGATGGCCAACCACACGCCCCCGATCCGCAGAACGGGCAACGACAGCAGCGCCCCGACCAGGGCGGCGATGAGGGCGCCGATCAGGGCGGCGAGCAACACCGACATCTCGTAGCGGTCGGCCATCTGGAAGACGGTGAACCCTCCGATGGCGGCGAACGCCCCCTGGCACAACGAGATCTGCCCGGCGAAGCCGGTGATGACCGTGATCGACAGATAGATCGTGGCGAGGATGACCGCCTGGGTGAGCAGCGACACCCACCGCACGTCGGCCTGGGTGAAGGCGACCCAGCCGATGAACGAGAAGAACACCACGCCGAACGCCCGGGTCTGCAGCGTCAGCAGCGGGTGACGGGTCGCCGACGCGAGCGCAGGAGGCGGCGGGTCGACCCCGGCGAGCGGGTCGGCGGCGTCGATCGAGCGTCGGATCGCCGGCCAGAACACCAGGATCCCGAAGAGCACGACGAACGGGAGCGACGGGGTGAGGTTCTCCTGGAAGGGCTTGAGCCAGGTGTAGTCGTCGGACCAACGCGGCAGGAAGGTGTTGAACAGGGCGATGAACCAGCCGAGCGCCATCCCCCCGACGAGGGCCCGCGGGAGACTCACCAGTCGACCCACCGCGGCGGCGGCCATCGCGATGATGACCAGCGTGAGGAAGTCGGTGCTGATCAGGGTGTTGAGGCGGGGCGCGATCAACACCCCGGCCATGCCGGCGAACATGCTCGAGATCGCCCAGGCCAGCGCCGAGATCCGGTCGGCGGGGATGCCGGCCAGCTCGGTCATGCGGGGGCTCTCGACCACTCCTCGCATCGCCAGACCCGCCGCGGTCAGGCGGAACAGGGCGCCGAGCAGGAGCATCGCGGCGACGGCGACGATGATCTGGGCGAGCTCGTCCCGGCTGAAGGGGTAGATGCCGAACGGGTCGTAGAACACCGACCCTCCGTCGGGCACGATTCCCGTCGGGGGACGGCCGGCCACCGGCTTGTAGTTGGCCAGCAATTCGAACAGGGCGGGCAGGGCGACGCTGAGACCGATGGCGATCACGAGTTTCGACACCGCCGACGCAGTGCGCAGGTTTCGGAAGATCAGCCGTTCGAGCGTGAGCCCGATCAGCGGCGCCAGCACGAAGACCGACAGGATGAGCGCGGGGACGATGCCCCACTCCCAGTCCTGTCTCGCCTTGAAGAACATGGCCGCCGAGATGTAGGCCTGGGCGCCGAACGCCAGGTTGAACACCCCCGACGTCTTGTAGGTGAGCACGAAGCCCAGCCCGATGAGCGCGTAGACGGTGCCCGGCGGCGTGCCCTGGAGCAGGGCGCGGAAGAAGTCCTCTCCGAACGAGGCGAGCATCACGGGGTGATCCGAACAGTGGGTGGTTGTGCGATCAGCTGAACGTCTTCTCCACCGGATCGACCCAGCTGCGGTCCTCCTGGGGCCAGCACAACCACGGCTCGTCGGTGACCGTCACGAAGGTGCCGCCCTGCATCTGCACCAGGGTCGTGCACTCCTCGACCGCGCCGTGGGTGACGCGGTCGTCGGCCGATGCCGACTCGTGCTGGCGGCTCCAGTCGATCGGGAAGGTGAGCCCGCGGTAGGTGTAGGCGGTGAACTCGGTGTTGGTCACCTCGACGATCGAGTTCCGGTCGAACTCGGGTCCGGCCGCGATCAGGCCGTCGACGAAGAGCATGGCGTTCATCCAGCCGATCATCGTCTGCTCGGCCGTCGGTCCGTCCTGCTGCGACACCCACTCGTTGTAGAGCTGGATGGCGGGGTGGTCGGTGTACTCGAACGGGGTGAACTGGGCGGCCACGAAGTCGCCGTCGAACAGGTCGCCGGCCTCGGCCACGAAGTCGACGTCGTAGGTGTTCGGGTGCTGGAGCGTGATCTGGTCGCGGACGCCCTGGCGGACGAGCTCTTCGGCGATCGTCTTCATGCCGTTGAGATCGAGGCACGAGGCCACGAAGTCGACGCCGAGTTCGATCCACTCGCTGACCTGAGGGGCGATGCCGTTGTTCAGACCGAACTCGAGCTCGTCGTAGACCTTCGCCACCTCGATGCCGAGGTCGTCGCTGTAGAACTCGATGGCCGTCGCGTTGGTCTGCGCACAGGTCTTCGACTCGGGCGACACGCCGTAGCCGAGTGACACGGCGGTGGTCGCGCCCTTCAGCGACATCTGATACGGCACGGCCCGTCCCGGGCAGTCGGCACACAGCACCCCGATGTGGGGGAACGTGTTGAAGCGGCCGTTGTTCTGCGGGGCCTGGATACCCCAGTTGTAGGTCGGGATGCCGGCCGCATCGAGATCGCCGAAGCCGGTCGACGTGAGCGATGCGGAGAAGGTCACCAGCGTGTCCTCGTCGGCGATGATCTCGAGCGCCTTCGTGCCGTGCTGGACGAGCTCGTCGTCGAACACATCGCCGACCACGAGTTCGCGGCCGAACACCCCGCCGAGCGAGTTCTGGTAGGCGAAGTAGGCCTCGATGCCGGTCAGATAGCAGTCGAGGATGCAGGTGCCGAGCGGGTTGCCCTCCCGGAGACCGAGGACGGCGACGGCGATCTCGTCGTCGGTCACGCCCGGGACCCCCTCGAGCGGCACGAACGTGTCACGGTCGACGGCCGGGTCGCCCTCGTCGGGGTCGGCCTCGTCCGGGTCACCCTCGTCGGGGTCGCCTTCGTCGGGGTCGGCCTCGTCGGGGTCGCCTTCGTCGGGCGCGGCCGTTGTGGTCGTCGTCGTGTCGTCGGTCGACGTCTCGTCGCCACTGTTGCCACACGACGCTGCGAACAGCGCAAGTACGAGCAGTGCGGCGCTCAGGCCCTGCAATCGACGATGCATCTTTCCCCCACGGAAGCAATCGAGCCGGATGCGGTGACGCACCTGACGCTGGTGTTAGATCGGGACGTTAGCGCGGTGACGTAGTTCACTCCAGACCACACCCCAGGGACACGACATGGACCTCTCGCTCGGGCCGGACGGCGACGACTTCCGCGACATGCTGCGGGCCTGGCTCGAGGAGCACCTGCCGGGCGATCTCGACGAGGTCGGCGTCGACGACGACACGCTCTTCGACCGTCGGCGGAAGTGGAACGCGACCCTGTTCGACGCGGGCCTGGCGGCGATCGACTGGCCGACCGAGTTCGGTGGCCGCGCCGCGAGTGTGCTCGAGCAGCTGATCTACAACGAGGAGTTCGCCCGCCACGGAGCGCCCGGTCCGGTCAACGCGATCGGTGTCGCCAACATCGCGCCGGCGATCATGACCATCGGGACCCCCGAGCAGCAGGAGCGGTTCCTGCGCCCGATGCTGCGCGGCGACGAGATCTGGAGTCAGGGAATGTCGGAGCCCGATGCCGGCTCCGACCTGGCGTCGTTGTCGTGTCGAGCCGAGCGCGACGGCGACCGCTTCGTCGTCAACGGCCAGAAGACGTGGAACTCGCTGGGCCACCGGGCCGACTGGTGTCAGCTCTACGTCCGCACCGACCCCTCCGCGCCCAAGCACGAGGGCATCACGTGCCTGCTCGTCGACATGCGCTCACCCGGCATCGAGGTCCGCCCGATCACCACGATCGGTGGGTCGCTCGACTTCGCCGAGGTGTTCTTCACCGACGTCGAGGTGCCGGTCGACGCCGTGCTGGGCGAGATCGGGGGAGGCTGGCATGTCGCCACCCGCACCCTGGGCTTCGAACGGGCCGGCGTGGCCAAGCTCTCCCTCATGCTGCGCGAGAACTACGAACGGCTGCTGGCCGACGCAGGACCGGATCGCCGGGCGGATCCGATCAACCGGCAGCGGCTCGTCGCCCGCTACATCGACGCCGAGTTGTTGCACCTCCTGGCCCGGCGCACGGTCTCCGCGGCCATGCACGATCGCATGCCCGGGGCCGAGGCGAGCGTGATCAAGATCGCATGGTCGACCATGGAGCAGCGGGTGGCGGAGACGGCGCTCGAGGTGTTGGGAATCGATGCGCTCACCGGACCATGGGCCGAGCGGCTCGCCGGCAGCCGGTCGCTGACGATCGCCGGCGGCACCACCGAGGTGAACAAGAACATCGTCGGCGAACGGGTCCTCGGACTTCCCCGGGAGCCGAAGGCGCCCGCGTGATTCCCGGCCGCCCGGAGCCGGTCACGACAGCGGAGCAGGTCACGACAGCGGGCTCGGCGGCCCGCTGAAGGGCGGAACCACGCGCGCTGCGTGGTTCAGCGAGGCAGGATCGCGTCGACGGTCTCGCCGGCCAGGGCGACCAGTTCGGGGTCGTGAGCGTTGGCCGCGAGGTTGAGCGTGACCCCGTCGATGCCGAGGTCGACCAGCTCCTGGATCGCCTCGCCGATGTCGTCGGGGCCGCCCATGGTCATCATCGGGACCATCATCTCGGCCATGTCCGTCGGCCAGCCGTGGGTCTCCAGGAACGTGTCGACGCTGGCCCGGGCCTCTTCCATCGTGCGCCCGATGACCATCATGACGAGCTTGGTGACCGCGATCTCGGACCGGTCGCGACCGAGCCGCTCACAGTGCGCGGCGAGGGCATCGAGCTTCCGGGGGATCTCGTCGGCCCCGCAGGTCAGGTTCGACTCGTCGGCGTACTGGGCGACCATGCGCAGCGTCTTCTTCTCGCCGCTCCCGCCGATCATCACCGGGATCTTCGACACGGGGGCCGGCGAGTTGATCGCCTCGTTGACCTGATAGTGCTTGCCGTCGAGCGTGGGCCGCTCGCCCCGGAGCCTCGGCAGGATGATGTTGAGCGCTTCCTCGAGCTTCTCGACCCGTTCGCTGAACGAGTTGAACGGGATGCCGTAGGCGTCGTGTTCGAGTTCGAACCACCCCGAGCCGATCGCGAGCGTTGCCCGACCGTTCGAGACGTGATCGAGGGCGGTGATGATTTTCGCCAGGATCGCGGGGTTGCGGTAGGTGTTGCCGGTGACGAGGGCCGCGAGCCGCACCGATTCGGTGTGTTGCGACAGCGCGCCGAGCGTGG
>JAUIML010000285.1 GCA_030432715.1 Acidimicrobiia bacterium | reverse complement strand
TCGAGGATCGCGAGTTGCACGGCGAAGCCGGTGGCCGAGGAGAGGGCGTGGAGGTGGGGCAGGGCCGTCTCGGTGAGCCGCCGGCGTCGGGTGGCGAGGCCGCCGATCTCGAAGAGGCGCATGCCGACCCGGTAGCCGGCGAAGTCGCGCTCGAGCCACCGCATCTCGGCGAGCTGTTCGATCATGCGGTGCACGGTGGACTTCGGAAGCCCGGTCCTCCGGGTGATCTCGTGGAGGGTCAGCACCTGGTCGGAGTCGTCGAACACGCCGAGGATGGTGTCGACCCGGCCCAGCACCGAGCGGCGCTCGGCCGACGGCCCCGGCGACTCGGCGGCGGGCGTCACGTCGTCTGCCGCTCGCTTTGGAGTTCGATGGCGATGTCGATGATCTGGTCCTCCTGACCGCCGACGAGCTTGCGCTCGCCGCAGCGAAGGAGGATCTCGGCGCCCGACACGTCGTAGCGTTCGGCGGCCCGGTAGGCGTGGCGCAGGAAGCTCGAGTAGACGCCCGCGTACCCCATGATCAGGCTCATCCGGTCGAGTACGCATTCGCCGTCCATGACCGGGCGCACGATGTCTTCGGCCACGTCGAACATGCGCAGCGGGTCGACGCCGGTGCGCACGCCGAGCCGGTCGAGCACGGCCACGAGTGCCTCGGTGGGCGGGTTGCCCGAGCCGGCTCCGAAGGCGCGGGTCGACGCGTCGATCTGGGTGGCGCCGGCCCGCACGGCGAGCACGGCGTTGGCCACGCCCAGCGAGAGGTTCTGGTGGCCGTGGAATCCCACCTGGGCGTCGTCGCCCAGTTCGGCCACGAGAGCGGCGACGCGCTCGGCGGCGTCGTCGAGGATCATGGCGCCGGCCGAGTCGACGACATAGACGCACTGGCATCCGGCGTCGGCCATGATCCGGGCCTGGGCGGCGAGGGCGTCGGGCGGTTGGCTGTGGGCCATCATCAGGAAGCCGACCGTCTCGAGGCCGAGGTCGCGGGCGATGCCGAAGTGCTGGCGGGAGATGTCGGCCTCGGTGCAGTGGGTGGCGACCCGCACGATCGACACGCCGATGTCGCGGCAGGCCCGGATGTCGTCCATGGTGCCGAGGCCCGGCAGCATCAGGGCGGCGATGGCGGAGCGGCCGTCGGCGGCTTCCACCGCGGCGGCCATGAGACGCCGCTCGTCGACGGCGGAGAAGCCGTAGTTGTACGACGATCCGGCCAGCCCGTCGCCGTGGGTCACCTCGACGACCGGCACGCCGGCTCCGGCGAGTCCGTCGACGATGGCGCGGATGTGGTCCTCGGTGAACTGGTGGCCCTTGGCGTGGGAGCCGTCGCGCAAAGAGGAGTCGGTGATGCGGATGTCGAGCGTGTCGGAGTAGGGCATCAGCGGGCCTCTGCCTTGCGGCCGGCCATCTCCTCGCCGACCTTGACCGCGGCTGCGGTCATGATGTCGAGATTGCCGGCGTAGGGCGGCAGGAAGTCGCCGGCCCCCTCGACCTCGATGAAGATCGCCACCCGGCCTCGTCCGTCGGGGGTGAACTCGGGATCGAACTGGGGAGGCCGCAGCAGGCGATAGCCGGGCACGTAGGTCTGGACCTCGGCCACGACCTGTTCGATCGAGGTGGTCACCGCGGCTTCGTCGGCGTCGGGTTGGAGCGAACAGAAGATGGTGTCGCGCATGATGAGCGGCGGTTCGGCCGGGTTGAGGATGATGATCGCCTTGCCGCGTTCGGCGCCGCCGAGCGACTCGACCGCGGCCGAGGTCGACCGGGTGAACTCGTCGATGTTGGCCCGGGTGCCCGGCCCGGCCGACACGGAGGCGACGGTGGCGACGATCTCGGCGTAGGCGACGGGGGTGACGCGGGACACGGCGTGCACCATCGGGATGGTGGCCTGCCCGCCGCAGGTGACCATGTTGACGTTGGGTTCGTCGACGTGGGCGGTGAGGTTGACGGGTGGCACGACGAACGGTCCGCATGCCGCGGGCGTGAGGTCGATCGCGGTGATGCCGGCGTCGCGATAGCGCGGCGCGTTGGCCGTGTGGACGGCGGCGGAGGTCGCCTCGAAGACGACGTCGGGCCGCTCGGCGCGGTCGAGGAGCCAGTCGGCCCCGCCGGCAGAGGTCTCGACGCCCATCTGGTGCGCCGCTTTCAGGCCGGCGCTGTCGGGGTCGATGCCGATCATGTAGCGCGGCTCGAGGAGCGGTGAACGGCGGAGCTTGTGGAGCAGGTCGGTGCCGATGTTGCCGGTGCCGACGATCGCCGCGGTCAGCGGTGCGGTCATGACGATGCCCCCTCGGTGGTGGGCCCGAAGACGGCGCGGACCGAGCCGAGGCCCGTGATGGTCGCTTCGTAGGTCGAGTCGGGATCGGCGGCCACGAGGGGGCCGAGGCTGCCGGAGAGCACGATCTCGCCGGCCCGGAGCGGGTCGCCCTGTTCGGCCATGGCGTTGGCGAGCCAGACGACGGCGTTGACGGGGTGGCCCATGCAGGCGGCGCCCGAGCCGGCGCTGACCGCCTCGCCTTCGCAGGTCACCGTCATCTCGGCCGCCGCGAGGTCGTCGATCTCGCCGAGCGTGCGGCGCTCGTCGCCCATCACGAACACGCCCGACGAGGCGTTGTCGGCCACCGTGTCGAAGAGGGTGATGTTCCAGTCGGCGATGCGGCTGGCGCACACCTCGATCGCGGCGACGACATGGTCGACCGCGGCGGACACTTCGTCGGCGGTCACGGGGCGGGGCGGGAGGTCGGCGCCCAGCACGAAGGCGACTTCGGCTTCGATGCGGGGCTGCAGGAGCCGGTCGTAGGGGATGGTCTCGCCGTCGGCGTAGGCCATGTCGGCGTGGAGCATGCCGAGGTCGGGCGTGTCGACGCCCATCTGGCGCTGCACGGCCTCGGAGGTGAGGCCGATCTTGCGACCGACCCGCTGCCGGCCGGCCGAGGTGCGTTCGTGCACGAGCCGTTGGACGGCGTAGCCGTCGTCGAGGGTGGCGTCGGGCAGGAGTTCGCGCACCGGTGGGCACGGTGTCGCGGTCGCGGCGGCCGTGACGAGGCGATCGGCGGCGGCCTCGTGGGCGGCCCGGCGCGTCGGGTCGACGGTGGGGGTGGTCGTCATCGTCAGTCGAGGTCTCGGGTGAGGAACGACATCACGACGCGTTCCCATTCGTCCTTGCGTTCGAGCATCGCCCAGTGGCCGCAGTCGGGGAACACGTGGAGTTCGCAGTCGCGGATCATGCGCATCGGAGTGATGAACCCGTCGAGCGGGGTGACGCGGTCGTCGCGGCCCCAGGTGACGAGGGTGGGGGCCTTGATGCGCCGGAGCAGGCCGATGGTGTCGGTGTTGTCGAGCATCATGTCGCGCAGGACGGCGAGCATCTCGCGGCTGTAGATGCGGCGGATGCCGTCGAGGGCGCCTTCGGCGGTGGCCGACTGCCAGCGCATCTCGACGAACTCGTCGGTGAGCACGGCCGGGTCGTAGACCATCGACCGCATCCATTCGACGAGGCGACCCCGGGTCGGGTCCTCCACGAAGTCGACTAGGCGGCTGATCCCCTCCGACGGAAGGGGGCTGAACAGGGGCACGCCCACGCCTCCCATCGTGACCAGGCGGGTGACCCGGTCGGGATGGTCGGCCGCCACCCGCGACGCGATGCCGCCGCCCAGTGAGTTGCCCACGATCGGTGCCTGCTCGATGCCGAGGGCATCGAGGAAGGCGACCACCGCGGTCGGGCCGTGGAGGGGGGCGGGCAGCTCGGGTTCGTAGGACCTGCCGAAGCCGGGGAGGTCGAGGGCGATGGTGCGGAACCGGCTCGTGAAGGTCGGCAGGTTGTCGCCGAAATTGGCCCAGGCACTGACGCCGGGACCGGAGCCGTGGAGGAGCACGAGCGGCGGTCCGTCGCCGGCTTCGTGGTAGTGGAGGGTGCCGTCGGCGGTGTCGACCGTGCGGCTG
>JAUIML010000031.1 GCA_030432715.1 Acidimicrobiia bacterium | reverse complement strand
TCTCCTCCGGGTCTCGACCCTCGGCGGCCACGGCCTCGCGCATCTTCTCGATCCCCGCGACGAGGTCGACCGCGTCGGGCCCCCAGGGGATCCAGCCGTTCCCGAAGCGGGCGAGACGACGCATCGAGCGTCGGTTGACCGTGCCACTCACCCAGATCGGCACCCCGCCCGACTGCACGGGTTTGGGCATCTGGTGAATGGCCTCGAACGAGAGTCGATCGCTCGAGTACGAGGCGGCCTCGTCGCGCCACAGCGTCTGGAGGACTTCGAGCGTGTGGTCCAGTTGAGCACCCCGGTCGTCGAAGTCGAGGCCACAGGCCTCGTACTCCTCGCGTTGCCATCCCACGCCGACACCGAGATCGAGACGCCCGTTGCTCAAGACGTCGATCGTGGACGTCGACTTGGCCAGCACGGCGGGACGGCGCAACGCGGCGAGCAGGATGTTCGTCGTGAAGCGAAGCCTCGTCGTCACCGCCGTGAGGTGGGCGATCGTCGCGAGCGGGTCCAACCAGAGGCCGTCCGGGCCGGTGGGCTGGCGGCCGCCGGCGGTGCCGCCGGCCTTCGGGTCGCCGTAGGCATCGAGGTTCTCGCCGAATGCCACATGGTCGGAGAGCGCCATCCGGTCCAGCCCGGCCTCGTCGGCGGCGCGAACACGTTCGACCAGGTGCCCCCATCCGCCCGGATCGGTGGCGGCGAAGGTGATCAGGGTCATCGAAAGCTTCGGAGTCGGGGGCATCAGACGGCCTCGGTGGTCGGGTCGCGGCGGGTGTGGCGCCAGGCCAACACCGCGAACAGGAACTGGAACGGGAGACGGACGAGGTTGCGGGTGCGGACACCATCGGCGCCCTCGACCCGCTGCATGCGCCCGTCGTCACCGGGGACCAGGTCGACGTCGTTGAGATACATGTCGACATTGGCCGGGAACACCCCGGCGAGGATCGCGAGCAGGCCGAAGGCCGCCATCCGCCGAGTCCGGCGAGGGAACATCCCCAGGCCGCAGACGATCTCGGCCGCGCCGGATGCCTGGTTGGCGAGTGCCGGCTTGGGGAACCAGCGCGGCACGATCGCCTCGAAGAAATCGGGTCGCGCGAAGTGGGCGACGCCGGCACCGGCGAACATCCCTCCGATGATCCGGGCGGAGCGGTCGGTGGCGGTCATCGGCCCATCATGGCAAAGGCGCCACCGTCGAGGAGACCTCTGCGGATCGGCTTCATGAGCTCGAGGAAGCGCCGGGTGTCGCGCTCGCCCAGCGCATCGACCATGGGCGCACAGGCCACATCGGTGCGGTGCTCGATCGCCTCACGAAACGCCCGGCCTTCGTCGGTGAACCGCTCGTCGGCGTCGACCAGTCCACGACGGCGGAGCCGTTCGACCCCGGCCGCCCACTCGTCGTCTGGCCACTGACGGGTGGTCACCAGCGCGGCCCGGGGGACCTGATCGGTGGCCGCGTGGAGGATCAGCGCCTCGATGGCATCGACCGGCGCCGACGTGAGAGCGGCCACGTGCACATCACCGCGCCACTCGCGCAGGATCGTGATCCGTTGCCAGAACCGCGCCCATGGCTCCTCCGGTTCGTCCACGGCCCGGTTCGCTCCCGCCAGCGGTTTGCCTTCGTACCCCAACGGATCGAGCATCGCGCCCGCCAACTCTGTCGCCTCACGGAGATCGGCGTCGTCGACCTCCGGGCAGCACCGGGCCAGGACCGCGCCGGCCGCTCGCATCCGAGCCCCTTGGATCGCCGCGGGGGTGGCCGACTGCCAGGTCGCCGGGATCGCGGCACGAACCATCTCGGGATTGAAGTTGAAGAAGGTCGCGATCACGACCTCGGCGGGGACGGGACCCATCGGGGCGGCCCTGCTCGCGAAGTAGTGGTACTCGGCGGGGAGTCCGACCGCCGTGTACTCGGCCGTAGCCTCGGGGGCGAAGTAGATGAAGCCGTGGACGAGATTGGTCATGCCTCCGAGCGACGAGGCGAGGGCGGTGTCGGTCATCACCCACGAACCGTAGATCGAAAACGGGCCGCGACCCGGATCTGGATCGGCCAGGATGGCCGTCATGAACGAGCCTGCCGCACCGATCCCCGACGACAAGGACTGGACCTGGGTCTTGGACCGGCCCTGTCCCGAATGCGGGTTCGTCGCGGGTGAGGTGGACCACGGCGACGTGAGCGACCTCCTCCGGGCCAACACGGCCGAATGGCTCGAGGTGCTCAGGCGACCCGATGTCCGGACCCGCCCGGAGCCGACCGTGTGGTCACCGCTCGAGTACGCGTGCCACGTCCGCGACGTGCACGTGCTCTATCTCGAGCGGCTCGAGATGATGCTCACCGAGGACGCCCCGCACTACCCGAACTGGGACCAGGACCAGACGGCGGTCGAGGCCCGTTATCACGAGGCCGACCCCGCCGAAGTGGCTCACCAGCTCGAGGAGGCGTCAGCCGCGCTCGCCGACCGCTTCGACGAGGTCGAGGGCGCGGCATGGAATCGCACCGGCGTGCGCAGCGACGGTGCCGCGTTCACCGTGGTCACCTTCGCGAAGTACTTCATCCACGACCCGGTTCACCATCTCCACGACGTGGGCGCGCGCTGACGCCGACGGCAGGGCTGCGTCAGCCTCGACGACGGCGGCCGCGACGGGCTGCGCCCTCGCTGTTGCCGGCTCGCACCGGCGCATCGGCCACCTCGACGTCGGGCACCGGAAGGGTGCCGTCGAGCACGCCCCGGATCGCGGCGACGTGGGCCGGCGAATTGCCGCAGCACCCGCCGATGATCTGGATCCCCTTGGTGCGGACCCGGTGGGCGTGAGCCCCCATGACATCGGGCGAACCGCTGTAGGACAGCTCGGCACCGTGCCACTCGGGAATGCCGGCGTTGGCCTTGGAGATGACGGGAAGGTGCGTGGCGGCGCGGATCTCGGCGAGGGCGGCCTCGGTCTCGGCCAGGTTGTTGCCGCAGTTGGCACCGATCGCGGCCACGCCGAGCTCGGTGAGCCGCTCGGCGGCGAGGGTGCCGGTGACACCCATCATGGTCCGGCCGGCGGTGTCGAAACTCAGCGTGACGGTGATGGGCAGGTCGCTCGCTTCCCGGGCCCCGGCGATCGCCGCTTCGACCTCTTCGAGTGAGCTCATCGTCTCGATCCAGAGCAGGTCGGCACCTCCCCGGGTAAGGCCTTCGGCCTGGGCGGCGAATGCGGCCTGCGCATCGGCGGGCTCGAGCGAACCGAGCGGGGCGATCAGCTCGCCGGTCGGTCCCATCGACCCGGCCACCAGCACGCGCCGATCGGCCTCGTCGGCCGCCGCTCGGGCGTTGCGGGCGGCGGCTTCGTTGATCTCGACCACGCGGTCGTCGAGATCGTGGAGTGAAAGACGGTACGCAGTGCCGCCGAAGCTGTTCGTGAGGATGATGTCGGATCCGGCTGCGACATAGGCGCGGTGCACGTCCTGCACCGCGTCGGCCATGTCGAGGTTCATGCGCTCCGGCGCGTCGCCGGCGGGGAGGCCACGAGCGAAGAGTTCGGTGCCCATGGCGCCGTCGACCACGAGATGGCCTCGTTCGGCGATGAGCTCGTCCAGCACGGTGGAGTCGGTGCGTGTCGTCACGGAAGGTGATGGTATCCCCGGTCCGACGACGTGGGGCAGTGGCAATTCGGCCCACGCCTTCGGGCCGAACGACCCAGCCGCCACGCCGCGGAGCGGCCCGTGCACGCTCTGTCTTCTGGCCCACACCACGTGGTCTTCTGGCCCGCACCCTGTGCACATGCGAAAGTGTCGCCCGTGCAAGCCCATCCGTGGAACGTCGACTTCACCTGGACCCGATCCGAGTCGATACCCGAGCAGCTCACTTCCGAGCAGGTGGATCACTTCCACGAGCACGGCTGGCTCGCCCTCGAGGACCTGATCGATGACACCACCCTCGCTCGGTTGACCGCGGAACTCGACGAGATCGAGGCCGAGGTCGCCGAGGCGCTGGAGCTCATGCCCGACGGGCGTCTGTTCATCGCCGAGGCCGGGGCGATCACGTTCGCACCCCATGCGGTGACCCGATCGGCAGCAGCCCGGGCCGTCAGCACCCACCCGACGATCGCCGGGATCTGCCGAGACCTCATCGGACCCGACGTGCGCCTGTACTGGGACCAGGTCGTCTACAAGAAGCCGGAGAAGCCCCGCTCGTTCCCGTGGCACCAGGACAACGGCTACACGTTCGTCGAGCCACAGCAGTACCTCACGGTCTGGCTCGCGCTGGTCGACGCGCCGATCGAAGCCGGGTGTCCGTGGGTGGTCCCGGGCCTGCACCGGCACGGAACCCTGGTCCACGAGTACGTCGACCCGTTGGGCTTCCAGTGCTTCGCCGATCACGCCGACGCCGTGCCCGCGCCGGTGGGCCGGGGCGGCGCCGTGGTCTTCTCGTCACTGACTCCCCACCTCACCGGCCCCAACACCACCCACGCCGTGCGCAAGACCTACATCCTGCAGTACGCCCCGGACGGCGCGGTCAAACTCGACGGCGATCCCGAGGGGACGGACGACCCGATCCGCATCCCTCAGAACGACCCCGACCGCCAGTACCGCGTGCTCGATGGCGGAGTTCTCATCGCGTGAGCGGCTCGCTGCTCCCCGACGCGGTGGACGACCGTCTCCGTCCGCTGCTGCTGACGCTCGGCCCCGCGATCGCCGTACTCGTCGCCCAGAACGCGTTCTTCCGCACCGACCTCGGCTTCATACTCCAGGGCGCCACCATCGGCCTGCTGACCGCACTGATCGCCGTCGGCATGGCGTTGATCTATCGCGCCAACCGGGTGCTCAACTTCAGCCAGGCCGACCTCGGCTACATACCCGGGCTCCTGGGCGTGATGCTCGTGGCGGTCAGCGGTCTCAACTACTTCCTCGGCTTCTTCGCCGGGCTCGCGGTCGCGATCGTGGGTGGCGCCCTCGTCGAACTGGTCGTGATCCGCCGCTTCTTCCGGGCCGCCCGGCTCATCCTCACCGTCGTCACCCTGGGCCTGACCCAACTCCTCGTCTTCCTCGCGTTCTGGATGGCCGAGCTCTGGGACGCGCCATCACGCTCACAACGCGTGAACTTCCCGGCCGAGATCCAATTCGAGGTCGACTCGATCATCTTCCGCGAGGACTACGTGGTCGCCTGGGTGCTCGGTCCACTGGCCATGGCGGCGGTCGCACTGTTCCTTCGGGGAACGGTGGTGGGCACCGCCATTCGTGGTGCTGCCGAACGCGCCGACCTGGCCGGACTCCTCGGGGTGCCGGTGCGGCGCCTCCACACGATCGTGTGGTCCATCGCGACGACGCTCGCCTTCCTCGCCATCTGGCTCCGGGCCGGCATCATCGGCCTGCCGGTCGGCGCCGCGCTGTCCTTCAACGTCCTGCTCCGAGCGCTCGCCGCGCTGACGCTGGGCAACCTCACCAACCTCCCTGCGATCGCCACCAGCGCGGTCGCGCTCGGCGTGCTCGAGACGAGCATGGTCGCCAACAACCGAAGCCCGGCAGAGAGCGGTGCCGTGCTCGCCGGCGTGATCATCGTCGCCCTCCTGGGCCGCTCGCTGCTCGGCCGCTCCGACAGCCGGGCCGACGCCGACGACACCTCGACCTGGCAGGCCGCCGAGGAGATCCGCGACGTGCCGCCGGAGCTGCGGCGAGTACCCGAGGTGCTGGTCGCGCGGGCGGGTGTCGCGCTCGTCATCGTGGCGGGCACGCTGTCGCTGCCGCTCTTCCTCGGCACCGCCGACCTCATCAAGGCGACCGCCGTCGCCGTCTTCGCGATCATCGGGGTCTCGGTGATCATCCTCACGGGATGGGCCGGCCAGGTCTCGCTCGGGCAGATGGCGTTCGTCGCCGTGGGCGCGGCGGTGACCGCCAAACTCACCCACGAGTGGAACGTGGATCTCGTGCTCGCCCTGCTGGCGGCAGCCGGGGTCGGGGCCGCCGTCGCCCTCGTGGTCGGCCTACCGGCGTTGCGCCAGCGGGGCCTGTTCCTCGCCGTGACGTCGCTCGGCTTCTCGCTGGCCACCACCAGCTATTTCCTCAATGACGAGTTCTGGGTCGGCTCGTGGGTCCACGACAGCCCGTTCCGCCGTCTGCCGCTGTTCGGTCGCGTCGCGATCGACACCCCGACCCGCATGTACTACGTGGCGGTCGCGGCATTGGCGGTCGTGCTCGTCGCCGTGCGTGGGGTCCGCCGGACCCGGACCGGCCGTGTGTTGCTCGCCTTGCGGGAGAACGAGGCGGCCACCCAGACCTTCGGGATCAGCCCGTTGCGAGCCAAGCTCACCGGGTTCGCCCTCTCGGGTGCCGTCGCCGCCTTCGCCGGCGGGCTGTTCGCCTACAACCTCAGGATCTACACGGCGTCGAGCTTCGAGCCCGGTGACAGCATCGAGGTGTTCGTGATGGGCGTGATCGGCGGTCTCGGCAGTCTCGCCGGCGGCGTCATCGGCGCGGTCTACCTCCAGGGCATGAGCTGGTTCCTGCCCGGCGAATGGGTCTTCTTCGCCAGCGGCGTGGGCGTCCTCGTGGTGCTGCTGGTGGTGCCGTCGGGCATCGGGGGCCTGTTCTTCTGGGTCCGTGACCAGTGGCTGCGGTGGGTCGCCAACCGTCGGGGGATCGTCGTCCCCAGCCTCCTGGCCGACGTCGCCCCCAGCCGGGCCGAAGAAGAAGCCGTCCTCGACGGTGCCGCCACGACTACGACGACGGCGGACCCTTCATGAGTCGCCTGAAGCCCGCCTTCCAGGCCATCGCCCACCCGATTCGGAGCCTCGACGGGATCACCGGCGGCGGCCCGATCTATCCGCTGCTGATCCTCTTCGGCCTCAACGCCGTCGACGAACTCGACCGTACTGCGTTCACCGTGCTCCTCCCCGAGATCCGCGAGGAGTTCGGTCTCAACCTCACGGGCGTGCTCGGCATCGTGGCCGCGGTCGGAGCGGCGGCCCTCGCACTGCAGGTACCGATCGCCCAGCTCGCCGACCGCGGCTCGCGGAGCCGACTGGCCCTGCTCGGTGCCGGCGTCTGGGCCGTCTTCTCCTTCGTCACCGGACTCGCGTGGGTGCTCTGGGCGCTCGCCGTCGCCCGCGCCGGCTCCGGCATCGGCAAGGCGGTCGTCGACCCGACCCACAACTCGCTGATCGCCGACTACTACGCGCCCGAACACCGCAACAAGGTCTTCGCCTTCCACCGCTCGGCCAACGTGCTCGGGCAGATCGTCGGTCCGATCGTCGCCGGGATCATCGCCTTCCAGTTCGGCTGGCGGTGGCCCTTCATCATCTTCGCCGTGCCCACCGCGATGCTCGTCGTCGTCGGGCTGCGTATGAAGGAGCCCATCCGCGGGGCCCACGAACGTCGCGCCATGGGCGCCACCGAGGAAGCCATCGCAACCGAGGAGGAGCCGCCCTCCTACGCCGAGGCGTGGCGGATGATGTGGAAGATCGAGAGCCTGAAGCGGATCTGGTTCGCCCTGCCGTTCCTCGCCGCTTCGCTGATCGGCTTCGGCACGTTCGCGTCTCTGCTCTATGACGAGGTGTTCAACTTCGACGAGCGGGCACGTGGGGTGTTGGCCGCCGCCGTCGAACCCGCCGGGCTGGTCGGCCTCGTCATCGGCGCTCGGATCGGCACCCGGCTGATGGCCCGCGACCCCGGCCTCGTGCTGAAGTTCCTCGCCCTCACCGCGTTCTTCAATGCCGGTGTCATGGTGGTCTTCGCCAGCGCTCCGGTCTGGTGGGTCGCCACGGGGGCCGCCGCGGTGGCGTCGCTCGTCAATGCCATGTTCGTCCCGACGATCTTCGCCGTGCTGTCGATGGCCATCCCGCCCCGAGCCCGCGCGCTGGGATTCTCGATCGGCTCGTTGTGGATCCTCCCGGGGCTGATCGTGCTCCCCCTCATCGGTGCGATCGGCGATGCCTGGGGCATCCGATGGGGCATGGGCATGATGGCGCCCGTCTACCTCATCGGCGGCCTGATCCTCTCCACCGCCGGGTTCGTGATCAAGGACGACATCGCCCAGGTGTGGCAGACCGCCGCGGCCCGGGCCGAGGTCGCCACGGAGCGACGAGCGGGCCGCAGCAAGCTGCTGCTGGTCCGTGGGCTCAACGTGTCGTACGGCGACGTGCAGATCCTGTTCGACATCGACTTCGAGGTCGAGGAAGGCGAGATCGTCGCCCTTCTCGGCACCAACGGCGCCGGCAAGTCGACGCTGCTCAAGTCGATCTCCGGTGTGGTCGAAGCCGACCGCGGCGCCATCATGTTCGACGGACGCGAGATGACGTTCGCGCCGCCCAACGAAGTCGCCCAGCGCGGCGTGATCCAGGTGGCCGGCGGCCAGGGTGTGTTCCCGTCGCTGACGGTCCAGGAGAACCTCGACGTGGCGGGATGGCTGCATCGCCGAGATCCGGAGGGGCTCGCCACCGATGCGGCACGGGTGTACGAGTTGTTCCCCGCCCTCGACCAGCGACGGAGCGAGCCGGCCGCCAACCTCTCGGGGGGCCAGCAACAGATGCTCGCCATCGGCATGGCCCTGCTCGGTCGTCCTCGGCTGCTCATGGTCGACGAGCTGTCCCTCGGCCTGGCGCCCGTCATCGTCGAACAGTTGCTGCCGGTGCTTCGTCAACTCGCCGACGAGGGCGTGACGATCATCCTCGTCGACCAATCGGTCAACGTGGCGCTGACCATCGCCGAAACGGCCTACTTCATGGAGAAGGGCGAGATTCGCTTCCACGGCCCCACCGCCGAGCTGCTCGATCGGCCCGACGTGCTCCGCTCCGTGTTCCTCGAGGGGGCGGGCGCGGCCGTCGAGACATCAAGCGGGGCCCGACGGTCCCGCAGCATCGACCGGGCCGAGCGCGGGACCACGATCGACACCGAAGCTCAGCCGATCCTCGAGACCATCGAGCTGACGAGGAGCTTCGGCGGGATCCGGGCGGTCGACGACGTGAACCTCACGGTCCAGCCCGGCGAGGTGATCGGCCTCATCGGGCCCAACGGGGCCGGCAAGACGACCTTCTTCGACGTGGTCACCGGTTTCACCCCCGAGGACGGTGGTCGCGTGATCCTCGACGGTCACGACATCACCGAGCTCGCCCCCTACCGGCGGGCTCGCCGAGGGTTGGGCCGTTCGTTCCAGGACGCCCGTCTGTTCCCGTCGTTGACCGTGGCCGAGGCGATGGCGGTCGCCCTCGAGCAGGAGATCGAAGTGCGCAGCGCGGTCGCGGCGATGCTCTACCTGCCCAACGTGCACGACGCCGAGGAAAAGGTCAGGCTCCGGGTCGACGAGCTGATCGAACTGCTCGGCCTCGGCGCATTCCGGCACAAGTTCCTCCGTGAACTGTCCACCGGCTCCCGACGGATCGTCGACCTCGCCTGCGTCGTCGCCCACTCCCCTCGCGTGGTCCTGCTCGACGAACCGTCGAGCGGTATCGCCCAGCGGGAAACCGAAGCACTGGCCCCCGTACTCCTGCGCATCCGAGACGAACTGGGCGCCGCCCTGCTCGTCATCGAACACGACATGCCGCTCGTTTCGGCCGTCGCGGACCGCATCGTGGCACTCGATCAGGGCGCCGTCATCGCCGACGGCACGGCCGAACACGTGTTGCACCATCCGGATGTAGTGGCGTCGTACCTCGGAACCAACGAGGATGTCATCGCCCGTTCCGGGGAGCGGCGAAGTTGACGCAACGACATCCGATCACATTGGGGGAATGAAATGGCCGACGAATCCGACATGAGCCGACAACTCCGACGATGGGGGCCACTCGGCGTCATCGCCGTGATCGTGGTCATCGTGGTGGTCGTGCTCGTCGCATCGGGGGGCGACGACGGTGACGACGAGGCCGACACCGATACCGACACCACCCAGCCCACCGACGACGGCGACACGGGCGACGGCGACACGGGCAACGGCGACACCACCACGTCCGATCCCGTCTCCGACGATCCGATGGAGGCCATCACCGCCGACGGCATCGTCTCCTGGACCGAAGCCGAGGCCGCCGGCTTGACCGGCGACTTCGAATGGGGCGACCGCTGCGACACCGATCGCGGCACCTACGCGTATCCCGACTTCTTTGCCGGAGAATGCGTCGTGCCGTGGGAGGGCGACAACGGCGGCGCCACGGAAACGGGCGTGACCGCCGACAGCATCAGGATCGTGGTCTACACCGCCCCCGAGGTCGATCCGGTGCTCGACTACGTGACCGGCCCGATCAACAACGACGACACCCCGAAGGATGTGTTCGACACCCACGTCGGGCTCGCCGAGTTCTACGGCTCGTTCTTCGAGACCTACGGCCGCACGCTCGAACTGGTGCAGTACGAGGCGACCGGCCCGAGCGACGACGAAGTGGCCGCGATCGCCGATGCCGAGACCATCGCCCGTGATCTCCAGCCCTTCATGGTCTGGAGCGGACCGGCGCTTCAGCTGACGGTGTTCGGTGAGACGCTGGCGGCCAACGGCATCATGTGCGCCTGCGGCGGTGGCGTCACCGCCCAGGAGAACTATCCGTACCTCCACACGGTCACGAAGTCGGCCGAACAGAGCCGCATCCTGCTCGCCGAGTACATCGGCAAGCGCCTCGCCGGGCGCAACGCGGTCCACAGTCCGGACTTCGCCGAGCAGGAGCGCACGTTCGGCTACCTCTATCTCGAGACCGGCGAGGTCTCGACCCAGGTGGCCGAGGACTTCCGAGACCGTCTCGCCGACGAGTACGGCGTGACCCTCGATCCGCTCATCCCGTACAGGCTCGACCCGCTCACGCTCCAGGAGCAGGCGACGACGATCATCGCATCGCTCAAGAGCGCAGGCGTGACCAGCATCGTGTTCGCCGGCGATGCGATCGCGCCACGCGACTTCACCCTCGCCGCGACGGAGCAGGAGTACTTCCCCGAGTGGATCCTGTCGGGCACGGTGCTGGTGGACACATCCGTGTTCGCCCGTACCTACGACCAACAGCAGTGGGCCAACGCCTTCGGCATGAGCAACACCTCGGTGCCGATCGCCCGCGAGGTCGGCGGCAACTACTTCCTCTACGAGTGGTTCCATGGAGAGCCGCCCCCCGCCGGCGACACGATCGGTATCCAGTGGCAGGCCTCGCTCACCCTGGCCCTGCTCCAAGGGGCCGGACCGAACCTCACCCACGAGTCCTACGCCGAATCGATGCTGGCGGCAGCGCCGACCCGGCGCGGCGCGATCACCGCACCGTCGATCTCGTTCGGCGACCAGGGCATCTGGCCCGACGAGATCCTCCCCGATCTCAACGGCATCGACGACGTGTCCGAGGTGTGGTGGGACCCCGACACGATCGGCATCGACGAACTCGAACGCGAAGGCGCCGGCGTGTACCAGTACGTCGACGGCGGAACCCGCTACCTCCCGGGAGAGTGGCCCGACACCGACCCGAAGGTGTTCGACCCCGACGGCGCCGTCGATCGCTACGTCGAACGGCCCGAGTCGGAGACGCCGCCGGACTATCCGAGTCCGGCCGGCTGAGCGTCAGCCGCGCCGGCCGGCGACCCAGGTGGCTTCCACCCGGAGGTCGTCGGTGATTGCGACGAGATCGGCACGACGGCCGGGGGTGATCGACCCCCGGTCGTCGAGACCGAGCACACGGGCCGGGTTGGCCGACGCAGCCGCGAGGGCATCGACCAGCGGAATGCCGACCGCGGCGACGCAGTAGCGCACGGCGTCGTCCATTCGCAGTGCGGTGCCCGCGAGGGTGCCGTCGGGCTGTCGAGGCGCGCCGTCGACGAGCCGCACCCCGACGTCGCCGAGACGCCCGGACCGCCAGGCGGTCGCATCCGTCACCAGCACCACGCGGGACGTCCCCTTGGCCCGCCACGCGAGCCGCAACACCCGCGGGTCGACATGAACGCCGTCGGCGATGAGGCTGATCGCCAGCCGATCGTCGCTCAGCGCCACCCCGAGCGCGCCGGGATCCCGATGGTGCAACGTACCGGAGGCGTTGAACGCGTGGGTGAACATCGTGGCCCCCGCGTCCACCGCTCGCTCCGTCACCTCGGCCGACGCGGTGGTGTGCCCGAGTGAGCAGACCACCCCGCGGCCGGTGAGCAGCGTCACGGCCTCGGCGGCATGGTCCGCCTCGGGGCCGATCGTCATCATCCGTACCACCCCGGGAAGGGCGGCGAGCCACTCGAGGTCGGTCGATGCCTCGACGTCGGCCGGGTGGGCACCCCGGGCCCCGCCGAGGAATGGTCCCTCGAGATGGATGCCGACGGCGTCGGGCCCGCCTCGTTCGCCCAACCTCGGTCGCAGCGCGGCGATGCGGGCGTCGAGGACGTCCGTGGGCGCACTGATCAGCGTGGGCAACCAGGTGGTGACGCCCTGGGCCCGCAACACCCGGCCGAGCCGATGCCAGCCCTCGTCATCCGCGGTGGCGACATCGACGTCGTCGTGCCCGTTGACCTGCAGGTCGACGAATCCCGGCGCGACCAGCGCGAACTCGGGAGACGAGCAGGGTTCGACCGCGACGATCACGCCGTTGTCGACGACGACGGCGTGATCGTCGAGGATTCCGTCGGGCGTGACGAGACGGTGGGCGCCGATGGTCTCGATCAGTTGGCCCGATCGCGCAGCTCGCGCCGGAGGATCTTGCCCGACGCGCTCTTCGGAATGGCGTCGATCTCCTCGAGCAGCCGGATCTGCTTGTAGCTCACCAGGTGCTCACCGACGAACGCCTGGACCTCCTCGAGCGTCAACGATGCTCCCGGAGCGAGCTGGACGAACGCCTTCGGGAGTTCGCCGACCGCGTCGTCGGGCACGCCGATCACGGCCACATCGGCGACGGCCGGATGGGTGATGAGCAACGCCTCGAGTTCGGCCGGCGGTACCTGGAACCCGTTGTACTTGATGAGCTCCTTGATGCGATCGACGATCGAGTAGTGCCCGGCCTCGTCGATGATCGCGACATCACCGGTGTGCAACCACCCATCGGCGTCGATGGTCTCCGCCGTCGCCTCCTCGTTGTTGAGGTACCCCTTCATCACCATGGGACCACGCACCCAGAGCTCCCCCCGCTCCCCCGCGGGTTGGTCCTCCCCCGACTCGGGGTCGACAATGCGGCACTCCACGTTGGAGATCGGGACGCCACTCGTGCCCGGGCGGCCCTGGCCCTCCACGGTGCTGTGGGTGACCGGGCTCAGCTCGGTCATGCCATAGCCCTGCACGACTTCGACGCCGATGCGGGCCCCCGCTTCGTTCGCGAGGTCGGCGCCGAGCGGGGCCGCGCCCGAGAACACCTGCTTGAGCGACGAGAGGTCGTACTGATCGACCTGGGGTGCCTTCGCGAGGCCGAGGACCATGGGGGGCACGGCGAAGAAGCGGGTGATCTTCTCGCTCTGCACGAGGCCCAGCGCCTGATCGAGGTCGAATCGGGGCATCGTCACGACCTTCACCCCGTTGGCGATGAGGCCGTTCATGAGGACCTGCATGCCGTAGATGTGGAAGAACGGCAGGGCGGCGAGGCCGGCCTCGTCGTCGCCGTACCTGATGACGTGCTGCATCTGACAGATGTTGGTGACGAGGTTGTGGTGGGTCAGCATCACGCCCTTGGGCAGCCCGGTCGTGCCCGAGGAGTAGGGCAGCACGACGACATGGTCGACCACGTCGACCGCAACCTGCTCGATGGGTTCACCGAAGAGCGCAGCCATCGGGGTCGCCCCTTCGGCCTCCCCCATCACGTAGATCTCGTCGACGTCGGTCCCTTCCGCCGCCTCGGCCGCGACCTCGAGGAACATCGGCACGGTCAGCAGCAGCGACGCGCCGGCGTCCTGCAGTTGGAACCGGACTTCCTCGGCACCGTAGGTCGGGTTGATCGTGGTGATCGTGCCACCGGCCACTGCGACGGCATGGAACACGATCGCGTACTCGGGGACGTTGGGAGCCATGATGCCCAACACCGAACCGGGCCCGAAGCCGCGAGCCTGGAGCCCTCCGGCCATGCGGTGGATCGCATCGCGCAGCTCGCCGAAGGTGTAGGACGATGACGCGCCGTCGGTGATCGCCACCTTGTCGGGAGTCGTCTCGGCGTGGCGCAGGACGAACTCCGTCACCGGAACCATCGGGATCTCGACGTCGGGCAGCGGGCTGGTGTGGATGATGGGCATGGCGCGACCTTTCTCGGAGCCGCGCATGGTAGCGCAGGTGGGTCGAACGGCCCTTTCCCATGGGCCGCACGGCTCGCGGCCCTTCCCCGCCTGCGGTGCGCGGTTCTACCGTGGGGGCATGGGAATCGCAGCCAACCACATCGACCGGCTTCTCCCCCGGCACGAGGCGACCATCAACCTCGATCTGGACTGGAATGTCCGGACCGGCCGGGCGGGCTTCATGCGGGCACGCGAAGAGCTCTACGACCGAGCCTCGATCATCGACATCTCCCTCGAGGGAGCACGGATCGCGGTCGATGCCAACGTCGTGCATCAGGTCGGCGACCATGTCGCCGTTCGTTTCCGCGGGATCGACGGAGAGGCCGTGGTGCGCCATGCCGACGAGCCCAACGGTCACCGCCGCACCTACGGCATCCGGTTCCTGCCCAATCTGACCCTCAGTGACGCGATCAACGACGCCGTGGGCGAGATCCGCGGCGACTCCGCTGCGCTGCGCCAGGCCTGGCAGCGCCAGAACTAGCCCTCAGGCCGCGGCCGTGAACTCGGCCAGGACCCGGTCGGCCTCGGAGTGCCGGGCGATGCGGTCGTGGAGCATCCTGCGCGTGTCGTCGGCCACCAACGCCGGCTGATCAACGGTCGCCCACCGGACCAGACCGCTCCAGAAACGATCGATGATCTCGGCACCGCCGACGGTCCCGCCGTCGATCGTCCGGAAGGTCACCGAGCGCATCTCGCCGAGATAGATGTTGAGCGAGCGGACGTGGATCGCTTCGTCGATGCGGATCCGCTCGACGATCTCCGCCGCCAGTTCGGCCTCGGCCCGCCGATCGACGAAGACGTCGGGCGTGCGGAGGATCTGCTGGCTGTCGGCGAAGCCGAGCTCGGCCCGGAACTCGATGATCAGCAGGTTGGCGATGAACGACACCATGCTCTCGATCTCCGGTGGCAGCTCGGGGACGTAGCGGGTGCCGGCGTCGGGGCGCCCGATGTTCTCCGGGGGGTCGACGTCTGGATAGGCACCCTCGCCGAACGCCAGGTCGCGGGCCGCGAACCACATCGCGTCGTGGCCGCCGATGCCCTTGTCGGGCTCCCCTCCTTCATCGATGCCGTGGGCCAACAGGAGGCCCTCGTTCAGGTGACCGATCGCCATCTCGGAGATGTCCTCGACGATCACCGTCTGCAGGTCAGGAAACTGGATCTCTGCGAGAAGCCGCCCCCGGGCCTCGATCTTCCCGGTGATGGTGAGCGAGTTCCAGAAGGACTCACCGAGCCCGTTGCGCAGGAGCACGAGCTGCTGCTCCGCGGTCGGCATGCGGAGCCCTTCGAGGAGCTGGGCGCTCGCCCCGAACGGCTCCCCGCCTCGGGCCCGGAGTTGCGCCTCCCACGCGTCGAGGGCGGGCTCCCGCACCAACGCCCGAGGCGGCTGATAGCGGCCGTCGGCCAGGAAGCCACCGTGGAGCCGCTGGCCGAGTACGCGATGCTCAGCGGCGTAGTCGTGGTCGGCGAGGAGTTCGTCGCGGGAGTAGGTCAAGCGCTCCATGCGACAACCATACGGCTCACGCGACCGACACCTTCAGTTCGTCGAGGCCGCGCAGGTTGATCCGACCGTTCCATCTCGAGTCCTCGACCCGAGCGTCGGGGAATCGCCGTAGGAAGCGACCGATGGCCACCTGCCCCTCGAGCTTCGCCAGCGACGCCCCGAGGCAGTAGTGGATCCCGCTGCCGAACGCCACGTGCTGGCCGGCGGCGGCCCGGGTGACGTCGAGCTGCTCGGCGGTGGGACCGAACTTGTCGGGATCGTGGTTGGCGGACCCCAGCGCCGCCTGGACGAACGTGTGGGGCGGGATCGTCACCCCGCGGACCTCGATCTCCGCCAGCGTGATCCGCCGCGAGAACTGCACGGGCGACACCCAGCGCAGCAGCTCGTCGATCGCCGCGCTGTCGAGACTCGGATCGTTGCGGAGGGTCGCGGCCTGGTCCGGATGCTCGAGGAGTTCCGAGATGCCGGTGCCGATGAGGTTGACCGTGGTCTCGTGCCCGGCCACGAACAGCAGGTTGACCTGATCCCGCAACTCCTTGGGCGACATGCGGTCGCCCTCCTCCTCGGCTTCGATCATCGCGGTGAGGATGTCGTCGGCGGGGTTTTGGCGCTTCCACTCGATCACCTCGCCGAGGTAGCCGTCGAGGTTCTGGTTGGCGTGGAAGGCCGCCCGCATCTCCTCCTCGCTGATGATGGGGTCGAGGGTCTTCACGATCGCGCCCGACCAGTCGCGGATCTGGTTCTTGTCGGCCTCGGGGAGGCCGAGCATCTCGGAGATGACGTCGAAGGGCAGCGGGAAGGCGAGCTCACCGACGACGTCGGCGGTGCCGGCCTCGGCCATACGGTCGAGCGCGTCGTCGACCATGGTCTCGATTCGGGGCCGCAGCGCCTCGATGGTGCGCGGCGTGAACGCCTTGCTGATCAGTCGCCGCAGGCGCGTGTGGTCGGGTGGGTCCATGCCCAGGATCGACTCGAACTCCATCTGTTCGCCGAACTCCGCCCTGAGCTGGGCGCGCTCGTCGTCGAGGTCGATGTTGCGGTCGTCGACACTCAGCTCGGGGTCGCGGAGAAGGGCGAAGACGTCGTCGTAGCGGAACAGCGAATAGCCGCCGATGGCCAGCTGGTGCACCGGTTCGTGCTCGCGCATCTCGGAGAAGTGGGACCACGGGTCATCCACGTATCCATCCTGCAGGGGGTTGAAGAAGACGGCGGTCATGGCGCGACCGTAGCGCTAGCGTCGACACCGATGTCGCTCGACGAGACCGATGACACCCCCGAGGTGATCGCACCGTGGGACGGCCGCCGTGTGCCGGTGACCCTGCTCGGCGGCTATCTCGGCGCCGGCAAGACGACCGTCATCAATGCGGTGCTCGCCAAGACCGATCGCCCCATCGCCGTGCTCGTCAACGACGTGGGCGCGGTCAACATCGACGCGGCGCTGGTGCGCCGATCCCACGGCGACACCATCGAGCTCACCGACGGCTGTGTCTGCTGCAGCCTCGCCGGCGGGTTGGCCGCGGCGTTCGACGGCCTCCGGTCGCGTGCGGTCGCCCCCGACCACGTGATCCTCGAGCTCAGCGGTGTCGCCGACCCGGCCCGGGTCGCCCCGTGGGCCGACAGCGACGGGTTCCGACTCGACGGGGTCGTGGTCCTCGTCGATGCCGAGCAGTTCCCCTACCGCCTCGACGACCCGGCCACTGGCCCCTCCGTACGTCAACAGGTGGCGGCCGCCGATCTCTTCGTGCTGTCGAAGCTCGATCTCGCCTCGAGCGAGGATCGCGAGACGACCACGCGACGACTCGACGAGTTGGCTCCCGGCATCCCGATTCTCGACGCCCACGACGCCGTCGCCACGGCGTCGTTTCTCGACCTCGGCACCCGCCGCCCGGGCGGTGTGGCCGACATGCCGCCGTCGGCCTTGTTCGACGCCCACGACATCGACCTCCGCCCCATTCCGCAACCGATCGAGCGAGCCGAGTTCGAGGCCATGATCGCGGCCCTTCCCCCGACGACCCTCCGGGCCAAAGGCATCGCGGTCACGCCCGACGGCACCCGGCTGCTCGCCCAGGTGGTCGGCCGCCGCCGCGTGATCACGGGACTGCCCGAGGCCGAGGCGCAATCGCCCACCGACCTCGTGGTGATCACACCCCGTCGTTCCGGGTCGTGATGTCCTCGGACCACGGCGGGGCCGGAGGGCCGCGCTCCCCGATCTCGTCGAGCAGGGCGGCCAGGCACCGCGGGTAGTACGGCTCGGGCGACGCTCGGAGGTCGTCGGCGGACAGCCATCGGAAGTGGGTGATCACCGACGCCTCGGTCTCCTCCAAACCGGAGCCGTCAGGCTCGAAGGCCGTGTCCGCCGAGACGAGATGGAGCGTCTCTTCCTGGATCCAGATCTCGCCGAGGAGCGGGAATCGGTCGCGACGGCGCAGCACCAACGGGCCGATGCTCGCGTCCCGCAGGCCGATCTCCTCGGCGAGCTCCCGTCGCAGTCCGGCCTCGACGGATTCGCCGACGTCGAGGCCGCCACCCGGGGTGAACCAGAACCCGCCCCGCCCGGGGTCGCCCGGGTCCTGCCCGCGGATCATCAGCACCCGCCCGTCGGGAGCGCGGACCAGCGCCCGGGCGGCCGTCCGGTGTCGTTCGACGGTCACGGCGACCAGCCCGGGTCGCCCAGGGCGTCCTCGAGACGGTCGAGGATCGGGAGCATGCCCTTCACCAGCTTCGTGCGCGCGGCGTCCATCGACCACCACTCGGCCCGGTCGGCTTCGGGGAACTCAGCCGTGCGCCCCGACTTCGGCGGCCACTCCATCTCGAAGGTGTTGCTGGTGATCGTCGAAGCGTCGAAGTCGGCCTCGCGGGCGAAGATGTGGTTGGTCTTGGCACCGGCCCGGCATGGCCCCAGGTCGACGGTGTCACCGGGAGGGGCCGGGGAGCCCATCTCTTCGGCGAATTCGCGCTCGGCCGCGGCCAACAGGTTCTCGTCATCGCCTTCTCGGAGCCCTTTCGGGATCGTCCAGGCGTGGGCGTCCCTGCGCTGCCAGAAGGGGCCTCCCATGTGGGCGAGCAACACCTGCGTCACCCCGTCGACTCGACGGTGCAGGAGGAGACCGACGCTCAGCACGGACTCAGTCTGGCAGACGACGCATGAACGACCAGAGGTGCCCTTCCCCGTCGCGCTTCGGCCGCCATGGCACGACCGTAGGACCTCACGTCGCGTGAGGAGCAAGGAGTTCTCGACCGGCGCGTCGCACAACGATGCGGACATCGCTCCATCAACGCCACCCTCGTGCCGATACGGACTGGGTGACCTCCACCGCGCGTCGCGCCGTCTCTCCGCCCACGCCGGACACCGAATGGCAGTCCATGGGCTTCGTACCCGGGCTGGACGGGATCCGTGCCATCGCCGTGATCGTCGTGGTCGCTTACCACGGCGGCTGGTACGGGCTCCACGGCGGCTTCGTCGGGGTCGACGTCTTCTTCACCCTCAGCGGGTTCCTCATCACCCGCCTCCTCATCGACGAACACCATCGCCGGGGCGGCGTGTCGATGAAGAACTTCTACATCCGGCGCGGGCTGCGCCTGCTTCCGGCCCTGTTCGGCCTCGTCGCGGGCGTGTGGCTGGCCGCCGCGCTGCTCGACGTGCCGAGGATCGAGGAACGACTCGGCGAACGGAGCCTTTGGGCCCTCTCGTACGTCGCCAACTGGCGAGACGTCGTGACGGGCACGCACGGCGGCCCCTTCAGCCATCTGTGGTCACTCAGCGTCGAAGAACAGTTCTACGTCGTGTGGCCGGTCGTCGCCGTCGTCCTCCTGCGCCGCCGCGGCGTGGCCGCGGTTCGCCGCACCGCGGGCGGGTTGGCCCTAGCCCTGGCCCTCATCACCGTCTGGCGCCACTGGAACGGCGCATCAGGGTTCGACATCTACTTCGCCACCCACTCCCACGGCGGCGTCCTGCTCCTGCTCGGCGCATGGCTGGGCTGCTCGGTGGACCTGATCGCCCGCGTCGGCCAGGACCTCGGCCGCCGGCTGATGATGGTCGGTGTCGCGGGGATCCTCGTCATCTCGTTCATCCCCGATCGATTCGGCGACCTCCACGCCGGCTTCGGCTATGCCCCGATCGCCGCGGTGTCGGTCGCCGTGATCGTGGGAGCGGTGGCCGATGATCGGCCCTCTCCCCTCACCTGGGGGCCGCTCTGCCAGATCGGGAAGTCGTCCTACGGGATCTACCTCTGGCACATCCCGATGTTCGCCATCAGCGCCGCGATCGTCCCCGATCTCGACGGGCGGATCCGCATCGTCCTCGGCACGGCGATCGCGGTGACGATCTCGCACTGGCTCATCGAACGTCCGGCGCTGCAGCTCAAGCGGCGCTGGGCCTGAACCCGGAGCACACGGCCATGACCACCCGCGTCTCGGTCCTCGTCGCTCTGCTCGTGGCGGCGCTCGGCGCCCTCTGGTGGGTACAGGAACCGGTGCCCGTCGAACGCACGCCCGCACTCGTCGGCGCCGATGCCCATCTCGACGTCGAGTACGGCAGCCACGAGTTCCAGCGGCTCGACGTGTACACGCCGGACACCCCGGGTCCGCACCCCACCGTGATCTGGCTCCACCCCGGGGGCTGGGTCGCGGGCGACAAGGCCGCGTCGATGCCGGTCTGGGAATGGACCGAGCGGGGCTACGCCATCGTGTCGGTCAACTACCGCTATGCGATCGCCCCGCACACCGTGGCCGACTCTGTCGACGATGCCCTGGCTGCGGTGCGGCACGTGCTCGACCACTCGGCCGACTGGCAGCTCGATCCCGACCGGGTCGGGGTCTACGGATTCTCGGCCGGCGGGCACCTGGCGGCCATGGTGGCCCACGAACGACTCGACGTGGCCGCCGTCGCCGTGGCCGGCGCCCCGACCGACTTCCTCGCGCTCCTCGACCCCGCGGTCCCGTTCTTCGACGGGAGGACGGGGGCGGACGTGGTGTCGGCGACCCGGGCCCTCCTCGGATGCGGCGACCGGATCGACACCTGCCGCGATCTCGCGGTCGAAGCCAGTCCCGCGCAGCTCCCAGCGGGCACGGTCGACCTCCTCATCGTCCACGGGGCGCGCGACCACATCGTCGATGTCGATCAGGCCCACCGCCTCCACGACCATCTGGTCGCGTCCGGCCAGACGCCCACCCTCGTCGTCATCGAGGACGGCGGGCACGACCCGCACGTCGACGAGGGCGGGATCGCCGAGTTCTTCGACGAACGGCTGCTCAGTTGACGTCGTCGCGACGGCCGTCGGCGTGGATCGCGAAGCGACCGGAATCGGGGCCGTGGTCGGGGGCCGGTGAGGGCCACGGCCACCCGCCGAACTGGGTGGCCTGGTAGTCCGCGTAGGCGGCGCGTATCTCGTCCTCGGTGTTCATGACGAAGGGGCCGTAGCGGGCCACCGGCTCGGCGATCGGGCGTCCCTGCAGAACCATGCAGTCGATTCCCTCCGACCCCGCCACGAGTACCACGTCGTCGTCGGCCCGCACATGGGCTCCGGTACCGGCGGGGAGGGGCTCGTGGGATCCGATGCGGATCGACGACCCCTCGAAGGCGTAGAGCACCCGCTGGGTCTCGGCTGACCGCGCCGGGGGCAGCGTCCATTCGGCGTCGGCCTCGAGCCGTAGGTGCCAGATCGCCACGTCGGCCTCGTCCTTGGCCGCCCACGAATCGGGGGGCGGAGGAGGACCGACCACGTCGCCGAGGCGACCGGCGATGACCGTCGCCTCGGTCCGCCTTCCGTGCGCGTCCTTGGCGACGTGACGCGGCGTGTGGTGGTCCCACAGCATCGTGAAGTACGGGTCGACCATCTTGTCGGCGGCCGGCAGGTTCAACCAGATCTGGAAGAGTTCGAGCGGGTTCGGCCCATCGGTGCGGGTGAGCGGAAACATCTCGGCGTGCTGGATACCGGCCCCTGCGGTCATCCACTGGGTGTCGCCCTGGCCGAAGCGGGCCGTCGCCCCCAACGAATCGGCATGGTCGACGAACCCCTGCCGCACGTAGGTGACGGTCTCGAATCCTCGGTGCGGGTGTTGCGGGAATCCGGGCACGGTCGTGCCGTGATACATGCTCCATCCGTCGAGGCCGGAGAAGTCCTGGCCGATCGCTCGACCGCCGAGCGACGCATCGGGGGCCAGCGCGCCGTTGCCGGCTGCGTTGGTACCGATAAAGTTGCCAAGCACGGCGTTTCCGGTTGTATTGGTACCGGTGATGTATATACCACCGCGTCCATTGCCGGAGATGACGTTGAGGTCACCCGCTGCGGCAC
>JAUIML010000284.1 GCA_030432715.1 Acidimicrobiia bacterium | reverse complement strand
AGCAGATGGGTGGTGGTCTCGAATCCGGCCGCGTAGATCAGGAAGATGTTGGACTGCACCTCGGCTTCGCTGAGACGATCCTCACCGTCGCTGGCCTGGATCAGGGCCGACAACATGTCGTCCTGCGGGTCGGCGCGACGGGTGGCGATCAACTCCTGGAGGTACTGGCCGGCCTTCTCCCCGGCGGCGTCGGCCTTGGCCATGATCTCGGGTGTGGCCGTCGGCTCGAGGGTCGGCACGAGATCGGCGATCAGAGGGCGCAGCCAGTCGCGATCCGATTCGGGCACCCCGACGAGCGCGCTGATGACGTTGGCCGGCAGCGGGAACGCCAGGGCTTCGACGAAGTCGCCCTCGCCGCCCAGCTCGTCGAGCAGGCCCTCGGTCATCTCGACGACCTCGTCGCGGAGCTGCTCGACCCGACGCGGCGTGAACGCCCGGCTCACGAGACCGCGAACCCGGGTGTGGTCGGGTGGGTTCATGAACAGCATGGGCCGGGCGTCGCCCGTGCGGGAGCGCCGCTCGGACCCGTCGACGGCGATACGCGACGTCGACGCATCGTCGTCCATCGGGCTGCCACACCGGGGATCTCGCAACAGCGCCCGGGCGTTCTCGAACCCCGACACGACCCAGGTGTCGCCGATCGCCGTCCGGAAGAGCGGAGCCGTCTCGCGCAACTGCTTGTAGATCGGGTGCGGATCGGCGATCGCGGCCGGATCCATCATCACCTTCAACAGGAGTTCGTCAGGACTGGCGGTCATGAGGAGACCCCTTTCAGCGAGCGCGCCGCGTCATCACGATGGTGGATCACCTCGTGGAGGACAAACCGGGCGATGCCCCGCACCGTGAAGTGTTCCCCGGGCCGACGTTCGGCCGCGAGCTCCCAGGCGTCGCCTCCCGCGGTGTCGACCCGGTCGAGCACCGCCGCGAAGGCGCGGGCGTTGTCGTGCATCGCCTCGATCACGAGCACCGGGACCTGCTCGGCGTAACGGTCGGCGATCACGGCGGCTTCGTGGTCCCACCAGCCGAGGTCCGCCTGCTGACCCGCCTCCGCGGCGGCCAGCATCCGTTCGACCCGCCCCGTCATCACCGGCAGGAGGTCGCGCACATGGCAGGCGTATTCGAGGGCGGACCACACGTCGTCCTGCGGCCTGACGCGTACCCCGTGCGGATCGGCGGATGCGATGAGCCGGCCCCAACGAGCGACGTCTCTGATCACCTCGGGCCCGATCGCAGCATCGGCGACCGACGCCGCGTCGGCCCCGCAGTCCGGGCAGGCCTCGAACTGGGTTCTCGTCCAGTCGCGGCCCTCGGCCATCAGGCGCCGCCCGCCACGATCGCGGTGGCGATCTCGGTGGCCACGATGGCGTTGTTCTCGGCCAACGCCAGATTGGCCGGAACGCTGTCTCCCGCGGTCGCCTCGGCGATGGCGGCGAGCACGAGCGGCGTCACCGCCGGACCCCGCAGGTCCCGCTTCTCGACCTCGGCCAGGGCGGCGCCGAGGGCCGCGTCGATTCGGGCCGGGTCGAGCTCGTCGTCCTCGGGGATGGGATTGGCCACGAGGACGCCTCCCGGATGCCCGAGGGCTCTCGCCGCGGTGAGCATCGCGGCCACCTCCGCGCCCGACGACACGGTCGCCGGCACGCCCACCCCGCTGTCGCGCGTATAGAAGGCGGGGAACCGATCGGTACCCCAGCCGACCACCGGCACGCCGAGGGTCTCGAGGTACTCGAGCGTCGCCGGGAGGTCGAGAAAGGCCTTGGCCCCCGCCGACACCGTGACGACGGGATGCCGGGAGAGGGCGACGAGGTCGTGGCTCACATCGCCGGAGACCGCGGCACCGCGGTGGACCCCGCCGATCCCGCCGGTGGCGAACACCGAGATGCCCGCTGCCGCGGCGAGGGTGACGGTTGCGGAAACGGTGGTGACGCCCACGCCGAGCGAACCGGCCACGGCGTGGGGAAGGTCGCGGGCCGCGACCTTGGCCGAACCGGCGAGCACCCGCTCGGTCTCGGACCCGGAGACCCCCACCACGCCCACGCCGTCGAGCACTGCGGTCAGCGCCGGGACGGCACCGCGACGGCGGATCGCCGCCTCGCAGCGCTCCAGGCAGTCGACATTCGCGGGTGAGGGCAGACCGAGGCCACTGAAGATCGTGGATTCCATCGCCACGACCGCTCGGCCGTCGGCCTGGGCCGCAGCCACTTCCTCGCTGATGCGCAGGGCAGGAGTCATCGCAGCATCCTACGGGCCCCGGGTTTCCCCGGAGCCGGTCGGGCCGGGGTCTAGCCGCACCGCGATCCGCGCGATAGCAATGTCCCTCGTGATCGACGTACTCAAGTCCACCTGGGAAGAGCTGACCGCGCCGGGCGCCCAATTCGCCTACTCCGAGCAGGAAGTCCGCGGCATGACCATGCGGGTCTTCGACGGGGCGCCGCCCGACATGCGGTTCCTGTGGGAGATGTCGGCCGGCTTCGGCGACAAGCCCTACATCGTCTTCGAAGACGAGGTCGTCACCTACGCAGAGGCCCACGCCGCCGTGCGTTCCCTCGCCCACCGTCTGGTCGACGAACACGGCGTGGGATCCGGCGACCGCGTGGCCATCGCCATGCGCAACTATCCCGAGTGGGCCATCGCCTACTGGGCCACCGTCGCCATCGGCGCCGCCGCGGTCGGCGTCAACGCCTGGTGGACGAGCCAGGAGCTCGAGTACGGGCTCGGCGACAGTCGCCCCAAGGTGGTCATCGCCGACGACGAACGCCTCGAACGTCTGCTTCCCGTTCTCGATTCGCTTCGAGCGAGCGGTCAGATGGACGTCATCGCCGTCCGTTCCGATCGCGACCTGCCCACCGGGGGCACCCGATGGCACGACGTCGTCGACGGCGCCAACGCCCCCGAGACGCTGCCGCCGGCCGAGATCCACCCCGACGACGACATGTGCATCTTCTACACATCGGGCACCACCGGCTTCCCGAAAGGGGCCCAGCTCACCCACCGCGGCTCGGTCCACAACGTGCTGCACCTCGCCTTCGCCAACACCACCGCGGCGATGGCCGCCGCCAAGCTCGCCGCCGCCGAGGGGCGCGAGGACGCCAAGGCGACCGCGGCCGACCCGGCGATCATGGTCCCCACGCCGCTCTTCCACGTGACCGCCAACAACTGCGTGCTCCACCCGGGCACGCTCACCGGCGCCAAGCTCGTCTTCATGCACAAGTGGGATGCCGGCCGCGCCATCGAACTGATCGAACGAGAGAAGGTCGGCACCTTCACCGGCGTCCCGACCATGAGCCGCGAGATGCTGATGCATCCCGACTGGGAGACCCGCGACACGTCGACGCTCGCCTCGATGGGTGGCGGCGGCGCCGCCCTGCAGCCCGACCTCGTCGAGAAGATCGACAAGACCAAGGGCGCCGTGAAGCCGAGCACCGGCTACGGCCTCACCGAGACCCACGGCATCATCACCGCCGTCGGCAACGTCTTCTTCAGCGCCCGACCCACCTCGGCCGGACTGGTCATGCCGACCTTCTACGCAAAGGTGGTCGACGAGGACGGCAACGAGGTGCCCGTCGGCGAACGCGGCGAGCTGTGCGTGAAGGGCCCGGCGGTGGTCAAGGGCTACCTCAACCGCGAGGAGGCGACCGCCGAGGCCATCGTCGACGGCTGGTTCCACACCGGCGACATCGTCTACATGGACGACGACGGGTTCGTGCACATCGTCGACCGGGCCAAGGACATGGTCCTGCGGGGTGGCGAGAACGTCTACTGCGCCGAAGTCGAGGCCGCCATCTACGAGCACCCGGCGGTCGCCGAGGCCGCCGTGATCGGCGTGCCCGACGACCGCCTCGGCGAGACCGTGGGCGTGGCCATCTATCTCGCCGAGGGCGAATCGCTGACCGAGGAGGACCTCGCCGCCCATCTGGCACCGCGTCTCTCCAAATTCAAGATCC
>JAUIML010000030.1 GCA_030432715.1 Acidimicrobiia bacterium | reverse complement strand
TCGAGGTCGACTCGGATGTCGATCGAGGTCTCCTTCGTGGCGCGAGACGTGGATGCGGTGCGACTCATACGAGGATCTCCCTGAGTGCGTTGAGGAATCGGTCGTCTTCGGCGGGGGTCCCGACGGTGACGCGGAGGCAGCCGTCGAGGCGGGGCCACGAGGAACAGTCGCGGACGAGAACGGACCGTTCGGTGAGCTGCTGCCACACCTCACGACCTTCGATGGTGGTCGGGCGGAAGAGCACGAAGTTCGCGCCCGACGGCCAGATCTCGAGCGGCAGGTCGGCCATCCGGTCCACCAGACGCCCACGCTCCTCGACCAGCGCGGCGACCCGGCTGTTCATCGCGTCGAGATGATCGAGGGCGATCGTGCCCGCGATCTGGGTCATCGCATCGAGGTGATACGGCAGCACCACCTTCTCGAGTTCGGACACGACCCACGCGGGGCCGATCAGGTAGCCGAGCCGAGCGGCGGCCATGGCCCAGGTCTTGGAGTAGGTGCGACTGACGACGAGCGGCGTGTCGTCGCCGAGCAGGTCCAGGGCCGAGTGGGAGGCGAACTGGCCGTAGGCCTCGTCGACACACAGCAGCCCACCGATCTCCTCGACGAGATCCAGCACGGTGCGCAGGTCGTCGGGCGAGTCGACGACGCCCGTGGGGTTGTTGGGTGAGCACAGGAAAGTGATCGCCGGCTGCTCGGTCCGCAGGACCCGCTCGACCTCGCCGAGATCGAGGGCGAAGCCGGGGCCGCGCTCCCCCTCGGCGACCGAGGTACCCGTGATCCGGCTGAGGTGCGAGTGCAGGGCGTAGGTGGGCTCGAACATCGCCGCCGCCCGTCCCGGGCCCCCGTAGGTGAGCAGCAGCGTCTGGAGGACCTCGTTGGAACCGTTGGCGGCGAAGACCTGCTCGGGACCGAGGTCGTGGAGCGCCCCGATGCGGGTGCGCAACTCGGTGGCGGCGCGATCGGGGTACCGGTGCCACGCCACGTCGCCGATCGCGTCGGCCACGGCGGCCGCGAAGGCCCGCGGCGGCGGCTCCGGACTCTCGTTGGTGTTGAGCCGGACCTCGACGTCGATCTGCGGCGAGTGGTAGCCGTCCATGAGCGCAATCGACTCGCGGGGCACGGGGCGGGAGCTCACGACTCGGCTCCCCGGCGGATCCGGATGGACGCGGCGTGGGCGTCGAGGCCCTCGGCCCCGGCGAGCGCCTCGACATGGTCGCCCATCGATTCGAAGGCGGCGCGATCGACCGTGACCACGTGGACGTCCTTCATGAAGTCGCGCACAGTGAGTGCGCTCGCGAAGCGGGCGGTGCCGTTGGTGGGCAGCACGTGGCTCGGGCCGGCGACATAGTCACCGAGCGACGCCGGCGCCCACGGCCCGCAGAACACGGCTCCGGCATTGCGCACGAGGGGCAGCAGGGCACCGGGATCGGCCGTCTGGAGTTCGAGGTGTTCGGGAGCGATGAAGTTGGAGACGGCGAGTGCCTGCTCGGGCCCGTCGCACACCACCGCGTAGCCCGACTTGCCGAGGGTCGCCTCGATGTCGGCACGGCGGGGGGCCTCGGCGACCAGACGGGAGACCGATGCCGTGACCGCGTCGGCGACCGCCTCGTCCCACGTGACGAGCCAGGCCAACCCGTCGGGCCCGTGCTCGGCCTGGAGGATGACATCGACGGCGGCGAAGTCGGCCGGCGCAGATCCATCGGCGACCACCACGACCTCGGACGGCCCGGCGAACGAGGACGGGACGCCGACGATCCCGGCCACTTCCTGTTTGGCGAGGGCGACATAGACGTTGCCCGGGCCGACGATGACGTCGACCGGACGGATGGTCTCGGTGCCGTAGGCGATCGCCCCGATCGCGTGGGCCCCGCCGACCGGGATGACCTCGTCGACACCGGCGACGGCGGCCGCGGCCAGCGTGACGTCGGGGACTCGGCCGTCGGGCCCGGGCGGCACGCAGAGCACGACCTCGGCGACCCCGGCGACTCGGGCGGGAACCGCCGTCATGAGCACGGTCGACGGATACACCGCTCGCCCGCCCGGGACGTAACACCCGGCCCGTTCGACCGGCCGGTGCAGGCCGCTGATCGTGACTCCCGGACGGGAGAAGTCGACGTCGGCGGGCATCTGGGCCCGGTGGTAGTCGGCGATGGAGGCGGCGGCGGTTTCGAGCGCCGCGAGCACGTCGGGCGACACCCGACCCCTGGCCGCTTCGATCTCCGCCCCGTCGACGCGGGTCGCCCGCAACTCGACTCCGTCGAAGCGCCTCGTGAAGTCGACCAGCGCGTCGTCACCCCTGGCCTTCACTTCGGCCAGGATCTCGCGCACGGCATCGACCGGGCCGTCGGCCGGCGCGGCGGGGCGCGGCAACCGCTCGGCGACATCGCCGCTGAAACCCCTGAGGTCGATCCGGGTGAGCACCCGCACACGCTACCGGCCCCGATGAAGGCCTCCCGCCGCATTACGCGCCAGACTGCCCCGATGGACTCCGATGCCGCCGAGCTCTCTTCGCTGACCACCGTCGTCGCCGACGTGGCCGCCCGCATCGGACGCCTGGCCGAGCGGCGGGCAACCGATCCCGACGATCCGTTGGTCGGGCGACTCCACGAGATCGAGCGCGCCCTGATCACCGCGGAGCGACGGCTGCGGTCCACCGCCCGCGACCTCGACTGAGCGGCGAACCGGTCGATACTGGCGTCATGCACGCCGCGGCGCCGACGCCGACCCATCCGCCGGTCACTCCGCCCGGCACCCACGATCGACGCCGCGACCGGACCCTTCGGAGCCAGTTCCTGCTGCTCGGACCGCTCCTCTTCGTGTGGTTCGCGACCGCCTCGCTCCTGTGGACGTTCGCGGTGCAGGACGAGGTACCCACGGACCGGCTCTTCCTCGATCCGGCGACCCTGAGCGGGCAGCCCTGGTACACCGGCCTGCTGCACGAGATCGGCATCCTGGCCTGGGCCGGTGCAGCCGTGGCCGCGGCCGGTGGTGCCTGGGTCTCGGCCCAGACCCATCGCCGGGGACCGGCGAAACTCCTCGCGTCCGGCGCGGCCCTCACCCTGGTCCTGCTCACCGACGAGATCACCGGCTTCCACGCCGACCTCGGCCCCCGCATCGGCCTGCCGAAGCTCGTGGTGGTCGGTGCCATCGCGGTCGCTGCGGCCGTGTGGTTCGTGGTCAACTGGCGCGAGATCCGCCGAACCCGTTGGTTGATCCTCGTGTCCAGCCTCGCGGCCCTCGCCGCATCGATCGCGCTCGACTACGAACGCCGTAGCGTCGACCTCCACGTGTTCTTCGAGGACGCTCCCAAACTCCTCGGCATCGTCGGCTGGGCCACCTACTTCGCGATCACGACCATCGACATCACCCGGTCGGCGGTGATGTTCAGACCGCCCGGCCCAGCGAACCCCGGGCCCGTCGAGCCCGTCTGACGACGACGAAACCGACCAGCGCCACCACGACCGGCAACCGCACCCAACGATGGCCCAGAAGGTCGACGAGTCCGCCGCCCAGCGTCGTGGCCAGCACGATCCCGGGGATGATGCCCAGGGCCGTGCCGACGAGGAACACGCGCAACCGCACCGTGCTGACCCCGAGGAGCCAGTCGGCCGGCGTGAACTGCCCCGTCACCACCCGTAGGAGGAAGACCTGCCACAGGCCACCGCCGGCCAGACGCTCGTCCCACCCCCGGAGTCGAGTGGGCATGTGGTTCTGCGCCCACTCGCGGGCGAGATAGCGGGCCATGGCGAACGCGATCGTCGATGCTCCCATGTTGCCGACCCACGACAGCGCCATCGCCGTGGGCAGCGGCCACACGACGGCTGCCGGCACCATGAACACGAGACCCGGCACACCAGCCGGCTGAAGCGCCCACATCGCGAGGATGAACACGACCGGCCCGAGGGCACCGCGCTCGGTGAAGAACTCCTCGACGCGGTCACCGTCGCTCACGAAGTCCCAGCCGCCGAGCACCACGAAGACCGCAGCACCCACCACGAGGAGAGCAAGAACGAGCCATCGACGACGCACGCGAGCAGTGTGACACAGGGGAAAACAAGCGGTGGCCGCTTCCGTGCACGGAAGCGGCCACCAGACGACACAGGGCGGCGGATCCCTCATGTCGTCGATCTGGACCGAGCGGTACCCGCTCGGAGTCGTCCAAGGAATATAGCCGGACATATGCCGATCGCGCCGCATCGCCTCCGACAATCGTGGTCGCCCCAGAGGGGCGACCCCATGCGGCGTCGGTCAGACTCGGCTCGACGGACAGAAATCGTTCAGCACACAGTCCTCGCACTGGGGTCGGCGGGCGATGCAGACCCGACGACCGTGCAGGATCATCCGCAGGCTGAACTCGCCCCGCTCCATCGCCGGGACCATCGGATTGAGCTCGTGCTCGATCTTGACCGCGTCGGTCTCGGTCGTGATCCCGAGCAGGTTCGAGAGCCTGATCACGTGGGTGTCGACCGGAAGGCCGGGCTTGCCGAGCGCCACACTGCGCACGACGTTGGCCGTCTTGCGCCCGACCCCCGGCAGCCTCACAAGGTCCTTCATCGCGCTCGGCACCTCGCCGTCGTAGTCCTCGACGAGCATCCGGGCCATGCCCACCAGGCTCTTCGACTTCTGGCGGAACAGCCCGATCGTGTCGACATAGGGCTCGACCTCCTCCGGCTCGACCGCGGCGAGCGACCACGGGTCGGGGAAGCGGGCGAACAGCCCCGGGGTCGCCTTGTTGACCCCGACATCAGTGGCCTGGGCCGACAGGATCGTCGCCGCGAGCAGCTCGAAGGGGTTGCGGTGGTCGAGCTCGCAGACGGCGTCGGGATACTCGAGCGCCAGTCGTTCGTGGGTCCGTCGAGCACGACCCTTCGGGGTACGGGGCTTGGCCATCCGGCGACACTAGCTACGCTGACCGGGTGGAACTGACCGTCGAAGGACCGAACCCGGGTGAGTTCCGTTGGACGATCCTCGTCGACGAGGCATCGTCCGACCTCGCCGATGAACTGAGCCGGATGCTCGACCGGCACCCCGACGGCGCAGTGCAACTCTGGATTCGCGAGGTCGACGACGAGAGCGACGGTGTGGCTCGCCGCGCCGGTTTCGTGGCCTACCGCGACCTCTGGCAACTCCGGTGCCCGCTGCCCAACGACCCGTCGGGATTGGCGACCCGGGCGTTCACCGAGGCCGACCTCGACGACTTCGTCCGAGTCAACAACCGCGCCTTCCACTGGCACCCCGAACAGGGCGGACTCACCGCCGATGCCGTCCGGGCGACGATGACGGAGGCCTGGTTCGATGCCGACGGGTTCCGGCTGCTCCACGACGCCGACGACCAGCTGATCGGCTTCTGCTGGACCAAGATCCATGCCGACCACGACCCACCGCTGGGCGAGATCTACGTGATCGCGATCGACCCGGACCAGCACGGGCGCGGCCTCGGCAAGCCCATGACCCTGGCCGGCCTCGAGTGGCTGAGTGCGCAGGGCCTCGAGCACGGGATGCTCTACGTCGAGTCCGACAACGACCCGGCCAATGCCACCTACGCGTCGCTCGGATTCACCCGGCACCACACCGACCGCGCCTACCGACTGGACCGACCCGGATCATGACGCCCCTCGATCCGCCCCAGGCGGCGGGACGAGCCGGCCGCACCGCGCCCACCCTGCGCTACGACCTCGACCGCGAGGAGTTCGGTGCGCTCCTGGCCGACGAGCCGAGCTACCGGCTCGATCAGGTCTGGGACGGGATCCACGCTCGGGGCACCGAGCTCGACGACCTCTCGAACGTGCCCAAGGCACTGCGCCAACGGCTCGCCGAGATGCTGCCGCTCGGCCTCACCCCGGAGACCGAATCCGTCAGCGACGGCGGCGAGACGGTGAAGTGGCTCTGGAAGCTGCACGACGGTCACCACATCGAAACGGTGCTCATGCACTACGACGACCGCACCACCGTGTGTGTGTCGTCGCAGGCGGGCTGCGCCATGGGCTGCGGCTTCTGCGCGACCGGGCAGAGCGGCTTCGACCGCCATCTCTCGGTCGGCGAGATCGTCGAGCAGGTCGTGCGGGCTCGCCGCACCTCGGCGCCGCGCCGAGTCAGCAACATCGTGTTCATGGGCATGGGCGAACCGTTCGCCAATTACGACCGCACCTGGTCTGCGGTCGAGCGCATCCATCGCGACCTGGGCCTGGGCGCCCGTCACATCACGATCTCCACCGTCGGCGTGGTCCCCGGCATCGAACGCCTGGCCGAGGAGGCACTCCCCGTCAATCTCGCCGTCTCGCTCCACGCGGCCAACGACGACCTCCGCGACGAACTCGTGCCGATCAACCGCCAGTATCCGCTCAACCACCTGGTCGACGCCTGCGAGCGGTATCTCGCGGCGAAGAACCGACGGATCTCCTTCGAGTGGGCCCTGATCGACGGCGTCAACGACCAGCCGGTCGATGCCCAGGAACTCGCCGTGCTGTGCCGACGCCTACGCGCCCATGTGAACCTGATCCCGCTCAACCCCACGCCCGGCTATCTCACCCGGGGCACCCCACCCGATCGGGTCCGGGAATTTCGCGACCAGCTCGAGCACTGTGGCGTCAACGCCACGGTCCGGCACACGAGGGGCACCGAGATCGACGCCGCCTGCGGCCAGCTGCGGGCCAGCCGCCAGCTCGTCGACCCGCCCCGCCGCCGTACTCGGAGCTGAACCCCGCGAACGACGGTGGACCGGGAGCCCCAGCCCCCATACTGGACGGGTGAACAACGCTGGCTGGCTGAACAATCGGGTCTGGCTCAACGACCGGATGCCGCAGACGCTCTACATCTCGCAGCTCCTTTTGTACTTCCGGGGCGTGTTCGGGCTCCTCACGCTCCCCGCCCTCGGCTCGGTCGTGCTCTTCGGATCGAAGGCCGTGGCTGCCGTGGTGATCCTACTGGCGTCGTTCGGTGCCCTCGGCGGCGCCTACGGCATCGCCAACACCCGCAAGTGGGGCTACCAGCTGGGCGTGGCCGCGGCCTTCACCCCCTTCGTGATCCGCGTGCAGGTGGCGCTCGACTTCGGGTTGGGCGACGCGCTGAGCTACAACGCGATCGGCCTGCTCTTCGATCTCGCGCTCGTCGGTCTGCTGCTGCACCGCATGAGCGGCGAGTACCAACGGTTGTACTTCCGGTGAGCGGATCCGACCCGTCCGGCCCCGACCGGGAGACGATCAGACGCAGCGGTGTCACCCTCGATCCCGAGAACCTGCCGCAGGGCGACGAGAAGCGTGAGGCGGTGCGATCGTTGTTCGACACGATCGCCCCCCGCTACGACCTCGTGAACCGGATCATGACCTTCGGACTCGACGTCCGGTGGCGGCGCAAGGCACTCACGGCCCTCGACCTTCCGGCCGGATCACAGGTACTCGATCTCGCCTGTGGCACCGGCGACTTCTGTCGTGAGGCCGCCAAGGCCGGACTCCGCCCGATCGGCATCGATCTGTCGATGGGCATGCTCGCCGCGGCCCGCACCGATGCGCCGCTGGTCCACGGCGACATCCTCTCGCTCCCGTTGGCCGACGGCACCGCCGACGGTGCCACGTGCGGTTTCGCCCTGCGCAATCTCGTCGAGCTGCCCGGCTTCTTCGACGAGCTCGCCCGAGTGATCAGGCCCGGTGGGCGCATCTCCCTGGTCGACGCGGCAGAGCCGGAGAACCGCCTGCTCCGGTGGGGTCACGGCATCTACTTCGGGAAGGTCGTGCCCCGCATCGGCGGCCTCTTCTCGGACCGGACCGCCTATGCCTACCTTCCCAAGTCACTCGCGTACATGCCCCCCTGGCCCGAGATGCAGGCCCGGCTCGCCGATGCCGGATTCACCGACATCGAGCGAACGGTCTTCGTGGGCGCGCACCTCGTCACCGCAACGAGAGGCTGAGCCGAACCCGGGCCGGTAGGGTCTCGCGATGGCCTCCGTCGAGCGACCCGAGCTGTTCACCAAGGGCGTCCACCACGTCTCGATCAATGTCGACGACGTCGAGGCCAATCGGGCCTTCTATGTCGAGACCCTCGGCTTCACCCAGATCGACCGACCCGACCTGGGCGTCGGCGGGGTGTGGCTGCAGATGGGCCCCCAGCAGCTGCACCTGGTCGAACTGCCGCTGGTCGAGGGTGTCGGTCCGCACTTCGCGATTCCCGTCGACGACATCGCCGATGCCCGGGCCGTGCTCGTCGCGCGCGGTGTCGAGGTGAGCGAGCCGAGTCCGATCGAAGGCGTCTGCCTGCAGGCATTCTTCCGGGATCCCGCCGGCAACCAGATCGAGCTCAACCAGCCGCTCTGATCGTCAGCCGGTGACGGCGAGGCCGATGGTCATCCCCAGGCCGCCGAGCATCTGCGCCCGGGCGGTGGCACCGAGCACGGCGATGAGGGCGGGGCCCGATGCGCCCGCACGCACGTCGCGGGTCGCGAGCCAGACCATCGGCGCGGCGGCCAGCGCCCCCACGGCACCGACCCGGAGTGTTGCGGCGACCGTCAGCGCCACGCCCAGCGCGACGACATGGAGCAGCACATAGGCATCCCGGGTCTTCGCATCGCCGAGGCGCACGGCCAGCGTCCGCTTGCCGGCCTGGGTGTCGCCGGGGATGTCTCGCAGGTTGTTGGTCACCATGAGCGCGGTCGCCCAGAGACCGACGGTGATGCTGCACCAGACCGCCAGAGGCTCCACGCGTTCGAGCAGCACATAGGTCGTGCCGATGGTCGCGACCAGGCCGAAGAAGACGAACACGAAGACCTCGCCGAGGCCGAGATAGCCGTAGGGCCGTGGGCCACCGGTGTAGGTCCAGCCGGCGACGAGACAGAACAATCCGACCACGAACAGTTCGGGCCCGACCACGAGCGCCAACCCCGCGCCGGCCACGCCCGCCACCGCAAAGGCCGCGGTGGCGGCCCGCTTGACCGAGGCGGCCGGCACCAGACCCGACCCGACGAGTCGTAGCGGACCGACCCGGGCCTCCCCATCGGTGCCGCGCACCCCGTCGGAGTAGTCGTTGGCGTAGTTGACCCCCACCTGGAGGGCGAGGGCCACGAGCAGGGCGAGCGCCGCCCGCCACCATTCGGTGTCGGTCCCCTCCCCCACGGCTGCCGCCGTGCCCACCGCCACCGGCACGATCGCCGCCGGCAGAGTTCGCAACCGGGCCCCGGCCAGCCAGAGCGCCACGCCCGTCGGCGCCGGCGTCGCCGTCACGATCCGATCAGTTCGCCGACGGCCTCGACCAGCAGATGATGCTCGAGCTCGTGGATCCGGCCTTCGAGGGTCTCGCGAGTGTCGTCGGGGCGGATCGGCACCTCGCCGGTGCGCAGGACGGGGCCGTCGTCGACCCCTTCGTCGGGCACGAGGTGGACCATCACCCCGGTGCGCGCGAGACCGTGGTCGAGATGGGCGGCCCAGGCGTCGTCGATGGCGTGGGCGCCGGGAAACTCGCCGGGCAGCGCCGGATGGAGATTGACGACCGGGACACCCACCCGGTCCAGGAACGCCCGGGTGAACAGGTGCATCCAGCCCGCGCAGACGATCGCATCGGGGCGATGCGTCGCAATCCGATCGGCCAGGTCACGGTCGTAGGCCTCACGACCTGCACGGTCGTCGGTCGCCGCGTCGAGGAAGGGGCGCATCGGCACGAACTCCTGGGGAATCCCGTGTTCGTCGGCCCGGGTGCGGGCGAATGCGCCCCGCCGGTTGACGTAGACCGCCACGATCTCGGCGTCGAGCCGCCCCTCGGCGGCGGCGTCGATCAGGGCTTGGAGGTTGGAGCCGGAGCCGGACGCGAGAACGACGAGCCGTCCCGTCACCGCCACCCTCCGACGAGGATCACCCGCTCGTCGCCCTCTGCGGGCTGTAGGCGGCCGATGATCGGCAGCCCGGCATCGACCACGGCGCTGCGCCGGTCGGCCGGTACGACCACGACCATGCCGATGCCCATGTTCCAGACCCGGAAGGCTTCCTCGTCGGGCAGATCGCCCCATTCGACGAGCGAACGGAAGTGGGCCGGCACGTCCCAGCTGCCGAGCTCGAACTCGGCGGCGAGATGGGCGGGAAGCACCCGGGGCACGTTCTCGAAGAGGCCGCCGCCGGTGATGTGGGCGAGGGCGGTCGGTTCGATGCCGGCGGCCCGCATCTCGTCGATGTGGCTGATGTAGGGAAGGTGGGGGGTGAGTAGCCAGTCGAGCATCTCGGCGGTCGGCTCGTGCTCCTCGAGCAGGAGCCGGATCAGCGAGTAGCCGTTGGTGTGGGGGCTCCGGCTGGCCAGGCCGACGAGCAGGTCACCCTCGGCCAACTCGTCGGTGCGGGGCCACAACGCCTCCCGGTCGGCGACCCCGACGATGGTGCCCGCGATGTCGACGGCGCCGGGCATGTAGACGCCGGGCATCTCTGCCGTTTCGCCGCCCAGCAGCGCACAGCCCACGGCCTGGCACGCCTCGGCCATGCCGGTGACGATCTCGGCGACGACCTCGGGCACCAGGGACGCGGTGGCGATGTAGTCGAGGAAGAAGAGCGGACGAGCGCCCTGCACGAGGATGTCGTCGACGCAGTGGTTGACGAGGTCGGCGCCGACACCCCGCCAGCGCCCGTGCCGGGCTGCCAGCTCGACCTTGGTGCCCACGCCGTCGGTCGAGGCAACGAGCACCTTGCCCGGACCGAGGGAGTCGGCGGCGAAGAGACCACCGAACGCGCCGAGCTCGGAGAGCACCGCCGGCGTGTTCGTCGCCTTCACGGCGTCGGCCAGCAGTTCGACGGTGCGGTTGCCGGCGTCGATGTCGACTCCGGCGTCTCGGTAGGAGGTCATGGGCGCACCTCTGCGGTCGCTCGGGCGATGTCGGTGCGGTGTTGGGCCCCGTCGAATTCGATGCGCGCCACTCCCGCATGGGCGGCGTCGGCGGCATCGCCGAGCCGGTCGGCCAGCGCAGTGACGGCGAGCACCCGCCCACCCGCGGTGTGGGGGACCCCATCGATGAGGGTCGTCCCGGCGTGGAACACGGTGCAGCCCCCGGAAGCGGCCGCCTCGAGTCCACTGATCGCCACCGGCTCGCTGCTCTGGACCGGGTAGCCGGCGCTGGCCATGACGACGGTGACCGCAGCCTGATCGCGCCACCGGATCTCGGTGGCCGCCAGCGTGCCATCGATGCAGGCGTCGACGACATCGACGAGATCGGTCTCGAGCAGCGGCAGCACGACCTGGGTCTCGGGATCGCCGAACCGGCAGTTGAACTCGATCACCTTGGGACCTTCGGTGGTGAGCATCATGCCGGCATAGAGCACGCCGCGATACGGCCGGCCCTCGTCGCGCAGAGCCTGCAGCGTCGGCGCGATCACTTCCTTGCCGACCCGTTCGAGCAGGGCCTCGTCGGCGATCGGCGACGGATGGAAGGCGCCCATCCCGCCGGTGTTGGGGCCGACGTCGCCTTCGCCGAGCCGCTTGTGGTCCTGGGCCGCGGGCATCACGTGGAAGTCGGTGCCGTCGCAGAACGCGAGAATCGAGACCTCGGGTCCGAAGAGTCGTTCCTCGAGCAACACCTCGGCACCGGCATCGCCGAAGCGGCGGTCGACGAGGATCTCGCGGATCGCCGTGGCGGCCTCGTCGGCGGTCTCGGCCACGATCACGCCCTTTCCGGCCGCGAGTCCGCTGGCCTTCACGACCGGCACCGCCGACAGGCTCCGAAGGTGGGCCAGCGCCGCGTCGACGTCGGTGAACGTGGCAGCCGCGCCGGTGGGGATGCCGTGGCGCAGGAGGAACTCCTTGCAGTGGGCCTTCGAACCCTCGAGCCGGGCCGCGGCCGCGGACGGACCGAATGCACGCACGTCGGACTCGGCCAAACGGTCGACGAGACCCTCGACCAGCGGGTCTTCGGGGCCGACCACCACGAGATCCACCGATTCCGCCACGGCGAGCGCCACGAGGCCGTCGAGATCCGCGGCCCGTACGTCGACATTGCGACACCGGGGCTCGGCCGCCGTGCCCGCGTTGCCCGGAGCCACGAGCACCTCGGCCACCCGCGGTGAGCGGGCCAGCGTCCACGCCAGGGCGTGTTCACGGCCGCCACCGCCGACGACCAGGATCCGTTGCCCGGTGGTGGCCATCGTCAATCTCCCCACACCTGGGCGAACTGCTCCTTCGTCTTCAGCTGGAGCTGGACGAACCGCTCCGATTCGAAGGGATACGAGCCGGTGAAGCAGGCGTTGCAGTAGCCGTCGTCGGCTTCGAGCCCCCGCATCAGGGCGTCGATCGACAGATAGGCCAGCGAGTCGGCCCCGATGTGCTCGCAGATCTCCTCGACGCTCTTCTGCGCGGCGATCAACTCCTCACGCGAGGCCATGTCGACGCCCATGTAGCACGGGTCGGTGATCGCCGGGCAGGCGACCCGGACGTGGACCTCGGCCGCGCCGGCGTCACGCAACATCTGCACGAGCGGGCCCGACGTGGTGCCCCGCACGATGGAATCGTCGACCATCACCACCCGCTTGCCGAAGAGGTTGTCGCCGAGTGGATTGAACTTCATGGCGACACCGGCGTCACGCAGTTGCTGGGTGGGCTCGATGAAGGTGCGCCCGACATAGCGGTTCTTGATGAGTCCCTCGGTGTACGGGATGCCGGCCTCCTGGGCGAAGCCCACCGCATGAGGGGTACCCGAGTCGGGTACGGGCACCACCAGGTCGGCCTCGACCGGGGCCTCGCGAGCGAGCTCGCGCCCGAGGCGCTGACGGGTCGAGTGCACGAGGCTTCCGCCGTGCACCGAATCCGGGCGGGAGAAGTAGATCTGTTCGAACGTGCAGAACGAACGCTTCCGCGGCACCGCACCCTGTTCGACATGGAGGCCGTCGTCGTCGATCCGGACGATCTCGCCGGGTTGGACCTCCCGCTCGAACTCGGCCCCGATCGCCGAGAAGGCGCAGGTCTCCGAGGCCAGCACGTACCCGCCCTCGATCTTGCCCACGACGAGGGGACGGAACCCCCACGGGTCACGGACGCCGTAGATCGCGTCGCGGGTGGAGATGGTAAGGGCGAACGCGCCCTCCGCCCTGCTCATGAGCACCCGGATACGGCTCAGCCAGTCGCCGCCGGCACCGGTGAGCAGATGCACCATCACCTCGGTGTCGCTGGAGGTCTGCAGGCCGACGCCCCGCTCGAGCAGCTCGCGCCGCAGCACGTGCGCATTGACCAGGTTGCCGTTGTGGGCCACCCCCAGGGGGCCGTCGATCGTCTCGATCACCTGGGGTTGGGCGTTGCGGATGCCCGAACCACCGGTGGTCGAGTATCGGCAGTGCCCGATCGCGAGATCGCCGTGCAGGGTCGACAGGTTCTCCTCGTTGAAGACGCTCGACACCAGGCCCTGCCCCTTGTGGACGTGGGCCACACCGTCGTCGACGCTGACGATGCCCGCGGCCTCCTGGCCCCGGTGTTGCAGCGTGTAGAGAGCAAAGAACGCGAGCCGTGCCGCATCCTGCCCCGGTGCGTGGACGCCGACGACGCCACACTCCTCGTGGAGATCATCGCCAGTGGGGAACACGGGTATCACCGTCCGGAGAGCGCGACTCGGGCGTCGACCGCTCTTTGTAGTGTGTCGGCGGCATTGTCGCCCACACAGGTCAGATGTCCCATCTTTCGGCCCGGCCGAGGCTCGGTCTTGCCGTAGAGATGGAGATGGATTGCGGGATCTCGGAGCACCTCGACCCACGACGGCTCACCGTCGTGCCAGAGATCACCGAGCAGTTGCACCATGGCCGCGGGGCGGCAGTCGCCGTCGCCGAGCGGCAGGCCCGCCACGGCTCGGAGCTGCTGCTCGAACTGGCTCGATGCCGCAGCCTCGATCGTGCAGTGGCCGGAGTTGTGGGGTCGGGGGGCGACCTCGTTGACCAGGAAGCCGTGACCGGTGTCGAAGAGTTCGACGCAGAGCACGCCCACGAGATCCCAGGCTTCGGCGATGCGACGGGCCATGGCCCGGGCCTCGTCGGCCCGCTCCGGCTCGATCCCGGCCGGCACGTGGGTGGTGTCGAGGATGTGGTCGACGTGATGGTTCTCCATCACCCCGTGGTCGACGATCGCGCCGTCGACCCCGCGGGCCACCACCACCGACAGTTCCCGTTCGAACGGGATCACCGACTCGACGACGAGGCGCTCACCGCCGAGGCGCGCCCAGGCGTCGTCGATCTCTTCGACGGCGTCGATGCGCGCCTGCCCCTTGCCGTCGTAGCCGAACCGGGCGGCCTTGGCGATGACCGGCAGGCCCAGGGCGTCGACCGCGGCCCGCAGACCGTCGAGGTCGGAGGCCGGGCGCCACGGCGCCACGGCGACGCCGGCCCGAGCGAGCGCGTGCTTCTCCCGTTCACGGTCCTGGGCATCGGCGATGATCGCGCCCGATGGACGAACCGGCACGCCGGCCTCCGCTGCGGCATCGGCCAGTGCGGGGTCGACATTCTCGAACTCCCACGTGACCACGTCGGCCTCGGCCAGGAAGCGCTCCACCCCGGTCGGATCGTCGAAGCCGGCGCAGATCTCGATCTCGGCGACACTCCCGGCGGGCGTGTCCTTGGCGCCGCCCGTCAACACGACCACTCGATAGCCGTGCTGGTGCGCGGCCTGGGCCAGCATCCGACCCAGTTGGCCTCCGCCCACCACACCGATCGTGGAACCCGGGAGGAGAGGGCCGGACAACTCAGTGCTCCAACTCGATGGAGCGGACCTGGGCATTGCGCTGGGCACGATACGCGTGGAGGGCATCGGCCAGCGAGTCGTCGGCCCGAGCCAGCATCGCCACGGCGAGCAGCCCGGCATTGGTGGCACCGGCGGGCCCGATCGCCATCGTCGCCACCGGCACGCCACCGGGCATCTGCGCGATCGACAGGAGGGAGTCGATGCCGTTGAGGGCTCGGCTCTTGATGGGCACGCCGATCACCGGGACGATCGTGTGACCGGCCACCATCCCGGGGAGGTGGGCGGCCCCGCCGGCGCCGGCGATGATCACCTGGAGGCCACGGGTCTCCGCCGAATCGGCATAGTCGACCATGAGGTCGGGGGTGCGGTGGGCCGAGACCACCTTCGCCTCGAAGGCCACCCCGAAGTCACGGAGGATGTCGGCCGCGCCGCGCATCGTCTCCCAGTCGGAGTCGCTGCCCATGATCACGCCGACGAGCGGATCGTCACTCACGCGGTCGTCCTCCCGAAATCCCCGACCAGTCTGCATCCTCGCGCGCCATCGCGCACCCGAGGGGGATGACGTTTCGCGTCGAAGATCGGTGGTTGTTCGTCACGCCACCGCACCACGGATGGCGTCGATCACCCGGGGTGCGGCCGGGTAGGGCCCCGGCTCGAGGGAGGCACCGGTGAGCGCCGCAAACGTCTCCTGGTAGACCCCGGCGGCAGTGATCGCGAGGTCGCGGTCGAGCGGAGGAGGATCGCCCTCACCGCGATAACCACGTTCGGCGTAGACCAGCCGGACGATCTCCTTGTCGAGGTTCTCGGGCTCTCGACCGGCCGCGAGCCGCTCGGCGACGGTTGACGCCCGCCAGTAGCGGGAGCTGTCGGGGGTGTGGACCTCGTCGATGATCGTGAGCCGATCGTCGTCGTCGACACCGAATTCGTACTTGGTGTCGACGAGCACGAGTCCCGCGTCGGCGGCCAGGGCCCGGCCTCGCTCGAACACGGCCAGGGCAACCGTGCGCACCTCGTCCCAGCGCTCGGCCGGGACGAGCCCCCGCTCCACGATCTCGGCCTCGGTGATCGGAGCGTCGTGGCCACCCTGTTCGGCCTTCGTGGTGGGGGTGATGACCGGCTCCGGCAGCGCGTCGTTCTTGGCCATGCCGTCGGGGAAGGAGAGTCCGTAGATCTCCCGGGCCCCCGCTGCGTACTGGGTCCACAAGGCGGTCGATGTCGAGCCGGAGAGTCGACCTCGCACCACCACCTCGACCGGCAGGGTGCGGCACTTGCGACCGATCGTGACGTTGGGGTCGGGTACCGAGAGCACGTGTGACGGCACGAGATCGGCGATGCGCTCGAACCACCAGGCGGCCAGCTCGTTGAGCACCTGACCCCGGTAGGGCACCGTCCCGAGCACATGGTCGAACGCCGAGATCCGATCGGTGGCGATCAGGGCCAGCCGGTCGCCCAGATCGACGAGATCGCGCACCTTGCCGCGGATCAGCGGCCCGAGGTCGGCGACGTCGGCGGCCTCGATCCCGTCGAACGGGGTGTCGAGCGCCGGCGAGAGATCGATGCTCATCCGGCGGCCTCGACGAACGCGGCGAAGATCGGGAGACCGGATCCCTCCTCGGGACCTGACGGGCGCTGCCAGGACACGACATGGTCCTCGGGGTGGGGCATGAGCCCGACGACCGAGCCCGACTCGTTGCACAGGCCGGCGATGTCGTTGGCGCTGCCGTTGGGATTGGCCGGATACGCGCCCTCCGCCGGTTCGAGCGGCGAGGAGATGGGGGCTGCCCCGGTGTGCATGTAGCGGAAGGCGACCAGCCCGCGGTCTTCCATCTCCTGCGCAACCGAACGATCGGCGACGGCCACGCGACCCTCGCCGTGCGCGATCGGGCAACGGACGACCGTTCCGGCCGCGCCCGCCAACCAGCTCGAGGAGACCCCGACATCGACTCGTAGGGTCACCCAACGGCACTCGAAATGCCCCCGGGCGTTCTCGGTCAAGGTCACCTCTCGGCGCACCGACGCGGGCCCCGGGAGCAACCCGGCCTTCACCAGCACCTGGAACCCGTTGCAGATACCGAGCATCGGCTTGCCGGCATCGACGAAGGCGCCCAGTTCGTCGGCGAACCAGGTCTTCAGTTCGAGGGCGAGGCGTCCACCGGCGCCGAGGGCGTCGCCGTAGGAGAATCCACCGGGCAGCAGGATCGCGGCGTGGTCGCCGATCCGCACGCTCCCGTTGCGTAGTTCGTTGATGTGCACGATCCGGGCGTCGCCGCCGGCGAGTTCGATCGCCTGCGCGGCCTCACCGTCGCGGTTGGTGCCGGAGGCGTGGGGAACGAGGATCGGGGGACGGTTCATCGGTCACCTCCCGTGAATGCGGCGACGGCTTCGGCCAGCGTCACCTCGACGATCGTGGCGCTGGCCCGCTCGAGTCCCTCGGCGTCGTCTGACGCATCCGACACCCGCATCACGATCCTGTCGTCGTCCATCACCTCGCCGATTCGCCGGGCGTGGACGCCGAGGGCGGCGGCCACCGCATCACGGTCCTGACGAGCGGCGGCCAGCACGAGGCGGCCCGGCCCCTCGTTGGCGAACGCGGCCAGGGGGCCGAGGCCGTCGCGGGGAACCACGACGTGGACACCGCACCGAGCCGCGATGGCCATCTCGGCGACGGCGACGGCGATGCCACCGTCGCTGCAGTCGTGGGCGGCCCGGATCAGCCCGGCGGCGATCGCCGCGTGGACCGCTCGGTATCTCGGCAAGGGATCGTCGAGCGGACGCGGGACCTCGGTGGCTCCCAGCCCGAGCACGGCGTCGACGAGCGACCCGCCCAGTGCCGGCGTTCCCTCACCGACCAGCCAGAGATCGTCGCCCGGCACCATGCCGGCACTGTCGATGGCGCGGTGCAGGTCGTGGACCAGACCGACGGCCGAGATGAGCAGCGTGCCCGGTATCGCCCGACCGTCGAACTCGTTGAACAGGCTGTCCTTGCCGGAGATGAAGGGCATCCGGTAGCGACGGGCTCCGTCGGTGCACCCCTGCACCGCTCTGACGAGGCTGCCGAGGCGATCGGGCTTGGTGGGGTCGCCCCAGCAGAAGTTGTCGAGCACGGCCACGCGGTCGGGGTCGCCGCCGACGGCAACGAGGTTGCGGACGGCTTCGTCCATCGCCAGCAGCGCCATCGCCCAGGGATCATGCACACCCACCCGCGGACAGATGCCGTTGCTCACCACCGCGGCGATGTCGTTGTGGGCGGTGCCGAGCGGCTTGAGCACGGCGGCGTCGGCGGGGCCGTCGGCCGCGGGTCCCACGAAGGGACGGACCACCGTCCCGCCGCGGACCTCGTGGTCGTAGCGACGGACGATGTCTTCCTTGGAGGCGACGTCGGGATGGCCGAGCAGCGTCAACAACAGGCCGGCATCGAAGCCGGGCGCCGTGATCTCGCGGGGCGCGGGATCGGTCCAGGCACCGCGCATCTCGCGTCGGGGAAGGCCGTCGTGCAGGAACTCCATGGGCATGTCGACGACGCCGAGCTCGCCGTGGGTGACCACGAGTCGCCGATCGCCGGTGAACCGACCGAGATCGGTGAGCTCCACGTCCCACGCGTCGCAGAGCGCCTCCAGCTCGGCGAGCTTCTCCGGCGGCACCGCCATCACGATGCGTTCCTGGGCCTCCGACAGCCAGATCTCCCAGGGCTGGAGACCGGGGTACTTGAGGGGCACACCGGCGAGATCGATGCGGACACCGAGCTCCTCCCCCATCTCCCCCACCGCCGAGGAGAACCCGCCGGCGCCACAATCGGTGATCGCGGTGTAGAGCCCGGCATCGCGGGCCCGCTCGACCACCTCGATGCAACCCTTCTCGGTGATGGGATCACCGATCTGCACCGCAGAGCCGACGCTGTCGACCGTGGAGGCGTCCATCCCGGCCGATGAGAAGGTGGCCCCATGGATGCCGTCGCGGCCGACGCGGCCCCCGATGGACACGACCCGATCACCGACCCGCGCATCGGTGGGGTGAGATCCGTGGGGCAGGAGGCCGAGCGCGCCGCAGTAGACGAGCGGATTGCCGACATACCCCTCGTGGTAGATCACTGCGCCGTTGACGGTCGGGAGCCCCAGCTTGTTGCCGTAGTCGCCGATGCCGCCCACCACCCCGTCACGGATCCGTCGCGGATGCAGCACCCCCGTGGGGAGCTGTTCGTCGGGCAGGTCGCTCGGCCCGAAACAGAGCACGTCGGTGCACGCGATCGGCCGCGCCGACACGCCGAGGATGTCGCGCACCACGCCGCCCACGCCGGTGTTGGCCCCGCCGAAGGGTTCGAGCGCCGACGGGTGGTTGTGGGTCTCCACCTTGAACGCCAGGTCGAGTTCGTCGTCGAACGCGATGATGCCGGCATCGTCGACGAAGGCCGAGCGCAGCCACCACGGGTCGAGTTCCTCGGTCACTTCGCGCAGGGCGGGCAGCAGCCCGTCGTGTTCGGTCACCGAGACCGTGCCGTCGGCCGCGGTGTGGGTGAGTTCGATACGGGCCCGAAACGTCTTGTGGACACAGTGCTCGGACCAGGTCTGGGCCAGCGTCTCCAGCTCCGCGTCGTTGGGCGCTCGGCCCTCTCGCTCGAAGTGCGCCTGGATGACCCGCATCTCGTTCACGTCGAGCGACAGCACGCGCTCGCGGCTGAGGGCGGCGAGTTCGTCGTCGGAGAGGCCGGTGAGCACCACGGTCTCGACTCGGGCGTCGACCGCCGCCTCACCTGCGAACGAAGGCTCGAGCTCGCCCTCGGCCGACCGTTCGATCGTGTCGTTGGCCAGCAGGCGCCGGGTGAGCACGGCCACGTCGGTGTCGCTCAGCGCACCGACGAGGTCGTAGCGGCGCGCCGTCGAGACGCGGATCGGCGGGAAGCCGAGCTGGGCGGCGGCTCGTTCGAGCTCACGGGCGGCCGGATCGGTGACCCCGGGCATCGGGGCGACCTCGACCGCGCGGCCGAGTGGAGTCGGGACGGCATCGATCGTGTGTCGGTCGACCACGGGGTCGACGAGCACGGCGGCGCACAACTGCCTCACCTCGTCGTGGTCGATGGCACCGTCGAGGTGGTACACCCGATACACGTGGCAGGCGTCGAGCCCCTCGACACCGATGACCGGGGCGGCGTCCACCACCTGGGCGCCATCGGGGTCGTCGGAGGCGATCACGTCGATGCGTAGCGTCACTGGGCCGAACCTAGACGCGCGCCCGGGGGCTCGCGCGCATCGCGCGGCCGCGTTGGGCGACTCCCTCTCAGCGGGGCAGGCGCAGCGATCGGCGCAGCGCCGAGCTGACCGTGTCGACCCCCAACGACAGCACCACGAGGGCACCGACCACGCTCGCGACGGCAGGAAAGTCGCGGGCCGCGAGGTGCTCCTGCGCGAGCCGGCCGAGGCCGCCCGCGCCCACGACTCCGACCACGACGGTCTCGCGCAGGATGACCTCCCACCGGTAGAGGCCGATCGACACCAACCGGGGCGCGGCGGCCGGGAGCGTTGCGTACGCGAATCGGGCCGTCGGCGACGCGCCCGACACCGCGAGCACCCGCGCGTTGGCCGGATCGGTGTCCTCGAACGTCTCCGCGTACAGCCGGCCGATCACCCCGAGGTTGTAGACACCGAGCGCGACCGCACCGGGCCAGGCCCCCGGGAAGAGGATCAGCACGAACACGAAGGCCCACATCGGCGCGGGCACCGCTCGACACAACAGCAGCAGGGTCCGCAGACCGAGCCGCCGGAGCGATCCGGCCGCCGTGACGCCGTCGACCGCCGACCGGGGCCGACTCGACGCTGCGCCCAGCACGAGCGCACCCCCGATGGCGATCGCCGTGGCGAGCACGGACATGGCGACGGTGTCGAGCGACGCCTCGACCAGTTCGCCGAGACCCCCGGGACCGAAGCGGGGGGGCAGGAGATCGCGACCGAACTCGACCGCCAATCGACGCGTCCGCTCGGACCACAGCGACGCGACGTCGAGCCCGGTCCAACGCCATGACAGCGGCACGAGCAGCACCAGACCGACCACCGACCAGCGGCCGACCCGCGCGTCGCCGGCGTGACGAACGCGGGCCGACCACGCATCGGCGAGCCCGGACAGGACCATCAGCGCGGCGATCAGGGTCCAGATCTCGTGGTAGCGCAGCGACTGGAAGCTGAGGTCGAGCTGGAAGCCGAGCCCGGCGGCGCCGATCACCCCGAGCACCGCCGCCGACCGGATCGCACACTCCAGGCGGTAGAACGCGTACGAGATCAGGTCGGCCTTCACCGTGGGGAGCACCCCGAAGGCAAGCGCCCCGAGTCGTCCCGCGCCGCTCGCCCGCAGCATCCGATACGGGGCAGCATCGGCGTCGTCGATCGTCTCGGCGAACACCTTGGCCGTGACCGCGCCGAACGGCACACCGATGGCCAGGACCGCGACCATCGGGTCGAACCCGAGGAACTGGATCAGGAGCAGCGCCCACAACACCTCGTGGATCGCCCGCGGCACCGTCAGCACGACCCGCACGGCCGCCCGGCCGGGGCGTCCCTCCCAGAGGAGCTCCGACAGCAGCAGGCCTCCCAGCGAACCCAGCACGAGGGCGAGCGCCGTACCGAGCACCGCATAGGCCAGTGTCACGGCGGCCGCGTCGACCGTGAGCTCCAGGAACGTCCCTGCGAGCTCCGGCGACGCGAGCGCACCCCAGAAGCGCCGGAAGGACGGCCAACCCCCGGTGTTGACGATGTCGCCGCTCACCCCTGCGGTCTGCACCGCCCACACCAGCGCGGCCCCGGTGCCGATGAGGATCCGCCGCCGGGTCGACCCTCGTGGGAACCGAGCTCCGTTCACCGTTGCCCGGCGCGGTACACGGCGGCCAGGTCGGCATCGCTGACCGAGTCCGCCGGACGATCGAAGGCGACCCTGCCCTGTCGGAGTCCCACGATCCTGGTGGCGTGCCGCCGAGCCAGATCCGGCTCGTGGAGGCTCACGATCGTCGTCCACGGGGCGGCCTGATCGCACAGCAGGGCCAGCACGTCGTCGCTCAGGCGCGGATCCACCGCCGATACCGGCTCGTCGGCGAGCAGGAGTTTCGGCTCCTGTCGCAGCACCCGGGCCACGGCGACCCGCTGCTGCTCGCCACCCGAGAGAGTCGCCGTCCGGAGGTCGACCACGTCGTGCAACCCGAGACGACGCAGGATGGCTTCGGCCTCCTCGACCCCGTCGGGTCGAATCAGCGATAGGAGCGACCGGATCGTCGATCGTCGGCCGAGGCGGCCCGCGTTCACGTTGTGGATCACCCGCAGCGATCCTGGGAGCTGCACGTGCTGGCTGACGATTCCGACCTGGGACC
>JAUIML010000283.1 GCA_030432715.1 Acidimicrobiia bacterium | reverse complement strand
ACGCACCCCTCCTCGCAGGTCGGCCGCCACCGACAGTAGCGGCGTCTCCTCTGGTTCTCTAACCTTCGAACGCCCACGTCGTGTCACGGCGACGGGTGCGGGGGAGGGAAACCATGAGGCGTCTGTCGGGTCAGGACCAGCTCTTCTTGTCGATCGAGACCCCCGATTGGCACCAGCACATCGCGGGGATGACCGTCTTCGATGTCAGCGAGAGCCCGGACTTCTCGTTCGAACGTGCCGTCGCCCGACTCGAGGAACGGCTGGCGTTGGCTCCGAAGTTCACCTGGCGGTTGCGCAACGTCCCGTTCGGCCTCGACCGCCCCGGCTGGGTAGAGGACGAGCACTTCGACATCAGTCGCCACGTGCGCCGGGTGGGGGCACCCCGCCCGGGAGGGCGCAGGGAGGTCGCCGACCTCATCGGCCAGATCATGACGACCCAGCTCAACCGGCGGATCCCGCTGTGGGAGTACTGGTACATCGACGGGCTGGCCAACGACCGCGTCGCCGGCGTGCTGAAGTTCCACCATGCCCTGCTCGACGGTGTCGCCGGGGCCAGCCTCGCCACCGTGCTCGCCGACCTGACGCCCGATGCACCGACGCCCGAGCTGCCCGACGACCTGCCCAAGGCCGGTCGCACGCCGTCGCGGCGCGAGCTGATGCTGCGCAGCATCATCCCCAACGCCCGCACGCCGTTCCGCCTCGTGCGCTACGCCGGGGAGGCGGCCAACCGGGCGGTCGCGATGATCGACTACCAACGGCACGCCGACAATGCACCGAAGATGATCGGGGTACCGCGCACGCGTTGGAACCAGAAGATCGGCCCCCGCCGGAGCGTGGCATTCGCCTCGGTGTCGCTCGACGACGCCAAGGCCCTGCGCAAGGCCCACGACGTCAAGATCAACGACGTCGTCCTCGCCCTCGTCTCGGGCACCCTGCGGGCCTATCTCGAGAAGCACGACGAGGTTCCCGACGAGAGCCTGGTCGTGAGCGTGCCGGTCTCCACGCGGGTCGAAGGCGACGCGGCACTCGACAACCAGATCGCCAACATGTCGGTGGAGTTGGCCTCCGACATCGACGACCCGGTCGAGCGCCTCCGCAAGATCCACGAGAACAGCCAGGCGTCGAAGGAGATGACCAACGCGGTGCTCGCCCGCCACATCCAGTCGATCGGCGAGACGGCACCGCCGCTGATGCTCAACCTCGCGATCACCGCCCTCCACCGCACCGGAGCGATGGCCGCCATCCCGACCGCCGTCAACGCCGTGGTGTCGAACGTGCCCGGCCCGCCGTTCCCGCTCTATTTCGCCGGCGTACCGATCACCGGCATGTTCCCCGGCTCGGTGATCATGGAGGGCATGGGGCTCAACGTCACGGTGCTGAGCTACATCGACCGCATCGACATCGGCCTGTCCGCCGATCCCGAACTCGTACCCGATCTCTGGGACATGGCCGACCTCATCCCGGGCGTGATGGACGAGATGATGCAGGCCTCGGGCCTCGGGCCGGCCACGCCCGTCGTCGACGCGTTCGGCTAGAGCACGCCCAGGCGCTCCCCGATGTCGCGCAGGACCTCGCGGTCGGCATCGGGGCGACGCGGCGCACCCGCCGGCACGTTGTCGGACTCGGCCCAGCCCCGCAGCTCAAGGAAGGTGGCGGCGTTGTGGCGATAGCCCGGCACCGGCGGCCGGAACGTGAAGTGCCCCAGGTACTGGAGCATGTCGTTCAGCTCGTAGAAGCCGGCGTCGCCCGCGAGCCACATGCGGTCGCGGGCCGCGAACAGCTCCGGGGCGAATGTCGACAGGCCGAGCAGGTAGTCGGAGCCGTACATCACCATGTCGATGCCGAGATCGTTGCCGGTGAGCACCCGGAAGTCGGGACGGACCTCGTCACGGAGGTCGAGACGCTGCCACTCGAGCTCGCGGCTGAGTGACGAGTGCTTCGCCCCGATGCACTGGGGGATGTCGAGGAGGGCTCGATAGGTCTCGAGTGAGAAGATGCGGCCGTAGGGCACGAACATCGGCCCGAGTTCGAAACCGAGGAACCGGTCGAGTTCGACGCCGATGGCCGCCAGTGCCTCGATCCACTCACCCTCGGTTCCCTCGTTGAGGCCATGGCTCGGGAACACCACCGGTACGCCGCCGCGCTCGGCGATGTCGGTGGCTGCGGCGACGTAGGCCGTCAGGTCGAGCGGGTCGCCGGGCCCGTCGGCCACGAAGGCCCCGGCGGCGAAGGCGCCGCCGGTGACGTCGCGGGCGAGGTCGAGCACCCGGAGCTTCGTGGCTGCGTCGAGCAGCTGGACATAGCCGGTGTCCATGTTGACGCCCGGGACGAGGCCGGCTTCGTGGGTACGACCGATGTGCGCCTCGGTCGCGGCCCAGTCGATCTCTCCCCCGGTGGTGTGGGGCAACAGCACCGCCGACATCCCGAAGATCTCCCGGCGGGGTCGGATACGGGCGGGGACATCGAGCTCGGCCACGACGCCGAACCTACCGTCGCTCGATCACGGCGCCGACTGATCGCCCCAGCCGCCGGGAACCACGCCATCGGTGGTGACGGTGCGCTCCGCGAACAGCCAGCGACCGTCGACGCACCGGTAGCGGTCGAGATAGCGACCCCAGTGGTCCAGGCCGCGGTCGGTGAGCACCTGGTAGTAGCAGCGACTCGTCGCCGTGTCGCCCGACGTGACGTCGATCTGCAGCGTGGCGGTGAAGTGGCGGATGAAGGCAGCCCGGGCGGTGTCGCCGCTGCCGGTCTTGGTCGCCGCCGCCGCGAACATCGCCTCGATCGCGTCGCGGCCGCGGTGCGAGCCGGACGGGATGTGCATGACCGCATCGGTGGTGAACAGTTCGAGCACCGGCGCGAACCGGCCCGAGTCACCGTTGGCGTTGTAGCGGGCCACCAGATCACGGATCTGTTCACGAGCGTCGAGTTCCCAATGCTCCATGTGGGTTCTCTATCACGCGTTCCCCGTCAGGCATTCCCTCTCACGCCGGACCGCCCACTAACGTCCGCGCCATGACCGTTGCGGACGACTACGCCGGACCCTTCGACCCCGAGTGGACCGTCGCGTCGCTCTCCCGCGCCGGCCTCGCTCGGCTCTGCCGCGAGTACCAGATGTTGTCCATGTTCCACGACCGGGCGTGGATGCCTCACATCGCCGTGGCCGGCGGCGAGGCCGCGACGGTGACGATGGCCGACGGTGAGTGGATGGGTGCCAGCCCGATCTACACCCGTCGCAACCTCGCCAACGTGGGGGCCGAGGGCGAGACCGTGTCGTCGATCTTCAAGGGCATCCAGCTCGACATCGGAGGCCCGGACCATTACCTCGACTTCCGGTTCGAGGTGGTCTCCGACGACGAGGGGTTCTTCTGGACCGAATTCTGCGGTCCTCACGATCACCTGCGGCGACTGTCGGGCAACGACCCGGGCACCGTCCAGCTCATGTGTCACGACATGGAGGACCGGACGTTCGACGCGACCTTCGGTGCCACCAACCCGAAGGCCCGGTGCGAGCCGATCTTCCGCCCGCCCCGGCCCGACGAGTTCACCGGCCACCACTGCCGCTGGCGGCTCTACATCGATCACGATGCGGGCGGCGCGCTCCCGCCGAACCCCAGCCTGGCGTTCATGGAGACGACCGAGGCCGCGTCCTTCCGATTCGCCCTCGGGGAGTCGGCCGAACCCGGCGGGCTCGACGACTACTCGGGTCCGTTGCTCGAATGGTTCCGACTCGAGGACTTCTCCCACGCGTTCCTCGTCCGCCAGGCCAAGGAGTACGCCCTCGACAACCATCTCCTGATGAGGGCCGGCTACTGGACCGCATCGGAGAACTGGGGCGACGACTTCCTCGAGCGCACCATCCCCGAACACCGCGCCGGGTTCGCGCCGGGCCTGGTCGAACGCCTCACCCGGGCACTCTCCATCGACGGCGACGGCCTCGACGCCATCGCGAAGATCGTGCAGGTCGATCCG
>JAUIML010000029.1 GCA_030432715.1 Acidimicrobiia bacterium | reverse complement strand
TCGAGATCTCGACCTACTCCCTCAAGGTCCTCGCCGATGCGACGGCACCGCTGATGACCGAGGGCGGGTCGCTCGTCGGCCTCACGTTCGACGCCACGGTCGCGTGGCCGGCCTACAACTGGATGGGGGTGGCGAAGGCGGCGCTCGAGTCGACCAACCGCTATCTCGCCCGCGAGCTCGGCCCCCGCGGTATCCGCTGCAATCTGGTGGCCGCCGGCCCCATCCGCACGATGGCGGCGAAGTCGATCCCCGGCTTCGCCCAGTTCGAGGACGTGTGGGACGACCGGGCCCCACTCGGGTGGGACGTCGACGACTCGACGACCGTTGCCGAGACCACGGTCGCCCTGCTCTCCGACTGGTTCCGGGGCACCACCGGCTCGATGATCCACGTGGACGGCGGCTATCACTCCGTCGGCGCCTGAGCCCGCCCGCCCCGATCTCCTGGTCGTCGGCGGGACCGGGTTCCTCGGTCGCCACGTCCTCGCCGCCTCGTCCGGCGCGGTCGCCGCGACCCGCCACCGCCGCGCGGTCCCCGGCTCCGGCCCCGCGATCAGGTGGTACGACTGCGACCTCGCCGACGGTGGCGGCGAGGCCGGCGAGCTGATCCGGACGATTCGGCCACGGGCGGTGATCAATGCCGCCTACGTCCAGGGCGGCGACGACCTCGACGCGATCACGGCCCTGGCCCCAGGGGCGATGGCCGACGCGTGTCGCGCCGTCGGGGCCCGATTCGTCCACCTGTCGACCGACGTTGTCTTCGACGGCACGACCGACCGGCCCTATCGGGAGGACGACCCGCCGACGCCCGTCCACGACTACGGCCGGGCCAAGGCGAGGGCCGAGCGTCTCGTCGCCGATCACGATCCCGGCGCGGTGATCGTGCGGACCAGCCTGCTGTGGGGCGACCGCGACGACCCCGGTCCCCAGGTCGCCCTCACCACCGACCCGTCGCTGACCTTCTTCGACGACGAGTACCGCAATCCGCTCCGGGTACACGCGCTGGCGGCGGCGTGCCTGGAGCTCGTGGACCGGGTCGACATCACCGGACACCTGCACGTCGCCGGCGCCGACACCGTCGACCGCTTCGAGTTCGCGGAACGGGTCGGCCCGATCGTCGGAGTCGACCCCCGGGACCTGCGGGGCGGGCCGAGTCCGCCGGGGGCGACGCGGCCGCGGAACTGCCCGCTCGACACGACCCTCGCCCGCGGTCTATTGATGACCGATCTCCCCGGCATACGACAGGAACGGCCGTGAGCGATCCCGAGATCATCGCAACCACCAGTTCGATCGGGGCCGAGATCCGCGGCCTCGACCTCGCCGATTGCAGCGACGACCAGCTCGCAGTCCTGCAGTGGGCCCTGCTCGAGCACCACGTGGTGTTCCTGCGCGGGCAGCAGCTCGACGACGAGGCCCACGAAGCCTTCGCCCGCCGCTGGGGCGACCCGATCCCGAACCCGATCGTCGCCCACCTCCGGGGGGCCGCGACCATCGGCGTCGTCTACAACGACGCAGAGCATCTCCCCGACCGCGACGGCGAGGGATGGCACACCGACCATTCGTGGGCGAGCTACATCCCCGACGTGGCGATCCTGCGCTCGGTCACGGCACCCGCCGTGGGCGGCGACACGATGTGGTGCAACATCGCCGCGGCCCACGACGCACTCTCCCCCGCCCTGCGTGATCTCCTGTCCGGGCTCACCGCCCGCCACGATCCCGGCGAACGATTCGCCCTCGAGATGCGAGCCCGAATGCCGGCGGAACTCGTCGACGAGCTCCTCCTCGCCTTTCCCGGCGTCGACCATCCGGTGATCACCCGCCATCCCGTCACGGGCCGGCCCGGCGTGTTCGTCAACCCCGGCTACACCCGCGTGATCAACGGGGTCCATCCCGCCGAGAGCGAGGTGCTGCTGCGCATCCTGTTCGACGCGCTCGCCCATCCCGATCACGTCTGCCGGTTCCGCTGGCAGGAGGGCGACGTGGCCATCTGGGACGAACACGCCACACTGCACCGCGGCCCCAACGACTTCGCGCCCCATCGGCGCGAGCTACGGCGCTTCACCGTCGGCGCGGCCGAGCCGGTCGCCGTCTGAACCAGCCGCATCAGGCCGTCAGTCGGTGTCGGTCGCAGCCACCTCGGACCGGGGGTCGGACTGGGTGTCGGTCTCGTCGCGGATGTCGCCGACCAGCGCTTCGAGGGCGTCCTCGAGCGTCACCAGACCCAGGAGCTGCCCGCGGTCGGAACGGACGAGCGCCACGTGGCGGCGGGCCCGACGCATCGCCCGCATCAGGTCGCGAACCGGCTGATCGGGCGAGACGATGAGCATCCGCCGCATCATCTCCAGCGGCACCTGGTCGTCCTGGGCCTCCGGCGGGAGACGGAGCAGGTCCTTCGAGTGCACGAAGCCGATGACGTCGCTCGGGCCGACCCCCTCCACCGGAATCCGGCTGTGACCGGTCTCGGCCACGAGCGCCTCGATCTCGGCGACCGACGCCGACCGACGCACCGTCGCCATCCGGCTGCGCGGGATCATGATCGAGCCTGCGGTCCGGGCCCGGAAGTCGAGGGCGCCGGAGAGCAGCTCGTGCTCGACGTCTTCGATCTTGCCTTCCTGCACGGCTCCGGCGAGCAGCGTGTGGAATTCGTTCACCGTGAGTGCGGTGTTGAGTTCGTCGACCGGCTCGTAGCCGAACAGCCGGACGAGGCCGTTGGACATGGCGTTGAGGAACCAGATGACGGGCCGCAGCAGGGCGATGTAGGCGGCGTGGATCGGGGCGAGCAGGCGGGCCACCCGCTCGGGGTTCGCGATCGCGAGGTTCTTCGGCACCATCTCGCCGAGCACCATGTGGAGGATCACGACGATGGTGAGCGCGATCAGGAAGGAGACCGTGTGGAGCACACCGCTGGGCAGGTGGACGACGGCTTCGATCGCCGACTCGAGCACGGTCGCCACGGCCGGCTCCGCGACGAAACCGAGCCCGAGCGAGGCCATGGTGATGCCGAGCTGAGCCCCGGCCAACTGGGTCTGCAGGTCGCGCACGGCGTCGAGGGCTGCGGCCGCACCGGCATCGGTGCCGTCCTTGGCCATCGGTTGGAGCCGCGACACGCGGCTGGCGAGCAGGGCGAACTCGATCGCCACGAAGAAGCCGTTGGCGATCAGCAGCAGTACGGCAGCGACGAGGAAGCCGGCGGTCATGGGGCCTCCTCCGGCGGCGCCACGACCCGCACCGAGGCGATCCGCAGCCGTTCCATCGCCACGACCTCGAGTCGCCAACCGTCGACGGTGCACATCTCGCCCGGGGTGGGAATCTCGCCGAGCCGGTCGAGCACGAGCCCGGCCAGCGTCTCGTACTCGCCCTCCGGCATCTCGAAGCCGGTCAGGTCGCGCACTTCGTCGGGATGCAGCGAGGCGGGAATGACGGTCGAGCCCATGGCCTCGACCCGAGTGAGGGGCGTGATGATCGCGTCGTGTTCGTCGTCGATCTCGCCCACCAACTCCTCGAGGATGTCCTCGAGCGTGATGATCCCCGCGGTGCCACCGTGTTCGTCGATGACCGCGGCGAGCTGCTGCCCGCCCTCGCGCAACTCGACCAGCAACTCGTCGAGGTCACGGGCTTCGGGCACCGCGAGCACCGGCGCCATCAGCTCGATCACCCGGGTGTCGGCCCGAGCATCGATCGGGACGAGATGCACCGACTTCACGTGCACCACGCCGACCAGGTCGTCGAGGCCGTCGGCCATCACCGGGAACCGCGAATGGCCGGTGCTCACCGCGAGCGCCACCAACTCCTCGACCGTCGCCTCGTGACCGATGGCCACGACTCGTACCCGCGGGATCATCGCGTCGTCGGCGGACTTGTCGGCGAGCCGGATCGATCGGGTGAGCAGGTCGACCTCGCCCTCGTCGAGCATCCCTTCCTCGCCGGAGCTGCGGATCAGGTGTTCGAGCTCCTCGCGGTCGGGGGTGCCCTCGAGTTCCTCGGCCGGTTCGACACCCAGCCGGCGGGTGATCCGCGCGGCGAGGCTGTCGAGCCCGGTGACCACGGGACGGGCGATCGCGCCGTAGGCGGCGGTGGGCCCGGAGAGCGCGAACGACGACTCGAGCGGCCGACTGGTCGCCAGCGACTTGGGTACCAGCTCTCCCAGCACCATCTGGACGACCGTGGCGATAGCCAACGCGAGCGCGATCGACACGCCGGACGGCACGTCGCCGAACGCCGCCTCGAGCGCGGGTTCGATGGCGGCCGCGACCGCGGGCTCGGCCAGGAAGCCGAGCATCAAGGAGGTGACGGTGATGCCGAGCTGCGCGCCGGAGAGGTGGTAGGAGACGCGGTCGAGCAGCGTCTGGACGCGAACCGCCGCCGCACTCCCCTGTCGGGCGCGCTCGTCGACACGGGTGCGGTCCACGGCCACCAGTGCGAACTCGGCGGCGACGAACGCTGCGTTGGCGGCCACGAGCGCGCACGCGGCCAGCAGACGTAAGGCGATGTCGATCGGGACTCCTCGAACTCGATCTGCGTTGCCTGCGAATGTACCCGTAGGTTTGATCGAATGCCGCCGTCTCCCACACCCACGCTCGAGGCCACCGAGCGCGTCGTGCCGGGGACCGAGAGCCGGTTCCCCCCTCCCCGCCGGGGGATCGACCCCGATTCCGGCAAGGGCTGGCTGCGTCGGCTCGCGCCCGTCGTCTGGTCACAGAAGGCCGTCTTCCTGCTCGGCATCACTTCCGGCTTGCTGGCGACGACCGCCACCGTGCTCGTGCCGCTGACGGTGGGCAACGGCGTCGATGCGGTCGACGACGGCGAATCGGTCACGCCCTTCGTCGTGGCGTTGTTCGTGTTGGCCGCGTGTCGGGTCGCCTTCGGGTTCGTCTACCGGTTCAACCTCTTCCGGGCCGCCCACCGCATCGAAGCCGACCTCCGCAACCTCATCTACGAACGGCTGACCGAGCTCTCGTTCGGCTACTGGGACCGCATCCAGAGTGGCCAGGTCATCAGCCGCGCCAACAGCGACATCCGCTCGATCCAGCTGCTCTTCGCGTTCGGCCCGCTCATCGCGATGCAGCTGGTCCTGTTGATCGTCGCGCTGGTCGTCATGGCGGTGATCGACCTGGGGTTGACCGCCGTCGCCCTCGCCCCACTGCCGTTCGTCTTCATCATCGGCGTGCGGCTCCGGAACCGGATCTTCCCGTTGTCGTGGGTCGTACAGGCGCGCCAGGCCGACGTGGCCACGATCGTCGACGAGAACATCCAGGGCACCCGGGTCGTGAAGGCGTTCGCCCAGGAGAAGCGGCAGCTCCAGCTGCTGGCCGAGGCCGCCCGTCGGCTGCGATGGGCCGGCACGGAAGTGGCCGACACCCGCGCCACCCACGCGCCGGCGATGGAGGCCTTCCCGCGGCTCGGACTCGCCCTCGTGCTGCTCTACGGCGGTGTCCAGGCGATCGACGGCAACATCCAGGTCGGTTCGCTGGTGGCGTTCAGCGCCTATGTCGTGCTACTCGCCACCCCGTTCCGCATGGTCGGCTTCATGCTGCTGCAGTGGCAGCGGGCATCGGCCGCTTCGGTGCGGGTGTTCGAGATCCTCGACGAGACGCCGGCCATCGTCGACCCGTCCGACCCGGTCCGCCTGCCCAACCCCGAGGGCCGCATCGAGTTCGACCGTGTCCGCTTCGCCTACCCCGTCTCCGACGGCACCGACGTGCTCAGCGAGCTCTCGTTCACCGTGGAGGCCGGGGAGACGGTCGCCATCGTCGGTTCGACCGGGTCGGGGAAGTCGACGATCGCCCGGCTGCTCCCCCGCTTCTACGACGTCGACGCCGGCGTCGTGCGCGTCGACGGCCACGACGTCCGCAGCCTGTCACTCCAGGATCTGCGCCACACCGTCAACGTCGTCACCGACGACCCGTTCCTCTTCGCCACGAGCGTCTACGACAATGTCGCCTTCGCTCGGCCCGACGCGCCGCCCCACCTGGTCGAGGAAGCCATCGCCGACGCGGTGGCCGCCGACTTCGTGGCCGATCTCCCGCACGGCGTCGACACCGAGATCGGCGAACGCGGACTCACGCTCTCGGGCGGTCAGCGACAACGGCTGGCCCTGGCCCGGGCCCTGCTCGCCGACCCGAAGATCCTCGTCCTCGACGACGCCACGAGCGCGATCGACGTCGCCGTCGAGGAGCGGATCCACGAGGCGATCCGTCGCCGCCAGGCCGACCGCACCACGATCCTGATCGCCCACCGGCTCTCGACCATCGCGCTGGCCGATCGGGTCCTGCTCATCGACGGTGGGCGGATCATCGCGTCCGGCGACCATCACCGGCTCCTGGCCGAGAATCCCCGCTACTCCGCCATCCTGGCCGACACGACCGAAGGCGACGCCTGATGTTCGCCGTCGGTGGCGGGTTCTCTCCCGGTGGCGGACCCACCTCGATCCAGGCCAACGCTGCGGCCGGACTTCCCCACGCCGACGTGCCGGGCAACCTGCGCGGCAAGGTCGCGGCCGTTCTCGAGGCCGAGCCCGAGCATCACGTCGAGCCGGTCGAGTGGACCCACGACGAATGGGACCGCCGACCCTTCGGCCTCCGCCGTTTCCTGTGGCCCCACCGCTGGCGACTCGGCGGCGCGATCTTCCTCGTCCTCATCGAGACCCTCGCCCTCATGGTCGGACCGGTCCTCACCCAGATCGGCATCGACGACGGAGTTCGGGCCGGCGACAAGACGGTGCTGGTCGTCGCGGCAGCGGTCTATGTCGGCGCCGTCGGCCTGTCGGCCCTGCTCGGCTGGGCCCGCGTCTCCTACACCGGTCGACTCGGCGAACGACTCAACGAGACGCTGCGGATCCGGGTGTTCGGCCACATGCAGCGCCAGGGCGTCGACTTCCACACCGAAGAGAAGGCAGGCGTGCTGCTGACCCGGATGACCTCGGACATCGAGGCGCTGGCCGTGCTCTTCCAGGAGGGCATCGTCAACCTCCTCGTCCAGGTGTTCACCCTCCTGGTCATCACCGGCGCCCTCTTCTACTACGACCCGCTGCTGGCGGTGATCACGCTGGCCGTCGCCGTCCCTCCGACCCTGGCGACATCGCTGTGGTTCCGCGGCGTGTCGTCGCGCAGCTACCTCCTGGTCCGCGACCGGATCGCCGCCCTGTTGTCCAACCTCCAGGAATCGCTCGCCGGCATCCGCGTGATCGCCGCCCACAACCGACGGGCCGTCAACCTCGCGGCCCATCGCGACGTCGTCGGCGACCATCGCGACGCCGGCATCGCGGCCGCCAAGGCGAACTCGACCTATGCGCCGGTCACCGAGTTCATCGGCATCTGCACCCAGGCGACCCTGCTCGGTGTCGGCGGCGCGATGGTCAACAGCGGACGCATCTCGGTCGGTGAGCTCGCCGCGTTCCTGCTCTTCCTGACCAGCTTCTTCGCCCCGATCCAGACGCTCGTCCAGCTCTACAACTCGTACCAGCAGGGTGGGGCGGCGATCGTCAAGCTGCGCGAGCTGCTGGCCACCGAACCCTCGGTCGTCCAACGACCCGATGCCGTCGAGCTGCCGCCGATCGACGGCGAGATCGAACTCCGCGACGTCACCTTCAGCTATGTCGAGGGTCGACCCGTGCTGCGCGATGTCGACCTGCGAATCGCGCCGGGCGAGACCGTCGCCTTCGTCGGCGAGACGGGCGCCGGCAAGTCGACCGTGGCCCGGCTGCTCACCCGGTTCCACGACCCCGATTCGGGCACGGTGACGATCGACGGTCACGATCTGCGCGACGTCACGATCGAGAGTCTCCGGTCGCAGCTGGGGGTGGTCCCCCAGGAGCCCTTCCTGTTCGCCGGTGTCGTGCGCGACAACGTGGCCTTCGCCCGCCCCGACGCCACCGACGAGGAACTCACCGAGGCCCTGGTCGCCGTCGGGATCGACGATCTCGTCGAACGCCTCGGCGGGCTCGACGCGGTCGTCCACGAACGCGGCGCGTCGCTCTCGGCCGGCGAGCGCCAACTCCTGGCGCTGGCCCGGGCCTTCGTCGCCCGCCCCCGCGTGCTCATCCTCGACGAGGCGACGTCGAACCTCGACCTCCACTCCGAGTCACGGGTCGAGGCGGCGCTCGACGTCGTGCTCGAGGGGCGCACGGCCGTGATCATCGCCCATCGGCTGGCCACCGCTCGAAGAGCCGACCGCATCGCCGTCGTCCACGACGGGCAGATCGTCGAACTCGGGAGCCACGACGAACTCGTCTCCCACGAAGGCCGCTACGCCACGATGTACGCGACCTGGGTGGCCCACGGCGGCGCGGAGTGAGCGTCGACGCCGACATCCTGCTGCTCGCGGTGCTGGTCATGGCCGCCGCCGCGACCGTGCAGGCCTCGGTCGGGTTCGGGGCCAACCTGCTCGCCGCACCGACCTTCGCCATCCTCGACCCCGACCTCGTGCCCGGTCCGATCTTCGTGGCCACCGGGGTCCTCACCCTGGCGACCGCCCTGCGCGAGCGGGACGACGTCGACCGGACCGTCGTGGGATGGGCCACGGCCGGCCGCATCCCCGGCTCGATCCTGGGCGCCCTGGTGCTGGCGGCCGCCACCGACCGTTCGATCCAGCTGACGGTGGGCATCGCCATCCTGATCGCCGTGATCCTGTCGAGCGGGGTGATCCGTGTGCCCGAACGACGGGAGACCTACTTCGGCGCGGGCGTGGTGTCGGGCTTCGGAGCCACCACCGCCGCCATCGGCGGGCCGCCCGTCGCCTTGACCCTCCAGCACCGGTCCGGCCCGGCCCTGCGGGCCACGATGGGCGCCTTCTTCGCCATCGGCACCCTGATCACCATCCCGGCCATCGCCGCGGCCGGCCGGCTCGGGGGTGACGAGTTGTTGGTCGGGGCCGCCCTCGTGCCGGGCGCACTCGTGGGCTTCGCGGCCTCGGGCCCACTGCGGCCGAGGGTCGACGCCGGCCGCGTGCGGCCACTGGTGCTCGCGCTGGCGGCCGTGGCCGCGGTGGTCCTCATCGTTCGGACCGTCTGAATCGCCCGCACCCTCTGACCCGGGTTCGATCCTGGCTAGGGTCCGATCGATGCCCGAACCGGTCCTGCTCCTGCGAGACGTGCACCGCACCACCGATGGGGTCGAGATCCTGCGGGGGATCGACTGGACGATCGAGCCGGGCCAGCACTGGGCCGTGCTCGGACCCAACGGCTGCGGCAAGACGACGCTCGTTCGGATCGCGTCGATGTGGCTCCACCCGTCGGCCGGCGAGGTCACGGTGTTGGGCGAGCGACTGGGCCGCACCGACGTGCGCACGCTCCGCGAGCGGGTGGGGTTCGCCAGTGCCTCCATGGCCGATCTGCTCCGCGGTGATCTCCCGGTGACCGACATCGTGATGACGGCCCGCAACGCCGCGCTCGAGCCCTGGTGGCACGACTACGACGAAGACGACCGGGCCTCGGCCCGCCACGCCCTCGCGCGGGTCGGCGTCGCCCACCTGGCCGACCGGCGGTTCGGGGCGTGCTCCTCCGGAGAGCGTCAGCGCGTGCTCGTGGCCCGGGCCCTGTCGACAGATCCCGGCCTCCTCCTGCTCGACGAGCCCACCGCCGCCCTCGACCTGGCCGGACGCGAGCAGTTCGTGCGCATGCTCAGCGATCTCGCGAACGAACCGGCCACGCCGCCGATGGCGCTGGTGACCCACCATGTCGAGGAGATCCCCGCCGGGTTCACCCACGTGCTGTTGGTGAAGGACGGACAGGTCCTCGCCCAGGGACCCATCGACGCGACCCTCACCACGACGACGCTGTCCGCGTGCTTCGGGATCCCCCTGGCCCTCGAACGGCGACGCGGCCGCTATGTCGCGTGGGCCGACTGACCGCCCGGGCGGATCACCAGCACCACACCACTGCGCACTTCGATCCGGACCGGCGAGGCGAGCACCCGATTGGCGATTCCCCTCGCCTCGGTGGGCGCCAACCGTTCGTCGTGCAGCGGGTAGGCGAGCCCCTCGGTGGTCACCCTCGCCGATCCACCCACCGCTTGGATCCCGACCAGTTCACCGACGGGGAGCACCGTCTCCAGCTCGTCGCGGACGACCCAGACCCGGTCGTGCCCGACCCACGCGTCGATCGCGGTCGGGGACCACCGGCTCGACGCGAGCACCATCAGGTTCGCGAGCTGGTGGTCGAGGCGTCCACCCTCGCCGAGATGGACGGTGATCCGCGCGGCGCCCCGCCCGGCTGCGACAGCCAAGGCGAGCTCGAGATCGCTCTCGTCCTTGTCGACGGGGTGGCCGACGATCGTGCCGCCGGCCGCCTCCACGGTCGCCAGGTCGGACGGTTCGGCCGAGTCGAGATCACCCACGACCAGATCGACGGTCCGACCGCTCGCCAGGGCCACGGCCACGCCACCATCGGCGCAGACGACGAGGTCGGCCACGATGTCGGCCACGGGACGCGTCGCCGCGCCCGACGCGATCACCTGGACATGCGGGCCGGTCACGGGCCGACCCTACCGGCTGGCCTCAGGCGCTCCCGATGCATTCGCCGGGCACGAGCCCGGCGGTACCGAGCGAGGCGACGTCGGGCGTGGCGACCACGAGCGCCGTATCGGTTGCGACCTCCTTCGCGACGACGATCCCGACCACGGTGCCGGTCTCGTCCACGGCGGGCCCGCCGCTGATGCCGGCCTCGATCCCGACGTCGACACCCACGATCTGACCGCCACCGGCCAGCGCCGCGACCTGCGGCGCGACCTCGACGCGGCCGCCGACGGCGACGGTGCGGGGCCCGCCGTCGGGATAGCCGACGAGGGTCAGGGGCGCACCGATCGCCGGCACCGGTGCGGTGGGGAGGGGCGTTGCCATGGGGGCGTCGACGGCGATGACGGCGAGGTCGCGCTCGTCGGCCAACACGCCGAGCACCTCACCGGTCACGGTGATGCCGCCCTGATCGATCCGGACGAGGGTCGCATCGCCGACCACGTGCGCGGCGGTGACCAACAGCCCATCGGCGACCACGACTCCCGAGCCCGTGGTGCGGGATCCGCACACGTTGACCGACAGGTGCACGACGGTGAGGTGGGCCGTCGGAGCCGGATCGAAGGGACCGCTGCGTCGCGCCGCGGCGGCTTCGCCGATCTCGGTCTCCACGTCTGCCGACGGGTTGGTCTCCGCCACACCGGCGACCTCGGGCAGCGGGGACCCCTCCGCCGCCACCGACGACGGGCGCAACAACCCGGCGACGCCGATGCCGAGCGTCAGGACGGCCAGCGAGATCACCAGCGCCGAGGCCACCAGACGGCGGTTGTTCCAGCTACTCGAACCCAATTGGGTTGACCACTCTTCGTGCATGTTTCGCCCACTCCCTGTGGGGAGCATAGGCACAACGGCCCAGTCCATCCAGCCCGGTGTCCATCCAGCCCGGTGTTCATCCAGCCCGGTGGACGGGCGGCGCGCTAGAGGTAGGGCAGCGGATCGACGGCCGTGCCGTCGACACGGATCTCGAAGTGCAGGTGCGGGCCCGTCGACCAGCCGGTGCTGCCCACCCGTCCGATCGTGTCGCCGCCCGCGACCGTGTCGCCGAGACTCACCAGCACCTCGGACTGGTGGGCATAGAGCGACGAGTACCCGCCGCCGTGGGAGATGATCACCACGTTGCCGAAGCCGTTCATCCATCCGGCGGTGATGACCGTGCCGTCGGCCGCCGCCGAGATCGGATCGCCGGTGCTGCCGTTGAAGTCGAGGCCGTAGTGGTTGCGCGTCGTCCCGAAGATCGGGTGCACACGAGGGCCGAATCGGCTCGTGACCACCCCTGGTACCGGACGGTGGGTGATGGTGAACGCGCCGTCGACCTGCGGTTCGTCGGGCTCCGAAGCGACCTCCTCGTCGGCGGGATCGGCCTCCCCGTCGGCGTCGTCGTCAGCGGCGTCGGTCTCCTCGTCGGCGGCGGCGGCTTCCTCGGCCGCCGCTTCCTCGGCCGCCTGGCGCGCCGCTTCCTCCTCGGCCCGCCGTTGGGCTTCGGCCTCGGCCTGGCGGGCCAACTCCGCCTCGAGCTCACGAATCTGCTGGGCGATGAGGGCGTCGGCCTCCTCGATCTCGCGGCTGATGGTCTCCCACTCGTCGATGCGCACTCTGACCTGGGCCCGCAGGGCCTCCACCTCCCGTCGGCTCTCGTCGAGCTCGACCAGCCGCTCGGCGAGCGCCGCCCGCTCCTCCTCGGCCTCTCGTGTCGCGTCGTCGGCCCGACGAATCGCATCGGCCTGAGCCGCCTGCGCGACGCGCAGGTCGTCGATCAGCTGGTATTCGTCGCCCACGACCTCTTCGACGTAGGACTGGCGGAGCTCGACATCGAGCAGGGTCTCGTCGTCGAGCTGGGACAGGACATCGGGCCGGGGGGCCACGAAGGCGTCGATCGCCGCCCGCTCGAGTCGATCCCGGATCACGACCATCTCGGCGTCGAGCGCCTCGGCCTGCCCGCGGGCCGTGACCGCACGGGCCTCGGCATCGGCGATCGTCTCCTCCGCAGCGGCGACCCGGGTCTCCTGCAGGGCGATGTGGGCCTCGAGGGCTTCGATGGCCGCCGCCAGCTCGTCGTCCTCGGCCTGGAGGGCGTCGAGTTCGGCGGCCACGTCGGCGGCCTCGCGGCGTTTGTCCTCCCGTTCCTGGCGCAGATCTTCGACGTCGCCGGTGTCCTGTGCGCCGGCCAGATCGACGGTGAGCGGCGCCATCAGCACGGCGAGCGCGAGAACGCCCGCGACCCCGCGGCGGGGGGCACGGAGCGAGGAGGAACGGCGGGACACTGCTCGAGAGGACACTGGGAGGGTGATCGTAACAGGAATGCAATGATCGGCACGGTCACCGACCGCGAGGATGCAGCCATGGCCCTCCAGGACTTCCGCGTCGAATCGTTCACCCACGCCGACATCACCCACGACGTCTACCGCCGCGGCGACGGCCCGTGCGTGCTGGTCGCGGCGGAGATCCCGGGCATCACACCCGAGGTCATCCGCTTCTCCGAAGACCTGATCGACGCCGGACTCTCGGTCGCCATGCCGTCGATGTTCGGCACGCCGGGCAGAGAACCCTCGACCTTCCACGCCGTCTCCACGATCGTGCGGGCCTGCATCAGCCGCGAGTTCCACGCGATGGCAACGCGTGACGACCAACCCGCCACCGAGTGGCTCCGCGCCCTCGCCCGGTCGCTCCACGCCGAACACGGCGGACCCGGCATCGGGTTCGTCGGCATGTGCTTCACCGGCGGATTCGGGCTCGCCATGTTGCTCGACGACGCCGTCGTCGCCCCCGTGCTCTCGCAACCCTCACTGCCCTTCGCCATCGGCAAGGCCCGAAAGGCCAGCGTCGGCCTCGACGAGACCCAACTGGCGGCCGTGGCCGAACGGGCCGCCGACGGCTGCGCCGTGCTCGGGCTGCGCTTCACCGGCGACTCGCTCGTGCCGGCCGAACGCTTCGCCACCCTGCGCGCCGCACTCGGCGAGAACTTCATCGGTGTGGAGATCACCAGCCCGGACGAGGCCAACGGCATCGGCAAGATGGCCCACAGCGTGCTCACCGAGGACCGCAGTGACACACCCGGCCACCCGACGAGGGAGTCCTTCGAGCAGGTCCGCGACTTCCTGCTCGCGCGCCTCCGGGGCGAGTGAGTCAGGCTCCCAGCAGCAGGAACAACCCGGCCACGGTGTAGAGGATCATCACGCCGAGCATCGGATACTGCGAGCGCACGGCGATGTCGTGGGAGTACCGCGAGATCGCCTTGTCGTGGGCCGCCGCGACGGCCAGCACGTGACCGATCGCGATCGCCAGCGTCTGCACCCACGCGATCGTCCCCGGCGACACCAGCAACCAGTCGATCGCGTAGTCCTTCGTGCCGAACAAATCCCAACCGCGTCCGAACGGATCGGAGATCTGGATGAACATCCGCTGCCCGTCGAGCACCAGCAGGCTGAAGTAGTGGGCGACGGCATACGCGGCGGCGATCGGCACCAGGCTGGGCCCGAACGCGGCCGAGAGCTCCTCGGTCGGTTCGCCGGTCACGCTCGCCATCATGTTGATGGCGAACACGTAGGCGAGCCCGACGATCAGCACGATCGCGAGCAGTCCGATCGTGTGGGTGACGGTCAGCCCCCAGCCCACGCGATCGCCGGCGATGTCGAACCACAGCGAACTGCGGGTGAACCCGTCGAAGGTGGTGCTCCCCAGCACCACGATGATGAAGGGCACCATCCCCACGGTGGGAGGCAGCGTCGCGATGCCCGCGAGCGGCGGGCGCACCCGCAGGCGCCGTTCGTCGTCGACATGGAAGACGGCCATGGCCGCGAGCTTGGAGAACAGGACCCCGAAACCGTCGGCCGTGCGCACCCAGCCCCGGCCGCGGATCGCCGCGCCGACCAGCATGACGAGGCTGTAGATGGTCAGGAAGACCGCGATCGACCGGGGATCGGCCGCCGACTTCCCGGGGTCCTCGAACCACAGCGATCGGTAGGCGAGCTCGAACCACAGGTAGGCGAAGATCGCGACGGTCGCCGGCCACAATGTCGCCGCGCCGTGGTCGAGGGGCGACATCGGCGTCTGTGTGACCTTGCTCCTGACCCAGGCGGCCGTGTCGGCGATCGTGAAATACGGGTTGAAGGCGCGCCACACGTCGCCGAACAGCGCCGACACGAACTGGAGACCGACCCAGAACCAGATCAGGAACGCGTCGCCGGCGATGTTGACCGCCCGATTCGTGTTGCCCCACCACGCCGCGTAGAGCACCACCCCGAAGAGGAACAGGCCGACGAGCCGACACACCGCCTCGAGGATCCGAGCGGGTGGGCCGATCGCCGTGAGCAGCGCACGACCCTTCGCTGCCGCGGCCAGGTGCGGTCGCTCCCAGAACGCGCCGAGAGCGACGAACGAGATCGCGACGGAGAACCCGGCGGCCCACGCGAGCTGCCACGCCGGCAATGGAAGATCGGTTCGACCGCCGATCCCGTGGCCGAGGAGGATGCCGATCACGACACGGTCATTCGCACGAGCAGACGCCCGGAACCCTCGAGCTCGATCTCGAAGGTGCCGGGGATCAGGGCATCGAAGCTCGTCGAGCCCTCACCGTCGACCAGGTCGACATAGAGGTCGTAGCCGTGGACGTGGACCTGGTCGTCACTGTCGCCGGTGACCACGACCTCGACCGAATCGCCGAGACCGATGCTCTCCTGGCGGGATCCGCCGACGAGGTCGCCGTCGATCACCTCGAGGGCGATGACGACGTCGGCCGACGCGGGCGTGGTGGCCGGGGACTCGGCGTCGGCCCCTCCCCCGTCGTCGCCGCAACCGGCGACGACGAGGGCGAGCGCGACGATCAGGCCACGAAGCCTCACGAGGCGACCGTCACCGTGGTGGCGGCCGCCACGGGCTGCCCGTCGACGAGGTACGGCTGGTGGTCGTTGGTGTAGGCCACGACCGAGATCTCGACCTCACCCTCGGGCAGTGCACCGATGTGGGTGGCCAGCCCGTAGAGCCGTCCCAGCTTCTGGCCGTTGGCGTAGATGTGGAGGTGACCCTCGCCGTCGACGTGCTCGCCCGATGCGTTCTCGGGGCTGAGGGTCATCCCGTCGAGTGTGAGCCAGGCGTTCCAACCCGACTTCGGGTCGTCGACGACCTCGACGCCCAGGGTGGGCGCCTCGCCGACGAACTCCACCCCGCTCTCCACGCCGTGATGGTCCTCGCCGTGCTCGTGGGCCGGCACCGTGAACGTCTCCTCCGCGACGATCTTCTGACCGTCGATCGCGTACGCCCGGTGGTCGTTGGCCGAGAGCTCGACCATCAGGTCGACGTCGCCTTCGGTGACGCCGGCGAAATAGATCCACTCGTTGTAGAACCGCAGCACCTTCTCGCCGTCGACATAGAGGTGGAAGTGACCCTCGCCCTCCACGTGCTCCGTGGACGCCGACTGCGGCGCGATCTCGTAGTTCTCGGTGAGCACGTGGATGTTCACGCCGCCGGCGGCGTCGGAGAACACCTCGATGTCGACCTCGGGCGCGCCCTCGGCCGGCACCTCGACGACGCCGTGGTCCATGTGGCCGTCGTCAGCCATGTCGGTCATGTCGCCCATGTCGCTGTCGTGTTCATGGTCGTCGGCGTCATGGTCGGCCATCTCCCCATCGGCCATGTCACCGTCGCTCATGTCACCGTCGCTCATGTCGCCGTCGCTCGAGTCGTCGGTGGGCGTGTCGGCGCCGACGGTCGCCAGTTCGTCGTCCTCCCCGCAGGCTGCGGCGAGCAGCGCGAGGACGGACAGGGCGGCGAGAAGCCGCAGGATCGCGCGGGTGCGCATGGAAGTTCTCCAGTGTGGTTCGGTTCGCGTGTGAGGGGACGCCGGCCGCGACGATGCGGGGGCGTGGTCGTCTAGCGCGAGCGAACCGTGGGTGCGCGTCGCCCCACACGGGCGGGAACGAGGACGAGGGCCGGGCGCACCTCGGCGCCGGCCACGAGCGAGCGCCAGCCGTGGGCGACCGCCGGACGGACGTCGGCGGTGTGGGCGAGCACGATGGCCCGCAGGGCGACGGCGCCCGAGTAGGCGGCGCGACCGAGGCGGAAGACGAGGGCGCCCATGACCAGGCCGCCGAGCGTGGCGGGAATGCCGGCCAGTGCGGCGGCCGGATCGGTCGTGGAGGCCACGTCGGCCAGCAGGGCGACCGTGGTGACGCTCACCACGGGGATCGCGAGGAGGCCGAGGATCATCCACCCGGCACGACGCGCCTCGGAGACCGAAGACCTGCTCACGAACCCCACCGTACCAAGGGTCGGTCGGCTTCCCGAGGCGGGCGCCGCCTACTCGACATCGAAGAGCCCGAGCGGCACGGCGACCTCCGGTGGACTCGGGCGGGGCGGGAGCGCGACGACGGCCGCGACCTCGTCGTAGAAGGTATGGCAGAGCTCGGGCGCCACGAGGTTGTCGGGCGTGTGCAGAAAGAAGAGCGGACGGCGACCGTCGCGGACCCACCGGGCCACCCGGTCGACCCACGGCGCCCAGAACGGCGGGTTGGCGGCGGGGTCGCTCTGTCCGATGAAGCGGACGATCGGCTGGTCCGCAGTTGCGACGGGTCGGACGGCGAGGCGGGGTTTCTTCTCCCACGCGTCGATCTCTTCTGGCGTCTCGCGCGGACCGGCGAAGACCGGGCGACTGTCGAAGACGACCCGGTTCACACCGGCGTGGTGCAGTCGGTCATTCAGTGCCCGTTCGTGGTCGCCGCCGGCATGGAAACCCGGGTGGCGGACCTCGACCGCCCACGAGAACTCGCTCGGCACCGATGCGAGGAACGCGTCCAACACCGGGAGGTCCTCGGGCGAGAACGACGCGGGAAGCTGGACGAGGACCGGCCCGAGACGGTCGAGCAGGGGCGCGAACCGCTCCGCGAACTCCCGGATCTGCGCACCGGTGTCGCGCAACCGGCGGTCGTGGGTGATGGTCCGGGGCAGCTTGAACATGAAGCGGAACCCCTCGGCGGTGGCGGCTCGCCATCGTTCGACCGTCTCGGCAGCCGGCAGTGCGTAGAAGGTGGTGTTGCCCTCGACGGCGTTGAGGACGCGGGCGTAGGCCGCCAGCTCACCGCCGACCGGGGTGCCGGCCGGCAGCACCGACCCGACCCAGTCGCGGTTCGCCCACATCGGGCAACCGACCCCGAGCGGCGACGTGTCCTCCATCCGCGCACCGTATCCCGACGACGTTGGGCCCGACGCCGACGACTCAGGTAGGTTCCGTCGCCATGACGGACTTCTCGGGCCAGAACACCGGCGACGAACTCGATCGCGACGCCCTCGCGAGATGGCTGGAGGGGAGGCTCGACGGCGTCGACGCCGTCGAGGTGCGGGACTTCTCACCCCCGAGCAGCGGCTACTCGGCCGAGACGACGGTCTTCGAGGCCGACGTGACCCGGGGTGGCGCGACCGCGACGGAGAAGTTCGTCGTGCGCCGAGAGACGCCGGAGCCGCCGGTCTATCCGGCCCAGTCCGACCTCGATGTCGAGATCGAGATCCAGTACCGGGTGATGGACGCCGTGGCCGAACACTCGGACGTGCCCATCGCGCCGCTCCACGGCTACGAGTCCGATCCGGGTCTGCTCGGCGCACCGTTCTTCGTGATGGGCCACGTGGCCGGCCAGGTGCCCATCGAGAGTCCGCCCTACACGGCCGAGGGCTTCTTCTTCGACGCCACCCCGGAGCAGCGTCGGGCGCTCGTCCTCGACGGCGTGCGGACAATGGCCGACATCCACAAGATCGACTGGCGCGCCGCCGGCCTCGACTGGCTCGCACCCGCGGGGAGCGAGCCGAGCACCCTGCGCCAGGTCGACCTCTGGGAGCAGCACGGACGCGAGAGCCTGGGCGATCGCGTCCACCCGCTCTTCGACGAGGGCATGGCCTGGCTGCGGGCCAACATGCCGACCGAGCCCGAGGTGTGTCTGAATTGGGGCGACCCCCGGCCCGGGAACGTCATCTGGCGCGACTTCGGCGCAGTGTGCGTGACCGATTTCGAAGCGGCGTCGATCGCGCCGGCCGAGGTCGATCTGGGCTGGTGGCTCATGTTCGATCACTGGTCCCACGAGACGATGGGGATCGACCGTCTGCCCGGCGAGCCGACGCGGGACGAGCAACGCGCCCACTACGAGGAGTGCCTCGGCCGCAGCGTGGGCGACACGACCTTCTACGAGGTGTTCGCCGCGGTGCGCTACACCGCAATCGTCGTGCGGGTGATGAACCGACTCGTCGAGCGGGGCATCATGCCGGCCGACCAGACGGTGTGGCTCGAGAACCCGGCCACCGACTGTCTCGAGATGCTCCTGCCCCGCTAGCCGTACCCGGCCGAGAGGTGGGTCAACTGCCGGCGAGGTGGGCGCGGAAGAACCGGCGGGCGGCCGGGGCGCTCCAGTTGTCGTGGTCCTCACCCCAGGCTTCGACACCGTCGAAGGTCCACTCGGTCAGACAGTTCCAGGTGAACAAGTTGGGGTTCAGGTGCAGACCGATGCGATTGCGACACCGGCCCTCGGCCCGGATGTCGCGCCCGGCCTCGTCGGTGAGGTCGATCACCACCCGCAGCGGGGCACCCGTGTCGGCGTCGCGCTCGAGCACCTCCCGTTGGGCCGACGCCAGCTTCGACCACTCGCCGTCGCGCACCAGATAGCCATGGATTCCGATGCATCCCTCGCCGAAGTCCATCGTGATGGCGTGGAAGCCGTCGTCGGCCGACGCGGTCGCGTAGCTGTAGCCGCCGCACATCGCCGGTGAACCGGCGAGACCCTGGCCGAACTGCGGACGGATTCCCCACGAGCGATCGCGGAACCCGAAGCTGTCGACCGAGAACTCTTCATCGAGCAGGCGGATCGTGCCCTGGTAGCGGCCCGGCTGGTCGAGATGCGACTCGCCGAGATAGTTCGGCTCGGCCACCGCAGTGAAGGTGAGCGACACGTCGATCTCGTCGCCGTCGTCGGGATCGGTGTAGCCGATCTCGTAGGTCGTCAGCGGCTCGACGCAGCGGTAGCGGATCCCGTTGGGCAACGTGATGTCGGAGAGAGGTTCGTCGGGCAGGGGCAGGTGCCAGAAGTTCTTGCCGTACAACCCGTTCCACGGCTGGCTTCCCCGGTCGTTCCAGAAGTAGGCCCCGCCGGCGGTGACCCCCTGGTTGGGTCGGAAGAACGGGTAGAGCTGGCCCGACAGCAGCCGCTCCGGCACGGTGAACGTGAACCAGCACGTCTCGGTCCAGTACGGGTCGTCGCTCGTCGGTGGATGGAACTCGTCGTCCGGGTGGGCCATGGGTCAGTCGATGCCTTTCTCGGTGCGGTAGGAGCAAGCCCGCGCTTCGGGGGCGCACGCCAGCCACTCGCCCCGACGCTAGTGCTGCCAGCGGGCCGAGAGCCGGGCGGCAGCCGGTGGCACGTCCCGGGCGGGTCGTCAACCGCAGTTGACGCGCCACCCGTCCCACGCCGGAGGCCGAGGGCGGAGACCGCCTAGGGCTCGGATGCCTCGTCGCGATAGGCGGGGTTGGCGACGGCGAGCTTGGCGAGGGTCGTGGCCCACAGGGCATCACCGAGCTCGGGCATGCGATCGTCGAAGGCGCCAGCGGCGATGGCGTCGGAGAGGGCCTGCTCGGACTCGACGCCCAGGGCCGCGAGCCGCTCGGCATGATCGGCCGCGTCGGCCGGCAGCGCGGCGATCTCGCGTGCCGCGATCGAGAGCGCGTTGGCGGCGACGCGCAGGATGAACCGATCGCGGCCTTCGGCTCGCGGACCGAGGTCGTCGCGGAGATAGTCGCGCACGGCCTCGACCAGCTCGCGTGCGTCCGGGACGTCGTGGGGCCAGTTGGTCCGTTCGTTCGTCATCGGGCGGTCTGCAACTCGGGGCGCAGCAGCAACATGAGGTCGTACTCGGTCTCCACGACGCGTCGGCCGATCGTGGCCTGCTCGACCGAACGGGTCGTGCCGCTGCGGTGCTCGCCGCCCATGAACATCGTGATCACGCCCCACCGCAGCGAGGCGAGGACCTCCCACCAGCGCAGCTCGTCGGGCGAGATCTCGAACCCGCCGGCCGCCGCGTAGGCATCGAGCAGCTCGCCTCGGGTGCCGAGCCCGCCGACCTCGCCGTCGCCGCGGAACCGCCAGGCCCGGGCGACGAGCCAGCCGAGATCCTCCACGGGGTCACCGATGTGGGCGAGCTCCCAGTCGAGCACGGCGGTGATGCCATCGGCGTCGATAAGGAAGTTGCCCATGCGGAAGTCGCCGTGGACGACGCGGTGCGGTCGCGGGTCGGGCCGGTGGGCGTCGAGCCAGCGAAAGGCCAGATCGAAGACCGGATGCGGGTCGTCGAGCGTGTCGTAGGTGGCTCGTTGGGCGGCGACCGGGTCGTCGACGGCCGGTAGCCCGTCGCAGACCGGTTCCGGGTCGAGCGCGTGGATGGCGACGAGCTCGCGGGCACAGTCGGCGACGAATCGTTCGCGGGCCACGGCGAACTCCCCGTCGCGCAGGATCTTTCGGGCGATCGATTCACCCTCGAGTCGGCGCGAGATCGTGAACTGGGCCCCGATGGGATGGTCGGCGCCGCTCGATGCCGCCACGATCTCGGGCACGGTGACGCCGCCGGCGTGGGCATGGCGCAGGATCGCCGGCTCGTCGACCCCCGTGCCGGGAGCAGCCACGAAACGCGACCGCTGGAGGATCAGCGGGTCGCCGTCGGCCGAGAAGGCCCACGTCTCGCGACTTGCGCCGGCCGAGAGCCGGGCGAGATCGCGGATGTCGGCATCGAGTTCGGCTCCGAGCAGCGCAGCCAGCTCGTCGGTCTCGGCCACGACGCTCCCTAGGCGCCGACGTCGGCGCCGATCGGCTTCCCGTCCACGATCTGGTCGAGGTATTCACTCATGCCCATGCCCTTGCGGCCCTCGCACTCGTAGCGGGTCATTGCTTCGGTGATGCGGGTGTGGAGTTGTTCGCCGTCGGGCGTCGTGCGGCGGTTGCGCAGCGGGATCATCGAGATCACCTCGCCGGTGACCTCGTATTCCTTGTGGTCGGTCCTCGCCCAGCACCGCATGGCGGTCTGGTAGTGGTTGTCGTCCCAGTCGGACTCGATGCGACAGTCGCGGATGTGGTGGTACTCGCCGTCCTCGAGGACCATCCCGCCGTAGCGGGTCTTGTCGCCGTTGTCGGTGATCGACAGCATCATCGCGAAGTCGGGCCCGAAGATCATCGGGAGCCAGCGGTACCAGCTCACGGCCTGCCAGTAGCGGGGGCCCCACGACTTGTCGCGCAGGCCCAACCCGTCGAGCTCGATGATCTCGTCGCCCACCTGGATCGTGCCCTTCACCGCCGTGTGTTGCTCGTAGTGGGCCTTGGCGAAGCTCTTCTCGGCATCGACCTCGATCGGCGAGCCGTCCTCGTACTGGGGCAACCCGCCGTACATGGGCGACACGCCGGTGACGTCGAGGCGCACCTCGCACTCGACGAAGGGATTGTTCTTGAACGCCTCGCGGGGGTTGGCCATCTGTTCGGGTTCGTCGAGGAGACAGACCTTGCCGTCGTAGTTGATCTGGAGGTGTTCGAAGGGCGTCACCACCTTGATCTCGAGCCCGCCGGCCTTCATCTCGTCGTTGTTGTCGATCTCGGGGCGGCCGTAGAGGAACGCCACCCGGCCGCCGGGGAGG
>JAUIML010000028.1 GCA_030432715.1 Acidimicrobiia bacterium | reverse complement strand
ACCATGGCGGTCTCGACCGACGGCGGCGCCACCTTCGATCACATCGCGCCGCCACCGGCCCAGCTCGCCGCATCGCTGCCCTACGTCTACGACCCCGAGGGGGTCCCCTCTGGCATCTGGCAGACGAGCAACATCGTCGAACGCGACGGCTACCACCACCTGATGGCCAACATCAGCGCCTACCCCGACCGGGAGGGTGACCCGCCGGGCCAGTGGTCGTGCCTGCTGCGCACCGACGACCTGTCCGATCCGCAGTCGTGGCGCTACTGGGACGGCACCGATTTCGTCGGCGAGTTCGTCGACCCGTATCTCGAGCCGACCGACGGAGTCGAGGTGTGCCCGCCCGTCGCTCGTCCGCAGATCGGTGCCGAACTGGTCGAGACGATCGTCTACGACGAGGCGCTCGATGCCTACGTGGCGATGGGGATGTCGAACGACCCCTCGACCGGCGGCACCTGGGGCGTCTACTACTCGCTGTCCGACGACCTGATCAGCTGGTCGCCGCGTGCGCTGCTGATCGAGCTGCCGATGTCGCCCAGCGTGGCCGACGAGAACAACGACCTGCGCTACGCCTACCCGGCGATCATCGACCCGGACAGCACGTCGCTCAACTTCGACACCAGCGATGGCGAGGCCTACGTCTACATCACCCGTCTGAACGCCGGCGGCAACAGCCTCGACCGGGATCTGGTGCGGTATCCGATCCGGGTGGAGACCGTCGACCTGCTGCCGCCCGACTGGAACTTCGACACCGACGGCGACGCCCAGGGCTGGGAGCCGACGAACCAGCTGGAACCATTCACGGTTGCCGGCGGCGTGTTGGGCACCGTCTCCACCGGCGACGACCCCTACATGGAGAGTGGCCCGACCCGCTTCCCGGGTCCGGGCCATCCGACGATGACCATCCGGATGCGCGTCGATGCCGCCGCGGCGACGACCACCGGGCAGGTCTTCTTCGTCACCGAACGCGAACCGGACTGGGGCGAGAGGAACTCGGTCGTCTTTCCGATCGACAGCGACGGTTCGATGCACGACTACGAGATCGACCTGTCGACGGTCGCCGGTTGGGAAGCCATCGTCACCGGAGTCCGGATCGACCCGGGCGCACTGGCCGACGCCACCATCGAGATCGAGTCGATCGAGTTCTCCTGAACCCGGGTCTCCCGGTCATCGGCCTCCCGGTATTGTATTCCTCACGGGGAATATATAGTCTGTCGTCGTGATCGACACCGAGATCGTCCTCGATGCCGTGGGCGAACCGAACCGCCGCCGTCTGCTCGAGCTGCTGCACCAGCAGCACGAGTCGACGGTGTCCGAGCTCGTGGCGGCCTCCGGCCTCCGCCAACCGCAGGTGTCGAAGCACCTGAAGGTCCTGGCGGGGGCCGCGCTCGTCGCCGTCCGGGCCGACGGTCGCCATCGTCGCTACCGCCTCGACGGCCGCGGCCTCCGGGTCGCCCACGAGTGGTTCGCCTCCTTCGAGGACGTGTGGCAGGCCCGCTTCGACACCCTCGACGCCCTCGTCTCGACCGACCCCGACCCCGTACCCGAACACTCCAGAGGAGACGCCCCATGACCGACGGCAGCACGCCAACCGACCTCTCGACGCTCGATGGACGCCGAGGATCGACCCGGATCGAGATCAGCGACGACGGATCGTCCTACACGTGCGTCCGCACGTTCGGCGCGCCCCCGGAGCGGGTCTTCCGGGCGTTCACCGATCCCGAAGACCTCCGGGTGTGGTTCCCGTCGGGTGCCCCTCCCGGCTCCGAGATGCCGGTCTGCGAGTCCGACCCCGTCGAGGGCGGTCGCTACCACTATGAGATGATCGTCCCCGACTTCGGCCCGATGGCCTGGCACGGCACCTACACCCATGTCGACCGACCGGACCGACTCGACGCCGACGAATGGTTCGTGATGGGTGGCGGTGACCCCGAGGGGCCCCCGACCGCCCAGATCCTGACGTTCGAGCCGACGGGCGACGGGTTCACCCTCATGACCATGCGAGTCGACATGCCCGAACCCGAGGATCCCGAGGAGTTCATGGAGCAGTCGGCCGCCGGCCTCACCTCGTCGCTCGCGACGATGGACGAACTCGTGTCGGGATGACCGCACGGGTACGGTCGCGGGCATGCAGGGCACCCTGACGTTCACCCGCCCCGACGATGTCGTGCCCGACGACGAGCGACCAGGACTGCTCCGGGCCCTCCACGCCGACAACGACGCCGCTGCCGGCGATGCGCACACGTGCGAACTCCTCGACCTGACCGATCCCGACGTCGACGAGCCGGGCCTCGTCGCCGCCGGCTTCGAGACCATCGACCTCTCGGGCAACGCGGCCCTCCAGAACGTGCTCGCCGAGGTCCGGCGACTCGATCACCTGTCGGACGACGCCGATGCCGCTATCCGCGAGAGTCTGACCGGCACCTCATTCACGCTGGCCGACGGGCGCACGTTGCACATCGATCTCGTCGTCGACGACGGGCTCTTCCACCGCCGATCGGGCCCCAACGGCCTCGACGTCAACCCGGGCGGCATCGACGGCATCAACGGCCACGGCGGTGCCCGCTTCGTGCACGGCGACCAGGACGTCTTCGGCACCCCGCTGCGCCAACTCATGCACGGGGCTGCGCCCGAGATGTTCAACCACGTCACCCCCGACGGACGCAACGACGAGGCCACCACCTTCCTCCTCAATCTCTGGGTCCCCCTCCACGCACCGGTCCAGCCGCTGGCCCTGATGGACCGCCGGACCCTCGACGCACCGCGCCACCAACTGCGCTACGGACTCCCCGTCGACGGCTTCCTCGAGCGCGACGAGGACGCGACGGTCAACGACATCTGGAACTTCCTCCACCACGAGGACCAGCGCTGGTACATCCGTACCGACATGACCTCCATGCACGGCTACGTGTTCGACACGCTCGGCACACCCCACGGTGCCGCCGTGCTCGCAGGCGAGCCGACCCTCGAGGCCCACATGTGCACCCTGGGTGCGATCCGCGACCTGCTGGCCCGCGACGACGAGGCGGGGGCTCGAGATGCGGCGGCCACGCACGCCGCGCCGGCACTGCCGACCGGCACTCCGGCCACCATCGCCTCCGCAGCGAGGACCATGGCTGACCTCATCGCCGAGGCGACTGCGGCCGCCGACGACGCGAGCTGGACGGACTGGACGACCCGGGCCGACGCCGCGATCGACCGGGTCATCCGGCGATCGATCGAACTCCGTCTGGTCGCCTCGGTCGCGGCCGAGTAGCAGGCGACTCCAGGGCGACCGGCGGCGCCGGTCAGTGCCCGTGTTCGTGGACCAGGCCGACGCGTACCGCGTCCCGGCCGCGGACCTTGCGTTCGAGCATCTCGAGCGCCTCGTCGAGTCCTTCGAGCGTGTAGGTCTCGCCCACGAGCTCGGCGGTCGGAAAGGTGCCGCTGTTGAGCACGTCGCCTGCCCGATCCATCGTGGGCGGGGTCGAGCCCGACCCGGCGACGATCTGCAACGACTTGAAGACGATGTGGTCGCTGATGATCTCGACCGGCCGTTCGTCCTTCAGTCCGGCCAGCAGGATCCGGCCCCCGAACGCGGCCATCTCGATCGCGTCGGCCACGGGCTTCGTGGCCATCGCGGTCAGCTCCATCACCGCCGTCGGGCCGCCGCGGGTCAGCTCCCGGATGCGCCCGACCAGATCCTCCTCGGCGTCGACGTCGATCACCTCGTGGGCACCGACCGCCTTCGCGGCATCGAGCCGCAGGCCATCGGCCGACGTGCCGGTGACGATGATCTGGCGAACGCCGATCTGGCTCGCTGCGTAGGCGGCGGCGATCAGGCCCATGTGGCCCGGACCCTGGATCACCAGGCGATCCCGCTCGTGCAGCCCGAGCAGGTCGGACCAGTTGACGATGCTGGCCAGCGGTTCGAAGAGGCTCAGCTCGGCGGCGGGCACGTCGTCGGTGAGCGGCACGAGATGGGTGCCGGGAAGAATCCCCATGAACTCGCCGTAGCCGCCCCACAGGCCATGGTCGACGTCGGGCCCGATGGTGTAGCCGTAGACGTCGAGGCCGACGCCTTCGCGTCCGCCGAAGAGCACGAGATCGACACCGACACGCTGACCGACCTCGACACCGAGCGCGGCGTCGGGCGCCAGTGCGTGGACTCGGCCGACGATCTCGTGACCGGGCACGACGGGCGAGACTTCACCGGGCACGTGCTTGTGCCCGTGGAGTTGCGACACGTCGCTGGCACACAGGCCGACCGCCTCCACGGCGAGCACGGCACCACCGGGCGGTGGTTCGGGAATCGGGAACTCCCGCAGCTCGTAGGAACCATCACCTGCGAACACGACTCCGCGACATGTCGTCACCGTACGAACCCCCTGTCGACGAACGCGACGGACGGTACGCACCCCGCGACATCCGCGCAATGCCGGGACCTTCGCACCTGCCAGCGGCGACGACCCGCCGGGCACACTCGCGCCATGCCGGCAACCGACAGGGCGGCGCTTCTTGCCGTGACGTACAAGGAGTACGCCAAGCTGCGCAAGGTGATCGACGACCTCGACGACAGCACCGCGCGGGCGAAAGACGCCGACGACACGTCGATCAAGGACGTGATCGGCCATCGCGCCCACTGGATCGACCTCTTTCTCGGCTGGTACCACGATGGACTCGCCGGGAAGGAAGTCTTCTTCCCGGCCAAGGGCTACAAGTGGAACGAACTCCCCCGCTACAACGCCGCGCTTCGGCAGCGCCAGGCCGACCTCTCGTGGACCGACGTCCGCTCGTTGCTGGCCGACGCCCACGACCGTCTCATGACGTTCCTCGACGACCACACCGACGCCGACCTCTACGGCGGCCCCATGGCGGGCGCGAACAACGAATGGACGCCGGGTCGATGGGCAGAGGCCGCCGGCCCCAGCCACTACCGCTCGGCGTCGAAATACGTCCGCGCCCGCCGCCGCGACGGCTGACGGCCGGGACGCCGCTACCGAACGCCCAGCCGCGCTGCAGCCCGATCCGCGTGATCGGGGCCCACGAGCAGACGAAGCAACAACAGGCCGTCGATCAGCGCGATCGCCGTCTCGGCCTCGACTCGGCGAGTGTCGGCCGACCCCTCGACGAACTCGGCGGCCCACTCGATCCAGGCGGACACCAGGCCGGGCACGAGTGTGCGGTACGGCTCCCGCCCCGCCGCAGCAAGCCCGTTGGCCTCGAAGAACAGGGCGAACACCGGGTCGGCATCGACATGGGCGAGCACCGGCCAGGCGATGCGGGCAAGTTCCCGATGGTCGGCGGCGGTCCGGTCGAAGGCCTCCCCGAGCGTCGCCTGGAGCTGCGCCCCCATCGACAGGATCACCTCCGACACGAGTTCGTCCTTCGTCGGGAAGTAGTAGACGACGACCCGATCGCTGGTGCCGAGATGCTTGGCAACCCGGCCGAAGGTCAACTGGCTCAGGCCATCGGCGAACGCCGTGGCCATCGCACCGGCGAGGATCTCGTCTCTCGAGTGTTTGTGACCCACAGCCGGTTGATTGTAGCGACCACTACGAATAGGGTTTCGTAGTAGTCACTACAATCCACTACTGCGCACTCAGGAGTCCCGATGACCCTCTCCCCCCGAGAAGCCTCCGACCTCTTCCGGCGAGCGCCCGATCGGTTCCTCGATGTCGGCGCCGGCGAGGTCGCGGTCCGAACCGTCGGACAGGGGCCCGACGTCCTCTTCGTTCACGGTTGGCCCGTCAGCGGCGCGACCTTCCGGCTCCTACTCCCCCACCTCGTCGACCATGTCACGTGCCACGTGATCGATCTCCCCGGCGCCGGGGCGAGCCGGTTCGCCGCCGACACGAAACTCTCTGTCGAACGCCACTTCGAGAACGTGCGTCGCACGGTCGACCTGCTCGAGCTCGATCGAGTCGCCGTCGTCGGCCACGACAGCGGCGGAATGATCGCCCGCCACGCAATGGCCGGCGACCCCCGACTCCGGGCCATGGGGTTGATCGACACCGAACAACCCCGTGGCCTGAGCCTGCGCTTCCGGATGTTCCTCGCAGGGCGGAGCGTCCCGGGATTCGGGCCCGCCCTCGGGTGGCTGGCCGGCCGGCCCCGCCTGCGCCGGAACGGCTTCGTCCTCGGCGACGCGTTCGCCGATCGTTCCCTGCTCGACGGGGAGTTCGACGAGTTCTTCCTCCAGCCGCTGCACACCCAGCCCGACCGTCTCGACGCGGCGATTCGGATCCTACGCACGTTCGAGACCGCGCACGTCACCGACCTCGCCGCTGCCCACAAGCGCATCGACGTCCCCGTTGCGATGGTGTGGGGAGAGGACGACAAGTTCTTCCCGCTCGCGTGGGCCGAAGAGATGGTCGAGACCTTCGCCGACGCCGAACTCACCGTGGTTCGGGGTGCCGGACTGTTCTCCCACGAGGAACGCCCGGCCGAGGTCGCCGCCGCCCTCCTTCCCACGCTCACCGGGCCCGGCTGACCCGCACCCGCCGCGGCAACGACCCGTGTGGCAGGCTCGGGATCATGGCGACCGATCAGGCGCAGCTCACCGGCGAGACCGTGGAGCTGCTCCAACAACTGATCCGCAATCGTTGCGTGAACGACGGGACCGACGACGGCGCCCAGGAACACCGCAGCGCCCACCTCCTGCGCGACGAACTCGACGGACTGGGCCTCGACGTGGAGCTCACCGAAAGTCTCCCCGGACGCACCTCGGTGGTCGCCCGCTACGAGGGCACCGACGCGGATGCGCCGGCCCTGTGCCTGATGGGCCACACCGACGTCGTGCCCGTGTCGGAGGACGGTTGGGTCAACGATCCCTTCGGGGGCGAACTGATCACGTCGTCGGACGGTGTCGACGAGGTGTGGGGCCGCGGTGCCGTCGACATGTTGAACCTCACGTCGTCGATGCTCGTCGCCTTCCGCGACGTCGTCAGAACCGGGGTGCGCTACCCGGGCGACATCGTCTTCTTCGGCGTGGCCGACGAGGAGGCCGGAGGCATCAACGGGGCCCTGCCGATCGTGCAGGACCAGTGGGATCTCGTGGCCTGCGACTATGTGCTCACCGAGTACGGGGGCACCCCCGCCCACGGGGCCGACGGCACGACCGTGCTCATGACCACCGCGGAGAAGGGCCTCGGCGGCCGCTGGGTCACCGTCCACGGCACTCCCGGCCACGGTTCGATGCCGTTCGGCACCGACAACGCGCTGGTGAAGGCGGCCCAGATCGTGACCCGCATCGCCGAGGCCGAGATCGCGCCCCGGATCGACGAGCAGTTCCGCGACCGGGTGCACGCCCTCGACATCGATGATGCGACGAAGGGTGCCCTGCTCGATCCCGCCCGCGTCTCCGAGGCGCTCGCTTCGCTCCCGCCCGACCTGGCGAGAAACACGCACTCCTGCTGCCACATGACGTTCAGCGCCAACCTGCTCGACGCCGGCACCAAGACCAACACGGTGCCCGACCGGGCCCGTCTCTATGTCGACGTGCGCATGCTCCCCGGCGACACCCAGGCCGACGTCGACCGCGCCCTCACCGACATCATCGGCCCCGACCTGCTCCCGTCGGTCGAGATCACGCCCGCCTACCCGGTGATGCAGGACGCCGCACCCGGATCGACCACTCAGACCCCGCTGTGGGACGCGCTCACCGACGCCATTCGCATCGCCTACCCCGATGCCCGGGTCGTCCCGAGCCTGGTGACCGGTGCCACCGATGCCCGCTTCTTCCGTCAGCGCGGGGTGACCGCCTACGGCGCCGGCCTCCTCAGCAACAAGGTGACGCTCGAGGAGTTCCTCAACCGGTTCCACGGGCACAACGAACGCATCGACATCGAGTCGCTCGACCTGACCACCCGACTCTGGCGCAACGTCTTCGATCGCCTCTGGCGCTGAACCACCCGAGAGCACCACCCCCGAGAAAACCACCCCGAGACCACAGGAGCCCCATGGCCCGCATCGACCCGCTGCCCGCCGATCAACTCGAGGACCACGCCGAACGCTTCGCCGCCGTCGAGGCCCTGATGGGCTTCGTCCCGAACTCGATGCCGACGATGGCCCGGGTGCCCGGACTCGCGGAAGCGTTCTCCGCCCTCGGCGGCGCCGTGTTCGGCAACGCTCGCGTCCCGCTCGCCCTGAACCAGATGGTCGCCCAGGTCGCCTCGAGCGCAGCCGGGTGTCGCTACTGCCAGGCGCACACCGCCCACACAGCGAAGAACCTCGGAGTGCCGGAGGAGAAGCTCGCCGACCTGTGGATCTTCGACCGCAGCGAACACTTCGACGAGGCCGAACGCGCCGCCCTCACCCTGGCGCTCCACGCCGGCGCGGTGCCCAACACCACCACCGAAGCCCATTTCGACGAACTGCGGAAGCACTACGACGACGACCAGATCGCCGGGATCGTCGCGACCATCTCGGTGTTCGGCTTCCTCAACCGGTGGAACGACACCATGGCGACCGACCTCGAGGACAAGCCCGCCGAGTTCGGCGAGCGGATCCTCGGCGCGGGTGGTTGGGAACCCGGCCGCCACACCGGTTGACGTTCAGCTGAAGCGAACCGTGCGCACCACGCACTCGGCGTCCTCCGTGAACGCCGGGTCGTCGTAGTTGACCCCCATCCAGAGCGCGTTGCCCGACTCGTCCGGGATCGCGACGTAGAGCTGGGTCGAAAAGTCGGTCGCGCCTCCCTCCGCGCCCGTCTCCGCGGTTGCGTACGCCCCATCGAGATCGTCGAGCAGGACGGGCACGAGCGTGGCGCCGAGTCGCTCCATCTCGTCGAGGTTCGGGGAGTACCAGCCGAAGTCGAAGACGACCTCCATGTCACCGCCCACGAACCGCCCGACCAGCGAGTCGATCCCCTGAGGGTTCTGGTCGAGGAGGTCGCCCGGGGTGTGGAAGGTGAATGGTCCGGCATCGACGAGCTGCCAGTCGTCGCCGACACACGCGTCCAGCTGGTCGTTCGACACCACAGCCGCGGTCGTGGTCGGACCCGCCGTCGTCGTCGGCGACGTGGTCGACGGAGCCGCACTCGTGCTCGACGGGGCCGTGCTCGACGGGGACGTGGTCGTGGTGTCGGCGGTGTCCGAATCGGAGTCTCCGCACGACACGGCGAAGATCGAGAGGCACAGGATGAGGGACAGAAGGCGTCGCATGGTCTTCCGACGTTCGACGGCGCCGATCGGTTCCCGGACCTGATCGCCGTGTGGACCTAGCCTGCGGGTCGTGCCCCGTCCTGCGCCGCCCCCGATCCCGCTGCAGGCCGACGAACGGACGACGCTCGTCGCCTTCCTCGACTTCTATCGCGCCGCTCTGCTCGACCGCGCCCACGGGCTGTCGGACGATCAGCTGCAGGTCACGCTGCCGCCGTCGACGCTCACCCTGTCGCGGTTGATCGGGCACATGATCCTGGTGGAGCAGACCTGGTTCGTCGACCGATTCGCGGGCGAGCCGATGCCGGCGCCGTGGACCGATCACGACTGGTCGGTCGACCCCGACGCCGAGATGGACCTGGCCCAGACGTGGACCGGCGAACGACTCTTCGACGAGTTCGAGCGGGTCGTCGCCGACTCCCGTCTCCGCGTCGACCCAGCCGCCTCCCTCGACCAGCTCAGCGCCCGGACCAACCGCGCCGGAGAACACTGGAGTCTCCGGTGGATCATCGTGCACATGATCGAGGAATACGCCCGGCACTGCGGACACGCCGATCTCATCCGGGAGTCGATCGACGGCGACACCGCCGGCTGAACCGATCGGTTCCGGGCAGGCCGAGAGCCCTCGCCGCCCGCCCCCTCCAGGAACGTGCGCGGGCGGCGAGGGATCCGGTCAGCTCAGCGCAGCCGACCGTTCGGTGAGCATCGCGAGTTCCCGCGTCTGCTCGCTGTCGAGTTCGTCGTCGAGCCGCTCGGCCTCGGTCGCGACGAGGTCGAGGTTCAGATCGTCGGCGTAGGGGCTGTGGCGGAGCAGTTCGGCCCAGACGGTCACCACGGTGGCAAGACGCAGATCGGCGCTGGTGTCGCGCCAGTCGTCCTCGAGATCGCGAATCTCGATCGGTTCGTCGATCTCGACCGCGTCACCGCCCTCGGCCGGGAACCAGCGCAGGGTGACCTCGCCGATGTCGTCGCGGTCGTCGACCCCACTCCGCAGATCGATCTCGTAGATCGCGGTCACCGTGTGGCCCGAGTTGAGTTCGCCGGCGTCGACGTCGTCGTCGCGGAAGTCGTCGTCGAGCACGCCGCGGTTCTCGAAGCCGATCAACCGGTACTCGTCGACGACGTCGACGTCGAACTCCACCTGGATCTTCGCGTCGCGAGCGATCGGCGTGAGCGTGTCCACCAGTTCGTTCTCGAACAGTTCCTCGGCTTCGTCGCGGGTGTCGACGTAGGCGTAGAAGCCGTCGCCCTGATCCGCCAGCTGTTCCATCAGCGTGTCGTTGAAGTTGCCCATGCCGAACCCGACCGTCACCAGCTGGATGCCGCCGATGGCCCGGTCGGTGATCTCCCGGGTCAGCCCGTCGGGGTCGGTCATCCCCACGTTGGCCACGCCATCGGAAGCGAGGATCACCCGGTTGATGCCGTCTTCCACGAACGCCTGCTCGGCCAGTCGGTAGCCGCGGGCGAGCCCGGCCTCCATGTTGGTCGAACCGCCGGGCCGGAGATCGTCGATGGCGTCGTAGATCTCGTCGTCGTTGCGAACCGGGGTGGGTTCGAGCACGACCGTCGAGTCATCGCCGTAGACGACGATCGCCACCGTGTCGTCGTCGCGGAGTTCGCCCACCAGCTCTTCGAGCGACTCCTTCACGAGCCCGAGTCGGTCGTCACGGTCCATCGACCCCGACGTGTCGACGACGAAGGTGAGGGCTGCGTCGGCCCGGTCATCATCATCGACCACGGCGGCCTGCACCCCGATCCGCACCAACACGTTGTCCTCGTCGAAGGGCGACGGCGCACCGTCGACCTCGAGCGAGAGTCCGTCGCGCGGTGGGCGATAGTCGTAGTCGAAGGCGTTGACGAACTCCTCGACCCGCACCGACGCGGGGTCGGGCATGACCCCCTCCTGCAGCCAGCGCCGGGTGACCGTGTAGGCCCCCGTGTCGACGTCGAGCGCGAACGTCGAGCGGTTGTCGTCATCGGCATCGACGAACGGACGCACGCCGTAGTCACGGAACTCGTTGCCTTCGAGTCGGGAGAGATCGGAATCATCATCAGGCTCTGCGTCGGGACCGAGGAAGCCGGCCTCCGAGTCGCCTCCGTCGTCGGCCGATCCGGTGTCGCCCGTGTCGGCGTCGCTCGATCCGGCGTCGCTCGAATCGTCGTCGCCGCAGGCCGCGGCCAGCAGCGACACCACCGCCAGCAGGGCGAGGGTCGTGCGTGCGGTCGAGAATCGAACGGAATGCGACCGGTGCGGGAGTGCTCGTTGTGTGTCCATGGCGGATACGACGACCCCGACGCGCGGCCGGATCCCGCCGTCACCCAACCGCAACGGGCTCGTCACGGCACCGACGCGGGCGTCATACCTGTGGAGAAACGGCGTTTCCCCTGCCCTGGGCGGCTGCACTAGAAGGAGGAACCATGAGTTCCGGTGACGAAACCACGATCAACCTGGCGCTGGTCGACAGCACGGCCCCTAGGGCATCGAACCCCTACCCCGCCGGCAACCCGAACGTCGTGGTGATCGTGCTCGACGACCTCGGGTTCGCCCAGCTCGGCTGCTACGGCTCCGACCTCGACACGCCCAACCTCGATCGGCTGGCCGAACGCGGCCTGCGGTTCACCAACTTCCACACGACCGCCGTGTGCTCTCCTACCCGGGCCTGTCTGCTGACCGGCCGCAACCATCATCGGGTCGGCATGGGCATGCTGCCGGACCTCCCCGTCAACTTCCCGGGCTACACCGGCGTCTTCCCCGACACGGCGAGCACGATGGCCGACATCCTCGGCGACGAGGGCTACGCCACGGTGGCGATCGGCAAGTGGCACCTCGTGCCCCGCGACCAGCGGGCCACCGGCCCCTACGACATGTGGCCGACCGGCGTCGGCTTCGACCGCTACTACGGGTTCCTCAACGGCGAGACCAACCAGTGGACGCCGAACCTGGTCCGAGACCAGCAACACGTCGAACCACCACGCCCGCCCGAGGAGGGTTACCACCTCGATGCCGACCTGGCCGACGAGGCGATCGCCCAGCTCCGCGAGATCCGCACGACCCACGCCGACCGGCCCTACCTGCTCTGGTACGCCACCGGCGCCCCCCACGCGCCCCACCAGGCGCCACCGGAATGGATCGAGCGCTTCGCCGGACGGTTCGACCGGGGATGGGACGCGTGGCGCGAGGAGACCTTCGCCCGCCAGAAGGCGATGGGGGTCGTGCCCGCCGATGCCGAACTCTCGGCCCGGCCCGAGTGGGTCGAGGCATGGGACGACATCGACCCGGACCGGCAACGCCTCTACGCCCGGATGATGGAGGTCTTCGCCGGGTTCGTCGCGCACGCCGATCATCAGATCGGCCGGGTCCTCGACGAGATCGACGCGGCCGGTGAAACCGACAACACGATCGTGATGGTGATCTCCGACAACGGCGCGTCGGCCGAGGGCGGGCCCCACGGATCGTGGAACCAGCTCCGCCACTACATCTCCGACGAGCCCGACGACCTCGAGGACGAACTCGCCCACATCGATGCCCTCGGCGGCTTCGACTCCAGCGGCCACTACCCGTGGGGTTGGGCCCTCGCCGGCAACACCCCGTTCCGGCGCTGGAAGCGCTACACGTTCGAGGGCGGTGTGCGCGATCCGCTCATCGTCTCGTGGCCGGGTGGGTTGGAGGGCGCCGGAGAGATCCGCGACCACTATGTCCACGTGGTCGACCTGATGCCGACGGTTCTCGACCTCGTCGGCATCGACGCGCCGGCCACCCGCAACGGCATCGACCAGATGTCGATCGACGGCACGTCGATCCGGCCGGTGCTGGCCGATGCGACCGCCGCCGACCCCCGCACGTCGCAGTACTACGAGTGTTGGGGCAGTCGCGCGATCTATGTCGACGGCTGGAAGGCGGTGACGAACCACGTCAACCAGCTCACCGCCGCCGAACGGGACAACATCGCCGGCAGTGCCGACTTCGCCACCGACGAGTGGCAGCTGTTCGACACGAGAACCGACTTCACCGAGTCCGTCGACCTCGCCGCGGCCCGGCCCGACAAGCTGGCCGAACTGGTGAAGCGCTGGTACGAGGAAGCCGAGCGCAACCAGGTGCTCCCGATCGACGACTCCCGCGACAACAAGCTGCCCAAGGCACACCTGCCCTGGATGGGATTCCGGACCCGGCACCATCTCCGCCCGGGAGACAAGGTCCACGAGGTGCACGCACCCCTGCTGATGATGGGGGCGCGGTTCACCGCCCTGTTCGCCGAGGGGCTCGTGGGCGACGAATCGGGCGTGCTCTGCGAGCAGGGCGACCACCTGTCGGGCTGGGCCCTGTACCTGGTCGCCGGGGAGCTGCGCTGGGTCCTGGTCGTCCACGGCCGCGAGGTCCGGGTCGGCGCCCCGGTCCCGCCGGGGGCGCGGTCGCTGACGCTCGAGCTGATCCCCGGCGACCCGGAATGGCAGGTCGAGATGCGGGCTGACGACGAGGTGATCGCCCGCGAACCGATGGCCGCCCAGCCACCCGGCACGTTCAGCCCCGACGGGTCGTTTCTCACCGTGGGCTACGCCCGGCCCTTCGCGGTGTCGTCCGACTTCCACCCACCCGCACCCGCACCCGCCGGGTTCGTCGGTCTCCGCGCCGATGTCGGGGCCGCTCCGGAGCTCGACTTCGCGGCCGAGTTCGCTCGGGTCATGCGACACCAGTGATCCGAGCGGGCCGAACGGCCCGAACCGGACGACGCGCCGCTACGATCCTCGCCGGCGGGTTGGGGGAACGGAGCGGAACCAAGGTGAGCGAGTCGCGCCCCAGCCGTGAACTGAGACGCGGCGGCGATCTCCCGCCGTGCCGCATCGATGAACAGGGGGACGCGCCAGTCCTGGGTTCGGGGTGCCAGGGCAGTGTCGATGCCCAATCGGGGCTCACCCGGTTCGACCATGGCTCCTGCGCGGGATGGTGGGCCGAGGCGGGGGCCGGCGCGCCCGGCTTCCGGTGCAGCTGCACGTGTCACGCCGACGAACACGGCTGGCCGGGCTGGGATCGGTATCTCGGCCTCTGACCGGTGCGGTCGCCGGTCGGCGGGCCCGATCAGCCGGGCTTGCGCATGCGCCAGACCACCACGAAAGGCAGACCACCGAACGCCTGACGAACGGCATCGGGCAGCACCGCGTAGGCCGGGTTCGCCTCGAGGCCCGAGTCGGGGAACGTCGGCTCACGGCATTCCACGATCTCCAGACCGGCCGCAACCGCCGCGTTGACGTAGGTGTGCATCGGGTGGTGGAGGTTCGGCACGAACGGCATCGTGAACCCCTCCGTCGGGTCGGCATCGGGGTCGCGGAATCCGGCGACCCCGCCGAGCGTCACCGTCGACGGATGGGGGTCGGACACCACGAGGGTGCCGCCGGGCCGCAGCACCCGGGCGAACTCCTCGAAGACGACATCGAGGTCGGGGGCATGGCAAACGGCCAGCGCCGAGGTGACGACATCGCACGAGGCGTCGTCGACCGGCAGGGCCTCGAGGTGCCCCTCACGAAAGTCGACCTCGGGATACGTCTCCCGGGCGACCTCGAGCAATGCCCGCCGTGGCGTCGACCCCGATCGTCTCGAAGCCGAGCCCGGCGAGGTGGCCGGCATGACGGCCCGTGCCGCACGCCGCATCGAGCGCCCGCCCGACGGCAAGACCGGCGAGCATCCGGTGGACCACCGGCTCCTCGGCGGTGATCGCCGGGTTCGGCCCGTCGTAGATCGGCGCCCACGCCGTGTAGCCACTCTCGACATCGTGCTCGACGACCTCGATCACGATATCGTTGGGGAACTCGTCGAAGCCGGCCACGATCTGCTTCATCTCCTCGATCCGGGCGATCCCCTCGCTCGGCCGCGACAGGATGCGCCGCATGGCGGCCAGCCCGGCCACGGCCAGGAAGTACTGGCCGGCCACGAACCGGTCGCGGTGGACCTCGGCCATCAGCCCCGGCCGCTCTTCTCGGGATCCAGCTCACGCATCACGCCCTCCTGGGCGACCGAGGCCAGGTGAGTGCCACCCCGGTCGAACATCGCGCCACGGGCAAACCCGCGGGCACCGAACGCACTCGGGCTGTCCTGGTGGAAGAGCACCCAGTCGTCGACCCGAACCGGCCGGTGGAACCAGAGGGCGTGGTCGAGGCTGGCGAGCATCACCCCGGGTGAGTCCTTGCGCCGATGGGGTCGGTACATGTTGTCGACGAAGGCGATGTCGGACGCGTAGGTGACGAGCTGGGCGTGGATGTCGGGATCATCGGGCACGTCGCCGTTTGCCCTGATCCACACCGGATTCGGTTCGGTGCTCGGCTCGGCGGAGAACATGCCCTGCGGCAGGCCCGACCGCGTGTCGATCGCTCGCTCCCGCAGGAGCCATTCCCGCCGCTCCTCGGGGATCTTCCCCTTCAGTGCCTCGGCCCGGTCGGCCCAGGTCGGCAGCGTCTCCGGGTCGGCGACCTCGGGCATCGGGTCCTGGTGCTCGAAGCCGTCCTCCTGGCCGTGGAACGAGATCGAGGTGTTGAAGATCGCCCTACCGTTCTGGAGCGCGACGACCCGACGGGTGGTGAACGACCGACCGTCTCGGATCCGGTCGACGGTGTAGGTCACCGGCACCTTCGGGTCGCCGCCGCGGAGGAAGTAGCCGTGGAGGCTGTGGACCCGATGTTCTTCGACGGTTCGTTGGGCCGCACACAACGCCTGCGCGGCGACCTGGCCGCCGAAGAGCCGGAACCACTCCGACGTCTCGTTGCGACCGCGGAAGATGTCGGCATCGATCCGCTCGAGGTCGAGGATGTCGAGGAGATGATCGAGTGCCTTGCCCATGGGGCTGCACCGTATCGGTGCGCCGCGGGTTCTCCGGGAGATCGGCAAGGGCGCAGGACAAGGGCGCAGGAGAGGAGCGGCGCATAGGGTCGAGGCATGCAGGATCTGAACGGCAAGACCGCGGTCGTGACCGGCGCGGCCAGCGGAATGGGGCGGGCGTTCGCCGACCGCTTCGCTCGGGCGGGCATGAACGTGGTGCTGTCCGACATCGAGGCACCACGTCTCGACGAGGCCGTCGCCGACGTCGCGGCCCACGGGACGGGCGTGGTCGGGCAGGTCACCGACGTCGCCGACGCCGACTCCGTCGACGAGCTCGGCGCCCGAGCCCTCGACGAGTTCGGGGCCGTCCACGTGGTCTGCAACAACGCCGGGGTCGCCGGAAGCGTCAGGGGCGGCCCACTCAGCGTCGCCGACTGGAAGTGGGTGCTCGACGTCAACCTCTGGGGCGTCATCCACGGTCACCGGGTCTTCCTGCCGATGCTGCTCGAACAGGGCGAGGGGCACATCGTCAACACCGCATCGATGGCCGGCCACCTCCCCGGCCACAGCGCGTACACGGCGAGCAAGTGGGCTGTCGTGGGCATCACCCAGGGCCTCTATCACCAGATGCAGGCCGAGCGAACCGGCGTCGGCGTGTCGTGTCTCTGCCCCGGCTTCGTCGCGACGGAGATCCACAACAGCGACCGCAATCGACCCGAGGCCGCAGCTCCATCCGCCCTCTCCGCGCCGACGCCCGAGGACGAGATGCGCCGGGCCTTCATGGCCGAGATGGTGACCTCGGGGCGCCCGCCGGCCGAGGTGGCCGACATGGTGCACGACGCCGTGACCGACGGCCGGTTCTGGATCTTCACCGATCTCGCCCTGGTCGCCGCGCTGGCCGAGAAGCACGACAGCATCATGGAGAACCGAAACCCCGCCCCACCGTCGTTCCTCGACTCCTAGTCTCGGGGCATGCCCGATCTCGCCACCGCCCTCCTGTTCTCCGGCGCGGCATTGGCCCTGCTGCTCGTACCCGGCCCGGCCGTGCTCTACATCGTCGCCCGCAGCGCCAGCCAGGGCCCGAGGGCCGGTCTGGTCTCCGTGGCCGGGATCCACACCGGCACGCTGGTCCACATCGCTGCGGCGGTCGCGGGACTTTCGGCGATCGTCGTCGCGTCGGCCACCGCGTTCACCGCGATCAAGCTCGCCGGCGCGGTGTATCTGATCCATCTGGGCATCACGAGCCTCCGCCGCCGTGGCCGGTTGTCCGAAATCAATAGCGAGGCCCCGCCCCGCTCGATGCGCCGGGTGTTCACCGATGGCGCGGTGCTCAACATCCTCAACCCGAAGACCGCCGTCTTCTTCCTGGCGTTCGTCCCCCAGTTCGTCGATGCCGAGGCCGGCAACGCCGCGGCCCAGGTGGCGGCGCTCGGGGTGCTCTTCATCGTCCTCGGGGTGATCACCGACGGGGCCTACGCCGTCGCCGGGGGGTGGGTCGGCGGTCGGCTCCGTCGATCGCCACGCCTGGCGCGGCGCAGTGAGACGGCCGCCGGCGCCGTCTACATCGGACTCGGACTCACAACCGCCCTCACCGCACGTTCGGCGTAGCCGCTACCCGACCTCCAGCGCCTCCGCTCCCACGAAGTCGGCCTCGGCATCGTCCCAGCGGAAGAGTCGGGCCGAGTCGCTGGCGTCCCACTTCGTCGAGCTCAGTGAGGCGAACCGCAATCCGGCGGTCTCGAACGAGCCGACATCGTCGAGTCCGGCGGTGAAGGTCTCCACCGTGAGATCGACACCGGCTGCGGTCGCGGCCCGGCTGAAGATGTCGAGACCCGAGCAGGCGAGCACGACCTGGCCGAGATTGCTCAGGTCGTCCTCACCCGGATCACTGAGGGCGAGCTCGTCGGGCCGGGCCGTGTTCCAGCGGTCGACACACTCCACCGTCGGCTCATGGCCGGAGTCGTAGAGTTCACCGCTGGTCTCCGACAGGACCAGCCGAGCGAGACTCACCTCGTCGTTGGTCGCACCCTGGTCGTAGATGAAGTCGGCGAGCACGTCGGGAGACGTCGTCCAGATCGGGATCCGGTACGCCGCTCGGTTGAAGGCCGCCATGAAGGCCACATTGTTGCCGAGGTTGATGACCCCCTCGACCTCATCGGCCTTGAATCGTTCGATCACCCGGTCGAGTTCGGTGGCGAGCGCGGTCTGATCGGCTTCGTCGGCGAGTTCGACGCTCGTGACCACCTTGGCCGCGCCTCTCGCTTCGAGCTCGGCGGCAAGCCCCTCGATGCGGTCGGCGTCGGCGCCGTGCACGGCGAGCACCGCCCCCTCGACCGCGCCATCGAGCTCCATCGCCGCCAGAATCGCGCCGTCGGTCCGGCTGGGTACCCGACCGGGGAAGAGGAACGGGACCAGCGAGCGTTCGAACACCGCCTCGGCCAGATCACCGGTCGGCGCGCCGATGAAGGGGGTGTCGGCCGTCTCGGTGTAGCAGAGCACGTTCTCGGGCGGTCGTGCCGTTCCGAGCACCGCGAACACCTCGTCGTCCTGGGTGAGCTCGGTGCAGACCCGGTCGGCCTCTTCGGGATCGACGGGCGACACGAACTTGTAGATCGGTTCGATCTGGCGGCCGAGGATGCCCCCCGCCTCGTTCATCTCGTCGATCACCACCTGGTAGTGCTGCGCGTGGTCGCCATAACCCACGTCGACACCGAGTTCGAGAATCGCATCGGTGTCGAAGAGCACGATCCCGAGCTTGATCGAGTCCTCGCTCACCCCGCGATCGCTCGCCGTGAGCTCCGGCGGAGCCTCGGTGGTGGTCGACGCGGTGTCATCGGGCGCGGTCGTGTCGTCGACCGCGGTCGTCGTCGTTGTCGTGGTCGCGCCAGACTCGGTCGCCGAGTCGTCGTCGCCGCAGGCCGCGGCCACGAGCGCCAGCACGGCGAAGAGCAGTCCAGCACTTCGAACGCGTGATGTCCCCATGCGTGATGTCCCCATGCGTGATGTCCCCATGCGTGATGTCCCCATGGCGTGACTCTAGGCAGGGCGCTCTTCAGCCGTCGAAAGCCTCGTGAGGGCGACGAGGCCGGTGCCCAGGACGCAGCCCAAGGCGTAGCGGGGGAAGTCGGCCCACAGAAAGCCCCGCCCGAGCACGAGCGCGACCGTGTCGTTGGCGCGCAGATCGTCGAGCCAGCCCGGATTCCACGCCTGGGACAGCTCTACGCAGGCCGCGATGGAGAAGCCGATCACACCGAACGTGACCGGACGGGGGTGAGACCGAGGGGCGGCCACCGGCCACACGAGCGCCAGCGCCACCACCACGGCGGTGGCCCACAAGACATCGCCTGCGTGGGTCTCGACGACTTCGGGAACGCCGGCGGATCGGCGACTGGCGAGACCGGCGAGCACCACCACCACGAGGATGACGAGGAGTCGGCTCCGGCCGGTGAGGTCCCGGGTCATTCTCCGCGGGCGGGGCCGGCATGACCGAGGCCGGCATGACCGAGGCCGGCATGACCGAGGCCGGCATGATCGAGGCAGGCATGGTCGAAGCAGGCGGTGATGCGCCCTATCCGGTCGGCGTCGCCCGAGGTGGTCACCCGCTGGTCGGCCACCGCAGCGGACAGTGTCAGGCGGCCGGAGCAGATGTCGGCCCAGGTCTCGAGGTCGAGGGCGAGTTCGAGGTCGGCGTCGCGGCCGTCCGTGGGTACCGCCACCTGATTCCGCACCCGCAGCCCGGCCGTCGACCCGTCGGCGAAGCGCCACCGCAGATGGTCGTCGACCTCCGCCGCCGCGTCGGGGTCGAGGAGGACCCGCAACGCATGCACCGTGGTCGCCGGTGCGGCGGCCATCACCGCAGCCCGGCCGAAGACGTGGGTGCGCATGCGGCCGAGATCGAGCGTGCCCTCCAACTCCCGGGCCCGGGTGAGGCACCAGTTGCGGATGTTCGCAGCCGAGGTCCGCCGTCCGATCTCTCGCACCGCCTCCGCCAGAAGGGCGCGGTCATCGGCCTCGGCACCGTCCTCGCTCGCGTCGCGGCGGACAAGCCAGGAACCCATCTCGACCGCCCAGCGCAGATCGTCGGCATCGATGGCGGCGCGCACCCGACGCCGAACCTCGGCCGCCCCACCGAAACCCTCGACCAGTCGACCGGCACGGTCGGACGGGGCCAACGGGAACAGCTGGGCCTCGTCACCGTCGAACCACCCGATGATTCCGGTGCGGATCTGGCGGACATGGTGCTCCGCGAGTCCGTAGAGCTGACGGGTGAGCCGACCCGACGCGAACCGCTCGGGCAGCTGCACGAACCGGATCAGATCGCCGGCCGAGAGGTCCTTGTTGACCCCCCGCACCGTTTGGTCCCAGAGGAACTGGATCGAGTCGCGATCGAGCGTCACCTCGTTCTGGATCTCGCGACTCCCGCTGATCGGCACGCCGTGAGAACCCACCAGGTGCTCGGCGCCGAGGGTGAGCAGGTGGTCCAACCCGTTCAGGAGCACCCGCGGATCCCGGTACTCCTCTCCCCGGATGGCGAAGACGTTGAACAGGGCCGGCCAGGCGATGTTGTGTACGGCCGTGGCGAGTTCGGGGAACCAGATCGTGACGGAGTCGTCGGCGTCGGAGGGCGCCGGGGTGATCTCGACCTCCAGGCCGGCGATGGTCGTCGAGACGGGCCCGGAGATGATCTCGGTCGGGGGGATGAACCCGACTGCGTGGGGCGCGTGGTCACGCCGGAAGCTCGCCCCGAGACCGACGTTGATCAGCCCGTCCGGGCCGTCGGGCGGAAGGAAGAGACCGAACTGATGCACCGCCCCGCGGGTCGCCGATGCGCTGAGTTCGACCCCGGTGCGCTCGCGATTCGCCATGATCCGCTCGTGGCCCCAGATCGGCACGGTCTCGCCCGCCCCGGGTACGGCTGCGGTGCCGCCCACATAGTGCGAGTGGGTGTAGATGACCGCCGCGATCGGCGCGTCGGTCTGCGCAGCCAGCGCGTCGAGCGTCCACTGCATCTCCTGCACCGACTCACCGGTGTCGATGACGATCAGACCCTCGGGCCCCTCGACGACGTTCTGGTTGGAGAGGCCGTTGCCGACCACCGACCACACGTCGTCTCGCACCCGGTGGATCTCCCGGTCGAACTGGGCGGTGTGGTCGATGTGGTCACGATGGCCGACCTGACCCCGTGGGCCGATGGCAACGACCGACGGATCGGCGGAGAAGCTCGCAGCGATGTCGTTCACCGCGCCACGTTAGTGAGCCAACACCGTCGGCAGCTTCGGGCGGAGTCGGTGGCGAGGATCCGGACTTCGGTCCCGGCCGCACCCTACGGACCGCTCCCCCGTAGCGTGAAGGGGTGATTCTCGACGAACTCGAAGAGGTTCTCCGCTCGCGGCGCGACGCGGATCCCGACGTGTCCTACACCGCGAAGCTGCTGGCCGATCCCGAGTTGGCCCAGCGCAAGATCATGGAAGAGGCCTTCGAGGTGTGCCTCGAGCTCGGACGGCCCACCAACGACCCCGCCCTCACCGCGCAGGAGGCCGCCGATCTCCTGTACCACGTGATGGTCGGTCTGGTCGCGGTCGACGTCCCGCTGGCCGACGTGCTGACCGTGCTCGAGGAGCGCCGGTCGTGACCGCCCGGGTGGCCGTTCCGTCGAAGGGTCGCCTGCGCGACCGCGTCTTCGACCTGCTCCGCCATGCCGGCTACAACCTCCGCCAGCTCGGTACCGAGAACGCTGCCCTGCTCGTCGAGGACATCGAGTTCATCGAAATGCGACCGCGCGACGCCGCCGCGTGGCTCCGAGCCGGCCGCCTCGATGCCGCCTTCATCTCGACCGACACCGCGCTCGAGAACGAGATCGAACACTGGCCCGCCATCGACCTCGGTTTCTCACGATCCGATCTGGTGCTCGCCTGCCGCACCGACGCCCCCTACACCTCGGCGGCCGATCTCGCCGGCAAGACGGTGGCCACCCACCTGCCCAACTGGACGCGTCGCTGGTTCGAGTCCAACGGCATCGACATCGAGGTGGTCGCAATGGGCGGCTCGCTCGAGGGCATCTGCGCCCGAGGGCTGGCCGACGCAATCGTCGACCTGCGGGAAACGGGCAACAGTCTGCGTCGCAACTCGCTTCATGCCATCGAGGTCGCCGCGGCGTGCCAGGCCGTGTTCGCCCACCCGCCGGAAACCGAGTCGCCCGAGATCGCCAGCCTGCTCCTGCGCATGGAGGCCGCCCGCACGGCGACCAGTCGCCAGTACCTGGTGATGCACATCCCGCCGGATCGTGTCGATCAGCTCGGCACCATCTTCCCGGGCCTCGCCGCACCCACGCTGGTCCCGTTGTCGGGCCGCACCGATCTCGTGGCCGTGCACCTGGTCGTTCAGCGCGACAACCTGTGGGCCCGCCTCTCGGACCTGCGCGAGCTCGGCGCCACGGGCATCGTGGCGCTGCCAACCGACGCGATTCTGGAGTAGCGCGATTCTGGAGTAGCGCGATTCTGGAGTAGCGCGATTCTGGAGTAGGACGCGCGTCCGGAAGCTCGACGCGACGCCCCACAGCGGCTGGGCCGTTCGGCCCAGGCCACCCTTCCCATTCGTCACATGGGCCGCGTGGCGGAATTGCCGCACCGGCGCTCAGTTCCGGGGGCGGACCGCCGATTTCGGAAGTGATGGAGCAGGACACCCCTCTCTTGTCGCGGCGCACCCCCGAGGCGATCAGCCGGCGAACGATGATCCGATCG
>JAUIML010000027.1 GCA_030432715.1 Acidimicrobiia bacterium | reverse complement strand
CACGCGGTGGGCGTCGAACCCTCGTCGCCGGTTGCCGTGGATGAGGGTCGGAAACAACCGACGGCCCTGGGCCCGCCACCCCCACACGTGATCGAACTTCGGTGACGCATCGAGACCCGACTCGTCGGGCTGGATGAGCCACAGGAGGTTGTCTCCCTCCAGGTCGCGGTTGGCTCGCATCCATTCGTGGTGCTCGACGATCCGCGGTTCGACGGCGGGGTCACCGACCGCGAGCGACCAGGCCCACGCCAGGAGCGGGGGCTGGATCGTGCTCGTGGTGGGGGCGTGGCGGGTGGCGACGTTGTAGCGAATGGCCCGCTCGAGATTGAGCGGGCGGCCGAGGAAGGTGATGTGGCCGATGAACCCGTCGACCGAGGAGTCGAGCAGGGTCTCCAACTCGACGCGCGACCGGGCCGGGTCGAGCCGCCGCCAGATGATGGCGTGGAAGCAGGAGTCCCAGTACCACTGCCAGTCGTAGCGCCCGGGCGACGGCGAACTGAACCCGTAGGTGCGCCCGTCCTGCTCACCCTCCCGCCAGTTCTGGTGGAGGACCCGCGTGCACAACGCGGCGATCTGCTCAGCCGACGACGAGTCCACACCCCCGACGCTAACCCCACCCGTCACACCGGTGTCAGACACTCGTCACACCTGCTACAACTCGCTCGTGACCGAACCCGAGATCCTCACCACCCGCGACGGCGCCGTCGCCTCGCTGACGCTCAACCGGCCCGACGCGCTCAATGCCATCACCCCGACGATGTTGGCCCGGCTCGGCGACGAACTCGAAACCCTCGTCGGCGACGAGACGATCCGCGTGGTGACCCTCACCGGGGCCGGGCGGGCGTTCAGCGCCGGCGTCGACCTCAAGGCGCTCGGCGACCGCGAACTGGTCGACGGCAAGGTCGGCGATGTCCTCGATCTGCCCGCCCGCCGGGTGACGGGGCTGCTGTCCACGATGCCGGCGATCACCGTGGCCCGGGTCAACGGGTTCTGCTTCACCGGTGCGCTCGAACTCGTGTTGGCCTGCGACGTCGCGATCGCCGCCGAGGAGGCGAAGTTCGGCGACACGCACGCCAAGTTCGGGCTGCGTCCCACCTGGGGCATGAGCCAGCGCCTCCCCCGGCTGGTCGGACTCGCGGCGGCCCGTGAACTCTCGTACACGGCCCGCACGTTCACCGGGGCCGAAGCCGCCGCGCTCGGTCTCGTCGCCCGGGCGGTCCCCCTGGACCGGCTCGGGGAGACGGTCGCGGACCTCGTCCGCGAACTGCTCGCCAACAGCCCCGGTTCCTTGCGGGCCTACAAGGATCTCTACCGCGAGGCCATGGAGCGCCCGCTCGCCGACGGACTCGCCTACGAGGCGACAACCGAGTACCCGATCGACGACACCACCGCCCGGCTGGCCGATTTCCGTTAGCGGCGGGACCGGGGATCAGGCCCCCATGTCGTCCTGGTCGGCCTCGAGGGTCTGCAACAGCGTGGAGACGGCCGCGTCGATCTCGGCGATCTCACCGGCCGACAGCGAGGCCAGCACCCGTTCTCGCGACACCCGATAGGCCTTGTCGCCGCGCTCGGCGATGTCGACTCCGTCGCCGGTCAGCTCGATGATCACCCGACGCCGATCATCGGGGTCGACCCGGCGCTCGATCACCCCCGTGCGTTCGAGGCGATCGACCACCTGGGTGATGCTGCCCATCGGCCGCAGCACGAGCTCGGCGAGGCGGCTCACCGGCAGGGCGTGGGGGGCCGGTTCGCGGTGTAGCGTGGCCAGGAGCGTGTAGTCGGCGAAGGTCATGTCGATCTCGGCCATCGCTTCGTTCTGCAGACGCTCGAGATGCAGACCGACGCGCTGCAACCGCGTGAACATCGCCGTGGGCGAGGGATCGAGGACGTAGTCCGGAAGCTCTGCGGTCATGGAAGGAGAATAGTCTACTTGCAGAATATCTGCATATAGACAATCCTGGGGGCATGACCGAACCCATCGTGCGCCATCTCGCCACCCTCGAGTGGGAGACCAAAGCCGACCAGAAGGCCGAGGTCGCCGCCCTGGCCGAGCAGGCCGACGCCACCGGCGCGCGGCGAAGCCGCCTCACGACCGGGCAACACGGCTTCCACTCCCACATCTCGGAGATGCCGGCCGGCTTCGAGGTGCCACCGCACACCCACGACATCAGCGAGCACATGACGGTCCTCGAAGGAGCCCTCCATGTCACCGACGGCACCGTCCTCGGCCCCGGCGACACCGTCGTGATCCCCGCCGATCATCAGTACGGCTTCACGGTCGGCGACGAGGGTGTTCGCTTCCTCGTCGTCCGCGCCGCCGACGCCGCCACCCAGTTCACCGGAGACCAGGAGTAGACCATGCGCAACGGATTCAAGGTGTTCGACGCCGACGCCCACGTCATCTACCCGGCCGATCTCTGGCAGACCTATCTGCCCGAGAAGTACCGCCACCGACTCGATCGCAAGGCGCCGGCCGGGCTCGACACCTACAACCCGGTGACGGTCGACGGTCGCTGGAGCCAGCACACGACCTCGCTCTACGGCCAGTTCCAGAAGGCGATCGGTTGGACGACCGAGGACATGATCGAGCAGTACGGCGACATCGTGCTCGAGGGGTTCACCGGCGACCGCGTGGCGAACGCCCTCGCCGTCGACGGCATCGACTTCTGCGTCATCTACGGCCCCGAGTACGACATGTGGCTCAGCGGCATCGACCCCGAACTCCAGGCCGCCATGGCCCGGGCCTACAACCGCTGGGGCGCCGACATGCGCGAGTCGTCCAACGGCCGCGTCATCACGAGTGGCCCGGTACCGCTCAACGACGTGGGTCGCGCCGTCGAGGAGATCCAGTACGCCTACGACGAGCTCGGCATCCGCTGCTTCTGGACCCGCCCCGGTTACACGAACCACCGCAACCTCGGCGACCGGTACTACGACCCGATCTACGAGCTGTTGCAGGACCTCGACTGCGCCTTCGCCACCCACGAGTTCATGGGTCTCAACGCCCAGACCGAGGGCGTCGACCGCTTCGACACCTTCACCGAATGGCACACCGTCGTGCACGCCCACGAGGCCCAGAACGCGTGCCTGTCGATGATCGTCAACGGTGTGTTCGAGCGCTTCCCCCGCCTGCGCACGGCCTACATGGAGGCCGGCTGCGGCTGGCTCCCAAGCTGGCTGCACCGCATCGACGAGCACCTCGAGATGGCCGGCGACCACGAGTTCCCCGAGCTCACGATGAACGCCACCGAGTACTTCAAACGCAACTGCTGGATCAGCACCGAGTGCGAGGATCCCTTCGTGGCCGACGTCATCCGCTGGCTCGGCGACGACCGCATCGTGTGGGAGAGCGACTTCCCCCACCCCGACTCCAAGTACCCCGGCACCGTCCAGTACTTCCTCGATCTCGAGCCCGACCTGATCAGCGACGAGAGCAAGCGCAAGATCATGTGGGACAACGCCGTCGACCTCTACCGGTTCCCCGAAGAGATGTTGCCGACCGAGTTCCACGAGGCGACCGAGCTCGAGACCGCGTGAGCGACTTCCGTCGGCCCCACGAGGCCGTCGACTATCGCGCCCTGACGACCCGGCTCCCGCCTCCGCCGGAGTACCTGTCGTCGGCCTATCTCGACGACCCGGAAACCATCGCCGCGAAGCAGCTCGATCGGCTCCGGGCCCGCGCCCGCACGGCCTACGAGGTGCCGTTCTTCCGGCGCCGCTGGGACGCGGCCGGGGTCGGACCCGACGACATCGACTCGATCGAGGACCTCCACCGGTTCCCGGCGTACACCGTCGACGACATCCGCCAATCGATCGAGGCCCATCCGCCCTACGGCGACTACCAGGGCGTGACCGTCGACCAGGCGCTCGAACAGCCGATGCGGGTCTACATGTCGGGCGGCACCACCGGCGCGTCCCGACCCACGCTCTACACCGCGTGGGACCGCGAAGCGGGCGCCATCCTCATGGCCCGGGCGTTGCACATGCAGGGCATCCAGCCCGGCGATGTCGTCATCAACGCGTGGGCCTACTCGACCCACAACGGCGCCCACGCCATGGACGAGGCGCTGTACCGCTGGCTCAACTGTGTGGTGCTCACCACCGGCACCGGCAACGTCACCCCGACCCGCAAGCAGATCGAGCTGGCCGTGCAGTACCGGGCGAAGGCGATCCTCACCACCGGCGACTATCTCCTGCATCTCGCCGACACGGCCCGCGAGATGGGGCTCGACCCGAAGACCGACCTGCAACTGACCGCGCTGCCCAACATCGGCGACAAGCAGCGGCTGCACGACACGTTCGGCCTGCCAGTCTACGACAGCTACGGGTTCCACGAGGTGCAGTGGGTGGCCATCGAGTGCCCGGCCGGCGGTGGCATGCACATCTTCGAAGACGCCTTCGTGGTGCAGATCGTCGACGTCGAAACCGGCGAACCGCTCCCCGACGGCGAACAGGGCGCGATATGCATCACCGAGATCTACAAGACCGGTTCGCCCCAGTTCCGCTACAACATCATGGACCTGTCGACGCTCCTGCCCGCGGGCCAGTGCGCATGCGGAAGCTGGCTGCGCAAGATGGCGCCGTTCGCCGGGCGCGGCGACAACATGGTCAAGCTCCGCGGCGTCAACATCTGGCCGGAGGCGCTGGGCGAGATCGTCACCGGGGTCGACGGCGTGACCGACGACTACTTCGTCCGGGCCACCCGCGAGGGCAACCGCGACGAGATGACGGTGCTCGTGGCCAGCGACCGGCCTCCGGCCGAGTTCGAAACGGTTGCCGCCGCCGCCGCCGAGCGGCTCCACCAGGTCGTCGGCGTGAGGATCGGCGTCGAAGTGGTCGCCCCGGGCGCGCTCGACTCGCTGACCGGATTCGGCACCGTCGCCAAGCTCGTCCGCTTCGAAGACGCCCGCGATCGATGATCGACCCTCTCTCCGGTGCCGATCGATGATCGACTACTGGTGCAACGCGTTCACGCCCGACCGGGAGCTCCTCTGGCGCAAGGTCATCGAGCAGGACGGACTCACCATCAAGCTGGGTGCCCGCGACGACGACACGTTCGTCGAACCCGCCGGCATGGTGGCCCGGATGAACCGGGCGGCGGTGACCACGCTGGTCATGCCGGTCTGCGACGTGCCCGCCGGGGCCGGCCTCGACGAGTTCGCCCACTACGCCCTGCGCCCGACCGAGATCCACCAGCTCACCGCGGCGCATCCCGGACGCTTCGTGGGTGTGTTCAGCGTCAACCCCGACGAGCCCGGCGACCTCGAAGCGGCCGACGAGGCCCTCCACTCGGCCTGGTGCGTCGGTCTCCACAACCACACCCACAGCTGGAACCACACGTTCGACGCACCGATCTTCGACCCCTACTACGAGCTTGCCGCCACGCACGGCGTGCCGTTCGTGATGCAGGCGGGACGCTCCGGGGGCCATCGGGTCCACGAGCTCGGACACCCCCGGGCCATCACCGGCCCGGCCTCCCGGTTCCCCACGGTCGACTTCGTTCTCTCCCATCTCGGACTCCCGTGGATGACCGAGACGCTCCAGGCCGCCCTCGACCACGACAACGTGCTGGTCGGCACCGCCACCCACCCACCCCGCCGATGGCCCGATGAATTCCTCGACTTCGTCCGCGGGCCCGGCGCCGGCCTCACCCTTTTCGGGACCGGCTATCCCCTCACCGGCCACGTTCACGTCCAGTCGCAGCTCGACGCGCTCGACCTGACTCCCGAGACGAAGGAAGCTGTCCGTCAGGGCAACGCTCGTCGCATCTTCTCCCGCATCCCCGCTCGAGTCGGAGGCTGAATCAATGACCGACAACGACCACACCCCGCCGGTCGGGCCCCGCGTGGGCACGACCTACACGATTCCTCCCGCGCCACCGGATCCGGCCAGTACCGACTGGTTCGACGTCGGGCCGCTCCGCCTCGGGATCGAGTACCGCAAGCTCGACCCCGCGGCGCTCGACGCGATCTACGCCGACAGCGAACACCTCGACGCGCTCCACGAGGCGTCACCCGAGGGTGGTTTCACCGACGAGGGGGTGTCGGTGCACGTCGTCAGCGTGGCCGACGACCACGAGTTCGTCCGGTTCGACATGTTCGTCGACGAACCCCACTACCACTATGTCGACAAGGCGGCGGGGACGAACACCGTCGTCATGTTCGACACCGTCGCCCACGGACCCGTGATCCCGTGGACGCTCGGCCAGTTGCGTCACCGCCTCCCCGACATGCTCCGCCATGCCGGTGCCACGACGACCGCCGACGAGGTCACCCCCGAGATCGGTGACCAGGTGGCCGACCGCGTGGAAGCCCACCTTCGCCAGATCGGGGAGCTGTCGTGAGCCTCACCGTCGAACCCGTCACGCCCGTGCTCGGGGCCCGCGTCAGCGGCGTGTCAGTCGCCCAGGCGAGCGACGAGGAGATCGCCGACATCCGGGCCGCGATCAACGAGCACAAGGTGCTGTTCTTCTCCGACCAGGGGCTCTCACCGGCCGAGCATCTCGCCTTCGCCCGGCGCATGGGCGAGATCGACGTCGCCGCGTTCGGGCCGAAACACGCCGATCACCCCGAGATGACGGTGCTCGACCAGACCGCGCCGAAGGGGCAGGGTGCCGACGCCTGGCACACCGACAACACCTATGTCACCTGCCCACCGTCCTACACGATCCTCCAATCGGTGCTGCTGCCACCGCTCGGCGGCGACACCTGCTTCGCCGACATGTACGCCGCCTGGGATGCTCTCTCGCCCGCCATGCGAGACCTGCTGTCGGGGCTGACCGCCACCCACGACCTCACCAAGACCCTCACCAAGGCCATCGCCGACGGCAACAGCGACGCCGACCTGGCCGCCATGCAGGCCGCCTACCCTCCGGTTCACCACCCGATCGCCCGCGTCCACCCCGACACCGGCCGCACCGCCCTGTTCGTCAACGGCAACTTCACCACCCGTATCGACGGCCTGTCGGATCACGAATCCGACGCCGTGCTCGCGATGCTGCTGGCCCACGTCGGCTCGCCCGCGTTCCAGTGCCGACATCGTTGGTCGCAGGGCGACCTCACCATGTGGGACAACCGCGCCGTACAGCACTACGCGGTGCCCGACTACACGTCACGGCGGATCATGCACCGGCTCACCATCGCCGGTGACGAGCCCCGAGGAGCCCAGTGAGCCTGATCCCAGAGCGCTACGCGGACTACGAGACGACCTGCACGATCGGGGTGGTCAACTTCGCGAGCGTGCGGGGCGACGTCGCCGCGACGCTGGCGAAGATCGAGGCCAACATCCGCGAGGCGGGCACCCAGGGCATCGACATCCTCGTGTTCCCCGAAGAAGCGGGTGCTCGCGCAGGCGGGCGGCGACCGCGAGGAGATCGTCGCCGCCACCGTCAGTTTCGAGCAGCTCCACCGCTGGGAACCGATCTTCCCGTGGCGCGATTGGCGGGCGACTCACCAGCAGCCGGTGAGCCGGCTCATCGCCGACGAGTTCACCAACCTCGCCGACCAGTAGACCTCGTGACGCGTGTCTGACACCGGTGTGACGGTGTGACGGGTCAGCCGGTGTTGCGGAGGCCGGCGGCGACGCCGTTGACGGTCAACAGCAGGGCCCGCTGGAGGCGGGCCGCGTCGGGTGAGTCCGCCGCGGTGCTGCGGCTGCGGGCCAGCAGCTCGACCTGGAGGAGGTTGATGGGGTCGAGATAGACGTCGCGCACGGCGAGCGTGCGCTTGAGCACCGGGAGGTCGCCGAGGAGCTCACCACCCGTGAGCGCGGAGAGCTCGGCGACCGTGCGGTCGTGCTCGGCGACCACCTCGTCGAAGAGGTGGTGCAGCGACGGGTCGACCAGTCGATCGACATAGTTGCGGGCGATGGCGAGGTCGGTCTTGGCCAGCGTCATCTCCACGTTCGACAGGAACGTCCCGAAGAACTGCCACTCGGCGAACATCTCGGCCAGCGTGTCGCCGTGGCCCTGGGCTCTGGCACTCGAGAGCGCCGTGCCGACCCCGAACCAGCCCGGGATGATCTGGCGCGACTGCGTCCATCCGAACACCCATGGGATGGCTCGCAGCCCGTCGAGGCCGGCCCCGGCCGTGGTGCGGCGGGCCGGGCGAGACCCGATGTTCATCGCCGCCAACTCCTCGACCGGGGTCGAGGTGGTGAAGTACTCGACGAGGCCCGGGCGCTCGAGAAACTCCCGGTACGCGGCGAACGCCGCCTCCGACATCGACTCCATCACCGCGCTCCACCGGTCCACCACGGCCGGTTCGTTGCGCGGGACCCGGTGGGCCACCGTCGCCTCGAGCACGGCGGAGAGCGCCAGATCGAGGTTGCGCTGGGCGAGGCGGGGAAGCCCGTACTTGTCCGCGATCACCTCCCCCTGCTCGGTGATCTTCATCGACCCGTTCACCGAACCGGCCGGTTGGCCCAGGATCGCCGCGTTGGTCGGTCCGCCGCCGCGTCCGACCGTTCCCCCGCGACCGTGGAACACCATCACCCGGATGCCGGTCTCCTCCGAGACGGCGGCGATCTCCCGCAGCGCCTTGTGGATCTCCCACTGTGAGGTGGTGATGCCGCCGTCCTTGTTCGAATCGGAATAGCCGACCATCACCTCCTGCACGTTGCCGCGGAGCTCCACCAGTCGGCGATAGGCCGGCACGGCCAGCAGCTCACGCAGAACGGTGCCGATCGCCCGCAGGTCGTCGATGGTCTCGAACAGGGGAACGAAGCCGATCCGGGCCACTTCGCCCGGCACGTCGACGAGGCCGACCTCCTTGGCGAGCACGGCGGGCGCCAACACGTCGTCGACACCCTGCGTCATCGACACGATGTAGCTCTTCATCACCTGGTCACCGGCCCGGTCGAGACCCCGCCGGATCACACCGAAGAGCTCGAGCACCGGCGAGTTCGACGTGGCCGGCGGCGCCAGCGGCCGCCGACTCGCGAGCTCGTCGGCCAAACGCGCGGTCCGGGCGGCCCGGTCGAGACCGGCATAGTCGACGCCGAGGGCCTCGAAGAGCGGGGCCAGCGCCTGATGGTGCACCACGGCGTGTTGACGGATGTCGAGGGTGGCGAGATGGAACCCGATGGACGACACCAGCCGCCGAACCCTCGCGACCCGACCCTCGGCGAGGAGACGACCGCCGTGGGCGGCCAGCGACTCGGCCATCTGGTCGAGGTCGGCGACCAGCTCATCGGGTCGGCGGTAGGCGTGGGGGCCATGGGCATCGCCCACGGCGCGCAGCAACCGCTCGTGGATCACCGCACAGCGCTGCCGGTAGGGCTCACCCGCGCTCAACGTGGCGAACCGAGCCGTGACCGAAGGGAATCGTTCGCGGTCCTCGTCGAGCTGAGCCGCCAGGGCCTCGGAGATCCCGCTCACAGTGGAACCGACGGAGAGCTCGGCCGACAGTTCCTCGATCTCCGCGATGAGGATGCGCAGGGCGCGGTTGCGCTGGAACTCGAGCACGTCGAGGGTGGTGGCCGGGGTGACGTTGGGGTTGCCGTCACGGTCACCACCGACCCACGAACCGAACCGCACCGGCACCGTGTCGCCCAACTCGCCACCGAGATCGCGGAGCGACGCGTCGACGTCCTCGAGCAGCTCGGGCAGACCGTCGACCACCATCTCGCCGAGGAAGTAGAGGATCGACCGGGCCTCGTCCTCGGGTGTGGGCTGCGCTCGCCGCAGCTCGTCGGTCAACCAGATCGCGTCCACGAGTTCGTCGATCCGGCGGTCGATCCGGCGATGCTCGGTGACGCCGGCCCGCCCGTCGGCGCGTTGCTCGATGAGGGTCGCGATCTCGGCCAGCTTGTCGAGAATGGACCGTCGCGATGCCTCGGTCGGGTGGGCCGTGAAGACCGGGCGGAGATCGAGCCGGGCGGCAGCCTCGACGATGGCCTCGTCATCGTGCCCGAGTGCCTGCAGACGAGCGACCGTCTCGGGGAAGCGGCGATCCTGGGCCCTCGCCGACTTCAACTCGTCGATCCGATGGACCTGCTCCGCGGTGTTGGCGAGATGGAAGTAGACCGTGAAGGCCCGCACCAGATGGATCGCGTCGACCAGGTCGACGTCGTCCAACGCGGCCACCAGCTCCTCGGTGGATGCCTGGTCGCGACGCAGTTCGCGGGCGATGGCGCGCACCCGTTCGACCCGATCGAGCAGCTGTTGTCCGTGCTGGCGAACGAGCGCATCTCCCAGCTGTCCGCCCAGCCTCCGGATGTCACTGCGCAGCGCGGCGTCGAGTTCGTCGAGTTCGGAATCGGCCATGGTCGCACTGTCGCACAACCCGTGTGGTCGCGCATGGCCTGGCCGCTCGCCTGACGCCGGCCCGACGACCTGCGAACATGCGGTCATGAGCGCTGCCCGAGTCCTCGACCGCCTGACCCTCGACGCCGACCAGATCCTCACCGGCGACGCCATCAACGACGACTACAGCCACGACGAGTGTGTGAACGTCGATCCGGTCACGCCCGCCGTCGTGCTGAAACCGCGCTCGGCCGACGAGGTCAGCCAGATCCTCACGATCGCCAACGAGCTGAGGGTCGCCGTCACCTGCCGGGGTGCCGGCACCGGCCTCTCGGGTGCCGCGATCCCCGACGCCGACGGGATCCTGCTCTCCCTCGAACACATGGACTCGGTCATCGAGGTCGACGTGGCCAACCATGTCGCCGTGGTGCAGCCCGGCGTCACCCTCGGTGAGCTCGACGAGGCCCTGGCCCCGCACGGGCTCGTGTATCCGATCCTCCCCGGCGAGGAGTCGGCGTCGCTCGGCGGCAACGTCGCCACCAACGCCGGTGGCATGCGGGCCGTGAAGTACGGCGTGACACGACACCAGGTGCTCGGGGTCGAAGCGGTGTTGCCCACCGGCGAGATCATCCGCAGTGGCGGGAAGTACGTGAAGTTCACGACCGGCTACGACATCGGTCAGTTGATCATCGGTTCCGAAGGCACCCTTGCGGTGGTCACCGAGGTGACGCTGAAGGTCGTGCCCCGACTTCCCCACAAGGCAACGGTCCTGGCCCCCTTCGCCACCCTCGCCGAGGTCACCGAGGCCGTGCCCACGATCCTGCACGCCGGGCTCACCCCGCTGATGCTCGAGTACGTCGACGCCATGGCCATGATGGCGACCTCCGAATCGCTCGGGCTCGACCTCGGCATGCCCGACGAGATCAAGGAGGGCGCCCTCGCCTACCTCCTCGTCGTCCTCGAGAGTGCCGACGCCGATCGACTCGACGCCGACCTGGAGCAGGCCGGCACCATCGTCGGCGAGGCGGGCGCGATGGACATCTACGTGCTTCCCGCCGCCGCCGGGGCCCAGGTGCTCGAGGCCCGCGAGAAGGCGTTCTGGGTGGCCAAGGAACACGGGGCCAACGACATCATCGACGTCGTCGTGCCTCGGGCCTCGATCCCCGAGTACCTCGACACGGTCGGCGCGTTGGCCGCAGAGCACGAGGCCTGGGTGGCCGGCGCCGGCCACGCCGGCGACGGCAACGTTCACCTGTCGGTGTTCCAGGGCGACGCCGAGAAGCGCGCGGCGCTGATGACCGCGATCCTGTCGGCCGGACTCGACCTGGGAGGCGCGATCTCGGCCGAGCACGGGATCGGCCTCGCCAAACGCAGCTACGTCCAGGCGCTGGAGGACCCGGCCAAGCTCGCCCTGATGTCCCGGATCAAGCAGGCCTTCGACCCCAACGGCATCCTCAACCCCGGCAAGGTCTTCTAGCCAGCAAGGTCTTCTAGCCAGCAAGGTCTTCTAGCCGGCAAGGTCTTCTCGCCCGTCACACCCTCAGGGGCGGGCGTCGAGTTTGAGCTCGGAGGCGTCGATCTCGGGGTGGGCGAGGGCGACGGCGAGCGACTCGACCATCGATGCGCCCACGTCGTCGACGTCCATCAACCCGCCCGGGATCCCATGGCGACCCCACTCCTCGAGGGCCTCCCCGAGCAGCGCCATGTCGCCCATGTTGTTCGCGAAGTCGGTGGGACCCGTGTTGCCCATCACGATGCGGACGAAGCGACGGTCGGGGTGTTCGAGGCGCCAGACGCGGATGCACTGGTCGAGGGCCGCCTTCGAGGCGGAGTACGCGCCGAAGAACGGGTTGGCGTCCTCGACCGTACGCGACGAGACGAACGCGCAGATGCCGTTGCGGTCCATGTGGGGCAGCGCGGCGCCGGCTGCGAGGTTCGCCCCGCAGACGTTGACCCGGTAGGCGTCGGCCCACAGGTCGGGATCGCAGTCGGCGATCTTCTGCAGCGGCCCGTAGCCGGCGACATAGATCATCAGGTCGAGACCACCCATCGCGGCCGCGGCCTCGTCCGCCACCCGCCGGGCGTCGGCGGGAACTGCGGCGTCACCGACGAAGACGTGGCCCGCGCCCATCTCGGCGACGAGCTCGTGCAACGCCTTCTCGCGGCGGGCCGACACTGCCACGTCGGCCCCCGCCGCAGCGGCCGCCTTGGCTGTTGCCGCACCGATGCCCGACGAGGCACCGATCACCAGAATGCGTCGGCCGGAGAGAATCTGCTCGCTCATCCGGCGATGATGGTCGCTCAGACCGGCGACCCGCAATCGGTGAACCACGTGTAGCGGCCATCGACAAGCTGCCAGTGCGTGGTCTGCGGCATGATCTGGCCGTTGACGGTTCGTTCGAGATCGGCCTCGACCACGTCGGTGATGGCGGTCGAGACACCGTCGGTCACGTAGTCCCACGATGCCAGGTCACGCACGGCGAGGACCTCGGCGTCGAGACCGGTCCCCGCCACCGACGCCGCGTAGGCCTCACACTGGTCGAGCCCGTAGCGCTCGATGGTCGCCGAGTTCATCCGGTCGACCAGCGTCGCCGCGTCGCCCCCGTCGAGCGCGGCCCGGAGCACCGCGAAGAAGTCCGTCGGCGACTCCACCACGACCGGCTCGGTCGTGGTGGTGGAGGACGTCGTGCTCGTGGTGGAGGACGTCGTGGTGGAGGAGGTCGTCGTGCTGGTCGCCGTGGTCGCCGTCGTCGTCGTGGTCGTCGACGTCGTGGTCGTGGTGGTCGTAGGCGCCGCGTCGGCGGGTGTGCCTCCGTCGCCGCCGGTCGCGAACAACACCGCCCCGGCGAGCACGAGCGCCAGTCCGATGCCCACCAACGACTTGCCCACCCGCGATCGGTCCATACCGACAGTCTGCTCGACCCGCGGCCCGCGGACGACTCGTCATGGCTCGCGCATCCGGGTGGGCCTCTCGATCCGTAGCCCACGCGTGGAGTCGCCGCAACGAATCGAACCCGGTCCGGCCCAGGAGTCGGTGTGGGACTACCCGCGTCCGCCGCGCCTCGAACCGGTCGACGGACGCGTGCAGGTGTGGTTCGACGGAACCCTCATCGCCGACACGACCAACGCGCTCCAGGTGCTCGAGACCTATCACCCGCCGACCGTGTATCTCCCGCCCGACGACGTCTACACCCGTGCCCTCAGGCCCGTCGGACGCTCCAGCTACTGCGAGTGGAAGGGCACCGCCTCCTACTTCGACATCGACACCGGCGCCCGCCGGGCCGAACGGGCGGCGTGGACCTACTTCGATCCGTCGTCCCCGTACGAGGCGCTGGCCGGCTACATCTCGTTCTACCCGAGCATGCTCGACTGCACGATCGACGGCGAGAAGGTGGTTCCGCAGCCCGGTGCCTTCTACGGCGGGTGGGTGACCTCGCGAGTGACCGGCCCGTTCAAGGGATCGGCCGGCATGGACGGCTGGTAGGGCGACCGCGCCGTCAGCGGAGGGCGCGGCGAAGACTCGTGTCGTCGAACGGCAGCGAGGGCTGGGCGATCGCGCCGACCTCGATACCGGTGAGGTCGACCCGACCGCCGATCGTGGTCAGGAAGGCCGTCTCGGCCGCGTCGGCGCCCGTGGCGATGCGCACGAGGGACTGGCGCGGCGCGAGACCGGTGGGGTCGACCACACACCATTGCCCGTCGACCAGGGCTTCGGTCACGGCATGGAAGTCCATCGGGTCGAGTCCGGGGGCGTAGACCGACACCATCCGCGCCGCGACGTCGTTGGCTCGCAGCAGCGCACCGGTGAGATGGGCGAAGTCTCGACACACGCCCTCGCCCGCCATCAGAGTCGCCACCGCTCCGTCGATGGGACGCGACACGCCCGGCACGTAGCGGATCCGAGCCGCGACCCAGGCCGGGATCCGATCGAGCAGCTCGGCGACACTCGCACCGCCGAACTCGGTGCGGGCGAAGGCACCGATGCGATCGGACTCGCAGTACCGACTCGGGCGCAGGAACGACAACCAGTCGGCCTCGTCGACCACGGCCGCCGGGGCAGGACCGTGCACGGTGGCGCGGTAGTCGACCACGAGCGAGCCGGGAGGAACGTCGCGCAGCAGGTGGATCCGGGCGCCGTGGGCCCCGGCTATCTCCTCGACCGGCAGTGGTGCGCCGTCGAGCGTGACGTCGAGCAGCTCGTCGACCTGGTGACCGCGAGCGACGGCGACCGACAGGGCCTGGGTCGACCGGTCGACGACGGTCGCCTCGATGTGCGCCAGGACCTCGCGGCGATCGGGAACGTCGGGCGGGTCGGGGGCGGGCACGGAGCTCAGCGGTACTCGTCGAAGTCGAAATCGGGGAGCGACTGGAACGCCACGCGAAGCGCATCGCCCCATCCCATGGAGAGCGAGGAGAAGTATTCGTCGGACCCGTCGATGCGCAGGATGGGTTGCGGTTCGAGCGAGTCGGTCTCGTAGATCGAGAAGTCGAGCGGCGCGCCGACCGAGAGGTTGGCCTTGATGGTCGAGTCGAACGACACCAGCAGGAGCTTCATGGCGTCTTCGAACGACATCGCCGGGTCGTAGGCCCGCAGCAGGATCGGCCGCCCGTACTTCGTCTCACCGATCTGCATGAAGGGAGTGTCGGCGCTCGCTTCGATGAAGTTGCCCTCGGGATAGATCAGGAACAGGCGGGGCGGCATGCCCGCGATCTGCCCGCCGAGGATGAGCGTGGCATTGAACTTCGCCTCGGCCTCCTGGCCGGATTCCAGATGGCGCGCGATGGTCGTGCGCACGAGCGCGCCGACCAGTTCCGCCACCTGGAACATGGTCGGCACTTCGAGAATCGACGGCGCCCGCTCCTCGGGCACCTTGGTGCGCTCGTCGAGAAGGCTGACCACTGACTGGGTGGTGCCCAGGTTGCCAGCGGTCAGGAGCGTGATGACCCGCTCGCCCGGCACCGACCACTGGTGCATCTTGCGGAAGACCGAGATGTTGTCGACCCCGGAGTTCGTGCGCGTATCGGACATGAAGACGAGACCGCGTTCGACCTGCATGCCCACGCAGTACGTCACTGTTGCCCTCCCGTGCCGACCTGAACCTGGAGCTCGACCTCGAGCGACTCGTCACCAGCGCCGTAGGTGACCCCACGAATCGGCGCTGCGGCACGATAGTCGAGACCCGTCGCGACCCGAACGTAGCGCTCGTCGGGAGAGATCCCGTTGGAGACGTCGAAACCGACCCAGCCGAGACCGTCGATCCAGGCTTCGGCCCAGGCATGGGTCGCGTCCTGTTCAACGGTGTTGCCCATCAGCAGGTAGCCGCTGACGTACCGGGCAGGGTGGCCGAGGTGGCGCGCCGCAGCGATGAAAACGTGGGCGTGGTCCTGGCAGACGCCGGCACCCACCTCGATCGCCTCCTCGGCCGTGGAGGCGACGTGCGATTCGCCCGGCCGGTACGCGACCCCGTCTCGGATGGCGCCGGAGAGTGCATGGAGTCGGTTGACGTCGTCGTCCTCGGTCTGCACCTGTTCGCAGAACCCCCGCACGCCCCGGCCGACCTCGGTCCGTTCGGTCGACCGCAGGTAGAACCACATCGGCGTGTGCCCGACGTGTCGCGCGGCGACTCCGGCCGTGTCGAGCGTGTCGACGACCCCCTGCGCCCTCACCTGGATCTCGGTTGTCCCCGGTGTGAGGCTCACCAGGTCGACGCGGTTGCCGTAGTGGTCGTCGAACGAGAGCTGGTGTTCGGCGCCTTCGAGCGTGAGCTCCCACGACGCGACCGTCTGGTTCGCCCCGTTGCGGGGACGCAGCCGCAGCTCCTGGAGGCCTGAGCGCACCGGGCTGGCGTAGCGGTACGTGGTCGTGTGGGCGATCGAGAGCTGCATGATCAGGCCGTGAACCGATAGTCGCGTTCGATCGCGTGGCCGAGCGTGTTGGTGGCCCGGATGCAATCGCCGAGGAACTCGTGGAGGCCGTCCTCGAAGATCGATTCGATGTTGCGGCCCGTGAGCCGCAACAGCAGATCGTGGGACAGCTCGTGGCAGCGGTGGTGCTCGCCGTAGTCCGAGGCGAGATAGCCGAGGTTCTCGTCGATCTTGCGGTAGCAGAACACGAGCGAGCGAGGCAGCTGCTGATCGAGGATCAGGAAGTCGGCGATGCCCATGGCGCTGGCGTCGCCGGCACTGCGCCAGCGGTAGGCCCGCTGGGCCGACACCGACCGCAGGATGGTCTCCCACTGGACGTTGTCGAGCGACGTGCCGACATAGGAGGCCGACGGCAGGAGCACGTAGTACTTCACGTCGAGGATGCGGGCGGTGTTGTCGGCCCGTTCCATGAAGGTGCCGATGCGGGCGAAGTTGTAGATGTCGTTGCGCAGCATCGTGCCGTGGAGGGCACCCCGCACGAGCGCACTCTCGCGGCGGATCACCGCGAGCACATCGGGCAGTTCCCGATCGAGCACGGGCCGCGCCAGCGTGTCGCGCACGGTCAGCCACGTGTCGTTGGTCGCCTCCCACACCTCGCGGGTGAGGGCGGTGCGCACCTCGCGGGCGTTCGACCGGGCCGACTCGATGACGGAACGCACGCTCGACGGATTGGTGCGGTCTCGCAGCAGGAAGTCGATCACGTTGGCCTGGTCGAAGCGCTCGTGGCGCTCCAGGAACGCGTCCTTCTGGCCCGCGGTGGTGACGACCGACTTCCATTCCTTCTCGACGTCGTCGGAACGCGTGAGCGCGATGCGCATACCCGCCTCGATGAGGCGGGCGGTGTTCTCACTGCGCTCGAGATGGCGGAACATCCAGTAGAGGCCGCCGGCGGTGCGTCCGAGCATCAGTCCTCCATCACCCAGGTGTCCTTGGTGCCGCCGCCCTGGCTCGAGTTGACCACGAGCGACCCCCGTTTCATGGCCACACGGGTCAGACCGCCGGGCGTGATCCGGATGGTGTTGGGCGAGACGAGGGCGAACGGACGCAGGTCGACGTGGCGCGGGGCGAGGCCGTTGCGGGTGAGGATGGGCACGGTCGACAGCGCGAGCGTGGGTTGGGCGATGTAGTTGGCGGGGGAGGCCTTGAGCTTGCGGGTGAAACGGCTGATCTCGCGCTTGCTGGCCGCCGGCCCGACGAGCATCCCGTAGCCCCCCGAACCGTGGACCTCCTTCACGACGAGTTCGCTCAGATGATCGAGGACATAGGCGAGCGAGTCGGGCTCGCTGCACCGCCAGGTGGGGACGTTCTGCAACAGCGGCTTCTCACCGGTGTAGAAGTCGATGATCTCGGGCATGTACGAGTAGACGGCCTTGTCGTCGGCGATCCCCGTGCCCGGCGCGTTGGCGATGGTGATGCCGCCGCTCCGGTACACGTCCATCACGCCCGGCACGCCCAGGAGCGACGACGGGTTGAAGGTCAACGGGTCGAGATAGTCGTCGTCGACCCGACGGTAGAGGACGTCGATCGGTTCGGGGCCCTCGGTGGTGCGCATGGCGATGCGCCCGTCGACCACGGAGAGGTCGTGCCCCTCCACGAGCTCGGCTCCCATCTGGTCGGCGAGGAACGCGTGCTCGAAGTAGGCGCTGTTGTGGATGCCCGGCGTCAGCACCGCCACAAGGGGACGGCCCGACGTGCGCACCGGCGCGGTCGCGGCGAGCGACGAGCGCAGGTCGCGGGGGTACTCGCTGACCGGCCGAACCCGACTCCTGGTGAAGAGTTCGGGGAACATCTGCAGCATGGTCTCGCGGTTCTCCAGCATGTAGGACACGCCCGACGGGGTGCGGGCGTTGTCCTCCAGCACGTAGAAGTCGTTGTCGTCGGTGCGGACGAGATCGATGCCGACGATGTGGGTGTAGACGCCCCCTGGAGGAGTGAACCCGATCATCTCGGGCAGGAAGGCGTCGTTGTCGGCGATCACCTCTTTGGGGATGCGACCGGCCCGCAGGATCTCCTGGCGGTGGTAGATGTCGTGGAGGAACGCGTTGATCGCCCGGACCCGTTGCTCGATCCCGCGCTCCAGGCGAGCCCATTCCCGCGCCGCGATGATGCGAGGCACGATGTCGAACGGAATCAGCCGCTCGTCGCCCTCCTCGCTGCCGTAGACGTTGAAGGTGATGCCGGTGCGGCGAAACAGCGCTTCGGCGTCGGCCGACTTCTTCAGCAAGCGCCGCGGGTCTTCCCGGGCGAACCACTCCTCGTACTGGCGGTAGGGCGCACGCAGAGCGGATCCATCGCCGTACATCTCGTCGAAGTAGCCGGGCCGAACATCCACTACGAGGAACCTACCCAATCTGGAACCCACGAAACCGCCGAGGCTGACGATCGGTGCCGATCGGCTGGTAGAACGGAAGCGTGCTGATCGTCGTCTCGCCTGCCAAGTCGCTCGACTACGAGTCGAAGCTGCCCACGAAGAAGCACTCCGAGCCTCGCCTGCTCGACCAGTCACGAGAACTCGTCGGGGTCATGGCCGAGAAGTCGCCGCGTGAGCTGTCGAAGATGATGGGCATCTCCGAGTCGCTCGGCGAACTCAACCACGAGCGGTTCCTCGATTGGGAGACGCCGTTCACCCCGGCCAACGCCCGTCCTGCGGTGCTGGCGTTCAGCGGCGACGTCTACATGGGCATGGAGGCCAGCACCTTCACCGAACGCGACTTCACCCAGGCCCAGAAGGTCCTGCGCATCCTCTCCGGGCTCTACGGCGTGCTCCGACCCCTCGACCTGATGCAGCCCTACCGGCTCGAGATGGGATCGACGGTGAAGACGAGCCGAGGCAAGGACCTCTACACCTTCTGGGGCGACACGATCACCGAGCAGCTCAACGCCGACCTGGCCGAGAGCCCGGGTTCGGATGCGCTGATCAACCTGGCGTCCAACGAGTACTTCGGTGCCGTCAACACCAAGAAGCTCGAGGCGCGGCTGGTCAGCCCGGTCTTCCTCGACTCCAAAGACGGCGGCGAGCCCAAGATCATCAGCTTCTTCGCCAAGCGGGCCCGCGGATCGATGAGCGGCTGGATCATCCGCAACCGCATCAAGTCGCCGCGTGCGCTCCTCGAGTTCGACCGGGACGGCTACCGCTACGACGCCGAGCGGTCGCAGGCCGACCGGCCGGTGTTCGTCCGCCACCACTGACCCCTGCGGCCCTCACGTTGGCAGAGCGCGGCCGGCGGGGTCGTGACCGGCAAGGTGAGCCGCCGGTCGATGTCAGACCCCCTCGCTAGGGTTCATTGCATGTCGCCGGACCACACGATATCGACGATCGAGAGGGCGCTCGACAAGCTGCTCGCCCACGATGTCCCACCGGCCGACGCCGCCGACGCCACTGTGCTGATCCGCCGCACCGAACACCTGGCCCGCCGCCTCCGGGCCGTGCAGCAGCACCAGTATCGAGTCGTCGAGGAGAGCGGGGTGCATTCTTCCGACGGCTATGCGTCGACCAAGGCCATGACCCGCCGGGTCGCCCGCCTCTCGCATCGGGCCGCGGCTGCCCGCGCCCGAGGCGCGCGGATGCAGGCCGACCTCCCCGAGGTCTGGGCGGGTCTGTGCGAGGGCACGCTCGGCATCGATCAGTTCGACCTGCTGGCCCGGGTCCATGCCAACCCTCGCGTCCGCGACGCGATGGTCGCTGCCCAGGCGTGGTTCCTCCGCCGAGCCGGTCGGTTGAGCTTCGCCGACTTCGAGGCCGAAGTGCGGCGCTGGGAGCGCCTCGCCGATGCCGACGGCCCCGAGCCGAAGAACTCGGCCAACCACGACAACCGCAATGCCACGCTGCTGCAGGACCCGGTCGACCTCGGATGGCAGCTCAGCGGCCGGTTCGGCGCGTTGCAGGGCGCCTCGATCGACGACATCCTCCGGCACTACGCGGACGCCGAACGCCTCGCCGACTGGGAGAAGGCCCGCGCCGAGCACGGCGACGATGCCCACGCCGGCCAACTGCCCCGCACCGAACCGCAGCGGCGGGCCGACGAACTGTGGAAGGTGTTCCAGGACGCCGCCGGCGCTGCCGCGTCACCGGTCGGCGTCGAATTCGTCCACACGATCGTGTGGGATGCGGCCACCTTAAAAGAAACCACGCGCCGGCTCTCCGGCGAGGAACCTCAGCCGCTCGATCCCGAGACAGCCTTCTGTCGCACGCTCGACGGCACCGCCCTCGAGCCGATCGAGGCGGGCGCCAACGCGCTCGTGCACATGTTCCGCCGAGCGGTCGTGAACGGAGCGGGGGTCACGATCGACCTCGGTCGGGCCCGGCGGTTCACCGGGGGTGCCCGACTCGCCGTCCAACTGAACGATGAGCACTGCCCCTGGCCCGGCTGCACGGTCCCCATCTCGAGCTGCGAGATCGATCACACCACCGACCACGCTCGAGGAGGCAGAACCCACCCCGGCAACGGGGGACCCCTCTGCGGGAAGCACAACCGGTGGAAACAGAAGGGGTTCTCGATCTGGCGAGACCCCACCGGCGCATGGCACACCTACCGCCCCGACGGCACGGAGGTGGGTTGATGGGCGAGGTGGGTTGATGGGCGAGGTCGGTGCTCAGGGAACCTCGGGTTGCTGCTGCATCTCGAGGTGCAACTGGGTGCCCGTCCACGGATGGGCGCGGGCCACGTCCTCGTTCAGCGTCGAGCCGATTCCCGGTTCGGTCGGAGGAGTGACATAGCCGTCGACCAACTCGATGGGTGTCGTCAGCAGCTCGTTGTGGAACCCGCCGAAGTCGCGGATGGCTTCGAGGATGAGGAAGTTGGGGGTGCAGGTGGCGAACTGGATGTTGGCCAACGCCTCGATCGGTCCGCAGTAGAGGTGCGGGGCCATCTGGATGTAGTGCGTCTCCGCGATGGCCGCGATCTTCTTGGCCTCGAGGATCCCACCACAGCGACCCAGGGCGGGCTGGAGGATCGCCGCGGCCTGGGCCTCGACCACCCGGGCGAACTCGTACTTGGTGGTGAGTCGTTCGCCGGTGGCGACGGGGATCGAGGTCTGGCGGGCGACACGGGCCATCTCGTCGACGTTCTCCGGCGGGACCGGCTCCTCGAACCACAGCGGATCGAAGGGCTCGAGCGCCCGGGCGAGACGGATCGCGCCGGCGGCCGTGAACTGGCCGTGGGTGCCGAAGAGGAGATCCGCCTTCGTCCCGATGGCCTCACGGATGGCGGCACAGAACTTCGTGCTGCGGTCGATGGCCTCGAGCGGCGGCATGTAGCCGTCGTAGACCGTGTAGGGGCCGGCCGGATCGAACTTGACCGCGGTGAAGCCGAGGTTCTCGACCTCCTCGGCCGCCCGCTGACCGGCCGCCGCCGGGTCGGAGTAGACGGCCGCGTCCTGATAGACGTCGGCTGCCTCGTCGGGCGTCGGGTAGAGGTAGGTGTACGCACGGATCCGGTCGTGGACCTTGCCGCCCAGGAGCTCGTAGACCGGCACACCGTGGGCCTTGCCGACGATGTCCCACAGCGCCGTCTCGATGCCGCTGAGCACGGAGCCCAGCGAGATGTCGGGGCGCAGGGTGTAGCCCGACCCGTAGACATTGCGCCACATGCGTTCGATGTGGTGGGGGTCGTTGCCGACGATGTGGCGTTCGCACACGTCTTCGGTCATCCGGGCGACCACATCGGGACTGAAGGTGGCCGTGTAGACCTCGCCGTAGCCGACGATGCCATCGTCGGTGACCAGCTTGACGAAGATGAAGTAGCGCCCGCCCATCGACGGTGGCGGGTTGGCGACGACGAACGTCTCGAACGATGCGATCTTCATGATCCGCTCCCGAAGACGATGACGTTGCGGCGGGCCTCGCCCCGCTTGACCGAGTCGATGGCCTCGTTGATCTGCTCGATCGGGTAGGTCGCGGTGACGAGCTCGTCGAGCTTGAGTCGCCCGTCCTCGTAGAGCGAGACGAGGAGGGGGATGTCGACCGGAAGCCGGCCGGCCCCCATCTTCGAGCCGAGCACCCGCTGGCTGTTGCCGGCGATGTCGGTGGCGTCGACCTCCACCATCACCCCGGTGGCGGTCATGCCGACGAGCACCACCGCACCGCCCGGCGCAAGGAGCGAGAAGGCCTGCTCGATGGCCGGCTTCGCGCCGACCGTCACGAAGACGTAGTCGGCACCGGCGCCGCCGGTGAGGGCACGTACCTGTGCCGCGACATCGGCGGCGAGCGCCGACACCGCCGCGGTCGCCCCGAACTCGCGGGCTGCCTCGAGCTTGTCGTCGGCCACGTCGAGGGCGATCACCTGGGCCGCCCCTGCGATCGCCGCGCCCTGCACGGCATTGAGGCCGACACCACCGCATCCGATGACGACCACGTCGCTGCCGGCTTCGATCCGGGCGGTGTTGGTGACCGCACCGAACCCGGTGATGACGCCGCAGCCGAGGAGGGCGGCGCTGGTGATCGGGACCGAGTCGGGAATCGCCACGACCTGGGAGGCGTCGACGATCGCTTCTTCGGCGAAGGTGCCGGTCTTCAGCCCGTGGACCAGGGTCTCCCCCGTCGCATCGGTGAGCGGGCGGGTCTCGTCGATCGTGAACCGGCCGGTGCAGGTCACCGGCATTCCCTTCGCACACCCGGGACACGACCCACAGCTGCGGATCAACGAGACGACCACGCGGTCACCGACGGCGACGGTTCCGACGCCTTCGCCGACGGCCGACACCGTGCCGGCCGCTTCGTGGCCGTAGACCGCGGGCAG
>JAUIML010000026.1 GCA_030432715.1 Acidimicrobiia bacterium | reverse complement strand
AGTTCGGCCGCCTGATCGGCCTTGTAGGGCGAGGTGATGAAGACCTTGGCCCCACAATTGTCGATGATGTACGCCATCTCCTCGGTGGTCAGACGGCTGCTCATCGCCGTGTAGATCAGTCCGGCGTAGTGGGCGCCCCAGCAGATGGCCAGGAACCGCGGGTGGTTCTCCATGCAGAACGCGATGTGGTCACCGACCTCGAGGCCCATGTCGCGAAAGACGTGGGACAGGCGATTGGCCTCCTCGTCGAGCTCTCGATAACTGATCTGCTCCCCGGTGGCCGCCATGATGATGGCGGGATGGTCGGGACGCGTGGCGGCATGGGCTCCGGGGTACAACGGTTCCTCCTGGGGAGTACTCGACTCCGGGCAACATACCGTCACACCGGTGTGACGGGTCAGAGGGTGAAGCCGCCGTCGACGTCGAGGTGCTGGCCGGTGATGAAGCGGGCCCGGGCGGAGGCGAGGAAACAGACGGCCTCGGCGATGTCGGCAGCCACGCCGAATCGACGCATCGGGATGTTGGCCCGGGCGACATCGAGGGCCCGCTCGTCGAGATCGCCGGACGCCATCAGCCGCTGGGCCATGCCGTCGGTCAGCATGCCGGGACCGACCGTGTTGGCCCTGACCCCGAATCGGCCCTCCTCCGCCGCGATCCCCCGGATGGCGGCCTCGACCGCGGCCTTCGGGATCGACGAGAGACCGTCGCGAACCGGGAACCGGCGAGTGGCCGCGGTCGTGACCGCCACGATGCTGCCCTCGGTCTCGCGGAGATGGACGATCGCCGGCTGGGCGACGGCGAAGAAGCCGGCCGCGTCGGCGTCGAGCTGCCAGCGGACCTCGCCGGGGTCGACCGTGCTGAGGTGGCGTTGCGGCACGGTCGGTCCGGCGGCGTAGACGAGCGTGTGGATCCCGCCCGCCGCCTCGGCGATGGCATCGACCGACGCCTTCGCGGCGCCGTGGTCGGTCAGGTCGAGACCGACCGCCCAGGCCCGGCGACCCCACTCACTGATGTCGGCGGCCAACAGCTGGGCCGCCTCCTCGTTGCCTCGATAGGTGAGGGCGACGTCGCTGCCCCGCACCGCGAGCTCTCGGCAGATGGCGGCGCCGAGACCGCCCGACCCACCGACCACGAAGGCGGTGCCGGCTCGATCGGCGAAGTCGGACGTGAGATCGGTTCCGTGCTCGGTCACGGCGCCAGCGTGTCGCGAATCCGGGACCGGAGCCAACCTTTCGCCCGCTGGCTACAGTCCGCCCATGCGCCTCGGCATCTCGCTCAACTCGACCCACCCGACCGACGACCACGCCCAGGGCGCGCAATGGATGATCGAGCGGGCCCGTGTCGCCCGCGAAGCGGGCCTCGATTCGCTGAGCCTCGGTGACCATCATTCGATGCCGCTCCCCTACTACCAGGGCGTGCCGATGCTGGGTCGGCTCATGGCCGAGTGGGACCCGACCCGCCCGGTCGGCTGCCTCTTCCTCCTGCCGCTCTGGAACCCGGTGCTCGTCGCCGAGCAGGTCGGGACACTCGCCGCCCTCCATCCCGGCCCCTTCCTCCTCCAGACCGGCATCGGCGACGGGGCCGAGCAGTTCGCCGCCATGAGCGCCGACCTGCGGCGTCGGGGGAAGGACCTCGACGAGGCCATCCGCGTCATCAAGTCACTGTTCGCCGGAGAGACCGTCGACAGCGAGCGATTCGGCATCGTCGGCGCCCGGACCAACCCGCGACCCCCGAACGGGGTGCGCTGGTGGATCGGCGCCGGCGCACCCGGCCCCTTGCGGCGCGCCGCTCGGGAAGGCGATGCCTGGTACGGCGGCCCCCACGTCACCGCCGACGATGCGGGAATGATCGAGACCTACCGCCAGGAGTGCGAGCGCCTCGGCCGCCCCAGCGAGGTGATCGTCCGCAAGGACGTCGTGATCCTGCGCGACGGCGACCGGGCAGCGGCGATCGGCGATGAGCTCGTCGCCCGCGGCTATCGGGGCATGACCGGCGACATGCTCGCCTACGGCGGGGTCGACGCAACGACCGAGAAGCTGGCCGCGTTCCGCGACCTCGGGGTCGACGAGGTCGTCATCCGCTGCATGGCCATCGAGCAGGCCGACGCGTTGGAGACGATCGAACTGGCCGGTGAGGTCAGGAGTGCGCTGACCGGCTGAGCCATTCCGCCCCGGTGAGTTCCCAGACGACCTCGACGCCACATTCGCCGGAGTTGTCGACCTCCACATCGCGTCGCTCGACCTCGCGGTAGCCGAGTTTCTCCGCCACCCGACCACTGGCAGGGTTGGCGGCGTCGTGATGGATCTCGACGATGTCGATGCCATCCACCGCCAGGCCGGCCTCGGTCAACAGGCCCGCCGCAGCCGTGGCGACACCGGCTCCGGCCCGGTCCGTGCGCACCCAGTAGCCGATCTCGAGCCGGCCCGGCCCGGCCCGGGTCATCAGACCGCACACCCCGATCACCTCCCCGGTGTCGGGGTCGGTCATCGCGTAGTTGAACTCCCGACCGGCAGCCCAGTCGTCATCGACACGGGCGATGAACTCGGCGGTCATCTCCGCGGTCTGCGGTTCGGCCGTCACCCAGTCCATCCACAGCTCCAGCTCTGCGTGACTCGCACGGATGGCGGCGGTGAGGTCGGCGGCATGGCGCGCCACGACCCGTTCGAGGACCACCGATTCGGTGCTGAGGCGCTTCGGAGGGCGGGCCGTGGACATTGCTCGATCTTCCGGACTGCGGGCCGTCGCCGCAAGCGAGTTAGGCGGGCACGACCTCGACCGGGATCCCGTTGAGGACCGCATTGCCCGACAAGGGGTCGATGATCGACGGGTCGGTGAGGACGTTGCTGTTCACCCCGGCGTGTTCGGCCGCCACTCCCATGCGGGCACCCGGCTTCCCGTGCCCCCATCCGTGGGGCAGGCTCACGACACCGGGCATGACGGTGTCGGTCACCTCGACGGGTGCGGTGAGCTCCCCCACCCGCGACCGCACGATCGCCGCATCGCCGTCGACCAGTCCGAGATCGGCGGCATTCTCGGGGTGGAGTTGCAGGGTGCACCGCGGCTTGCCCTTCACGAGCACGGGCAGGTTGTGCATCCAGGAGTTGTTGGATCGCAGATGCCGCCGCCCGACGAGCCGAAGCCGGGAGTCGTCGGACCATTCTGCGAGCCGACCGGTGAGGCGGGTCAGGTCGGCGGCGAACGGTCCGGCGAACAGGTCGATGCGCGCCTCGGGAGTACGCAGCAGGCCGGGCAGGCGAGGCTCGAGCGCACCGAAGTCGATGCCGTGCGGGTGCTCGCGCAGCAGGCTCAGCGACAGGCCGCCCGGAACGGCGCCGAAGCCGTCACCACGAGGGCCGGTGCGCAGCATGGCGTCGAGCACACGCTCCGCGCCCGTGTCGCCGTCGACCAGGGCAACGAGCTCGTCGAGGTCGCGGCCGGCGACCGGAGATTCCGGCGTCTCGATCTCGGCCTGGAGGAGACCGCTGATCACCTGGTCGTGGAGCGCGTCGGGGTCGGCGTCGGGTCCGAATCCGAGCGCGATCAGCGCGAGCGTGGCGAGGATGTCTTCCTCGGAGGGCATCTCCGTCTCGAACACCGCCGGCGAGAAGTTGGCGACGTTGCGAATGCTCAGGTTGGTGAAGTTGACGTCGTAGTGGCTCTTCTCGAGCGACCCCGGCGGCGGCAGGATCACGCTGGCATGGCGAGTGGTCTCGTTGAGGTAGATGTCGACGCTGATCATGGCCTCGAGAGCGGCGAACGCCTCGTCCATCCGATCGCCGTCCGGGCAGCTGAGCACCGGGTTGCCGGCGACCGTGACCATCATCTTGAGCTGACCGTCGCCGGGCTCGAGGATCTCGTCGGGGAGGTCCGCCACCGGGAACTCGCCCTGCACCTCGGGCCGGTTGTTGACGCGACTGTGGCGTCGCCCGACCCGATAGGGCCGTCCCGCCTTGCCGGCCCGTACCCGCTCGTGCGAAGGCTGCGGAAACATCATGCCGCCGGGCTCGTCGAGGTTGCCGGTGAGGAGGGCGATCGCGTCGAGCAACCAGGTGGTGAGGGTGCCGAACTCGACGGTGCAGGTGCCGATGCGGCCGTAGACGGCCGCACTCGCGGCGGCGCCGATCTCGTCGGCCAGTGCCTCGATGGCGGGTGCCGCGATTCCGGTCGCTGCGGCCGCGACATCGGCGGTGAACGAGTCGACTGCCACGCGCAGCGCATCGATCCCGTCGAGGAAGTCGGCGACGTGGCCACGCCCGACGTGCCCCGTCTCGAGCAGGCGACGGACGACGGCGGCGAGCAGCACCGCATCGGTTCCCGGTTTGATGGACAGGTGGAGATCGGCCTGCTCGGCGGTACGCGAGCGGCGCGGATCGATCACGATCACCCGGCCGCCGCGAGCCTGGACCGCCTCGATCCGTCCGGGGAAGTCGGGTGCGGTCGCGATGCTGCCGTTCGACGCATACGGGTTGGCGCCGATGCAGACGAACAGGTCGGTCCGGTCGATGTCGGGCACGGGCATCGACCCGCCGCTGCCGTAGAGATAGCCCGACGCGACATGGCGGGGCATCTGGTCGACCGTGCTCGCCGAGAACACGGCACCGGCACCGAGTGCCTTGATCAGGTGTCGGGTGTGGGTCGCGGCGCCGAGCACGTGGGCGCCCGGGTTGCCGAGGTACATGCCGACCGCTTCGTTGCCGTGGGCGTCGCGAACCTCACGCAGCACCCGGTCGGCCTCGGCATACGCCTCCGCCCAGTCGACCTCCTCGAAGACCGGCGCACCGGATTCGTCGAACCCGCGACGGACCAGCGGCTTGCGCAGCCGGTCGGGATCTTCGTGGAGGTGCTTCAGGGTCGAGCCCTTGGGGCAGATGAACCCGCGGGAGAACACGTCGTCGCGATCGCCGCGGATGCGCTTCACGGCGCCGTCCTTGATCTCGATCTCCAGACCGCAGGTGGCCTCGCAGAGCGGACAGGTGCGAAAGACGGTGCGATCAGCGGTGTCGGTCATGGCGTCATCGTGGCACAGCAGCGAGACGCCGTCCCCAGCCGTACTTGGGGGATTCCCCGGATTCCCTGTCCGGGTCCAATCCCCCATCGTGGGAAGCGTGAACTCGACCGACCTCGTCCCGCTCCTCCTCCTCGCCGTCCCGGTTCTGTCCCTGGCCGGCATCGCCGCATCGGCCACCGCTCGGGAACGCTCGCGTCGCTGGATCTACGGCGTGCTCGGATGGATCGGCTGGCTCAGCACGGTCGCGGTGGGCGTCTTCGCCGGATTCGTCGCCATCGCCTTCTCCTGCATGGGGACCAGTCCCACCAATGACTGTGGCGAGCACGCGGCGCCGTTGGTGCTCATGGTGGGTGTGACTGCGGCGGCGCTCCCCGGCGTGATCGCCTACGGCCTTGCCGGTCGCCGCCGACTCCCCCGTCCTCAGTAGTCGAGGTAGCCCTTGAGTCCTTCGACGGCCTCGATGAACTCCTCGACCATCTCCATGACGACCGCGCTCGCCGACTTGCGCTGATTCATGGTGCCGACGATCTGACCCACGAAGTAGTTGGCCAGCTTCTCCGCGCCCGACCCTGCGTTGTGCGAGGCGCGATCGATCCGCCGCTGGGCCTGGGCGGTGAGGATGGGCTGCAGCGGCATGCCGAGCGGATCGGGGGTGTCGGCCCGTTCCCATTCGTCGGTCCAGGCCGACTTCAGCATGCGGGCGTGCTTGCCGGTGAGTGACCGGGAGCGGATGGTGTCGGCCGACGTCGCGGCGAGGAACTTCTCCTTCACGACCGGATGGGTCTCGGCCTCGTCGGTGGTGAGCCAGACCGACCCGCACCAGACACCCTGCGCACCGAGGGCCATGGCTGCGGCCATCTGCCGGCCCCGGCCGATGCCGCCCGCCCCGAGCACCGGCCGCGAGGTCGCGTCGACGATCTCGGGGATGAGGACCATCGTGCCGATCTCGCCGGTGTGTCCTCCGGCCTCCGACCCCTGGGCGATGATGATGTCGACCCCGGCCCGTTCGTGGGCTTCGGCGTGGGACGGCCGTCCGGCCAGCGCGCCGGTGAGGCGTCCGGCGCCCTTCACCGCGTCGATCATGTGTTGGGGCGGCGGTCCCAGCGCGTTGGCGACGAAGGCCGTCTTGTGGGCCAGGGCGACATCGATCTGCGGACCGGCCGCATTGGCCGAGAACGGCGCCGCGCCCGCCCGGTCGAGGCCTCGCCGACCGGTGTCCTCCTCCGGCATGGGGGGCACGTCGTAGCGGGCGAGGATGTCGTCGATGAACTCGCGGTGTTCGGCCGGGATCAGCTTGACCAGGTCGTCGAGCGTGTAGCCGCCGTCCTCGTCGCCGGCGTACTTGGCCGGGATGATCAGGTCGACGCCGTAGGGCTTGTCGCCGATCTCGTCCTCGATCCACTGCAGGTCCACATCCAACCCCTCGGGGCTGTGGGCGACCGCGCCGAGGACCCCGAGTCCTCCGGCCTTCGACACGGCGGCGACCACGTCGCGACAGTGGCTGAAGGCGAAGATCGGGAACTCGATGTCGAGCATCTCGGTGACCTCATTGCGCATGGCTATTCCCGCTTTCTCCGGGCTTCCGCCCAGGTGAGTCCTGCTTCGGCATCGGGTTCCTTGGGGAGACCCAGGACCGACTCGGCGATGATGTTGCGCTGCACGGCGAAGGTCCCGCCGCCGAGCGTGAGGGCAGGGGCGAACTGCCAGCCGAAGTGCCAGACCCGGTCGACGTCGGGGTACGCAGACCCCGAGCTGTGTATCTCCGTCGGCCCGCTGCTCGCCCGGCTCGGCAGCCGTCCGCGGGGCCCGGATCCCGCGATCATCCCGTCGGCACCCGCCAGATCCTTGCCGAGCTCCATCACGTCCTGGCCGTGTTCGTCGGCCATGACCTTCTGGATCGATGCCTCGGGCCCGGGGGTCTTGCCCTGCAGCTTGCTGCTGAGCGTGCGCAGTCGATTGAGCCGGAGCACCTCCGCGTCGCAATGGAGGCGAGCCAGCCGCTGCCGCAGGACGGGGTCGGGCTCACCACCGCCGGCCCGGACGAGTTCGAGGAGGTCGGCCGCACTCGGCCCGCTTCCCCACAGCGACCCGGCCGACGACAGCGAGACACGCTCGTTGGCGAGCGTCATCTTGGCGAGTCGCCATCCGTCGTTCTCGGGCCCGACCCGGTTCTCGACGGGGAGCCGCATGTCGTCGAAGAAGACCTGGTTGAACGAGTGAGCCGTCGTCATGTCGATGATCGGCTGCATCGTCAGACCGGGCTGGTCCATGGGGCAGATGAAATAGGAGATCCCTTGCTGCTTCGGACGGTCGACGTCGGTGCGGGCGATCAGGATGCCGTACTTCGAGTAGTGGCCATAGCTCGACCAGATCTTCGACCCGTTGACGACGTATTCGTCGCCGTCGCGCACGGCCCGGGTGGAGAGGTTCGCGAGGTCGGAGCCGGCTTCGGGCTCACTGAACAGCTGACACCAGAGGTGTTCTCCCTTGAGCAACGGCGGCAGATACCGCGCCTTTTGCTCCTCGGTTCCCTCGAGCAGGATCGTCGGCGCCGCCCAGCCGATACCGATGGGATTGACCGGCCGCCGCACCCCGGCGCAGCGCAGCTCGTCGTCGATGATGATCTGGTGGATGGGATCGGCGTCGAGCCCGTAGGGCTCCGGCCAGTGCGGCACGATGAGGCCGGCTTCGAGGAGCTGATCCGGCGTGGGGGTCGGGTTCGCGCCGAGCCACTCGCGTAGGGCGAGACGACGAGGGTCGTCCTCGGCCGGCAAATCGAAGTCCATGACCCGGACGCTATCCGAGAAGTTAGCGAGCGTTCACATCGATGGGGACGGCTGTGAACCTCGTCACCGCGCCCCGATTCGCCGGTGGTTTCTCTGATGTCGGGAACAAAACGACCGACGATCCCGTCATAGGAATCAGAGACCCCCACTCGATGACGGCGGACGCTCCCGGTCACCAACACAAGGCGGACACGGTGCAGATCTCCACAACTCGTTCCTCGCGCGCGCCCGCGGGCCGGCCCGGCGACCGGGCCCGCAGCACCATGCTCGTGATCGCCTTGATCGCCGCTGTCGGTGCGCTGACGACCGACGGCTTCTCGGGGCGCTCGGCGGCGACCGCCACGGTCAGCACCGACATCTCCGATCCGACGACGATCACCGACATCCTCGGGGTGGAACGGATCGCCGACCCTCTCCCCACCGGCACGATTCCCACGGCACCCGAACGCGTCCGCAGCCCCGGGCCGGCCCTCATCGTGCCCGATCCCCGACCCGGCGACCTCCGGGTCGACCCGGACGCCGACGTCCTCCCGGAGGGGTTCGTGGCCGCGCCCGCCACGGAGATCATTCGTGATGTCCCCTACGGCCCCGACGCGACCCACCTGATGGACCTCTACCTCCCCGACGAGGCGAATGCCCCGGTCCTCGTCTTCCTGCACTCCGGCGGTTGGATCGGGGGCGACCGCTCCTTCGTGCCCGAACTCGTGTTGCGGCATCTCGAGCGGGGCTACGCAGTGGCATCGATCGACTACCGGCTGGCCCCTGCCCATCCGTTTCCGGCCCCGATCCACGACACGAAGCGAGCGGTGCGGGAGCTGAAGGTGATCGCAGCCGAGACCGGCCTGATCGACGGCGATTCGATCGTGCTCTTCGGCACGTCGGCCGGCGGTCACCTCGCCGCCTTCGTCGCCGCGACCGACGGGTCGTTCGAGCCGACAGGCCTGAGCGAGGCGCAGGCGGTTCACGATTCGAGCGTGGCCGGCATCGTGGTCGCGGTCGGGCCGACCGATCTCGTGCAGCTCTACGCCCACGACAACGCGTGGGCCAAGGCGATGACGACGGCCCACGCCGGGTGCCTGCCGTGTGCTGTCGACGAGCTCGAGCTCCCGAGCATCGCCACCCATCTGCACGCCGACCTGCCTCCCGCCTACTGGGCGTACGGCGAGCTCGATCCCCTGGTCGATGCCGAGTTCCAGGGCCGCCGGATCGCGGAAGCCTGGGCCCAGACCGCCGGGAGCGAGTACTCGTGGTTCGACCTCGTCGAGGGTGCCGACCACAACCTCGACGAGACGGTGGTCAACCAGCGGGTGCTGGAGATCTTCCTCGACCACACGGTCGGCCGGATCTGACCGGGTCGGCCCGCGTCGTGCATGCGAGGCCGGATCGGCGGCACCGTCCGCCGCAAGCGAAATGTGAACACCCGAGTACGAGGCCGGATCGGCGGCGCCGTCCGCCGCAGTGAAATGTGAACGATCGCTAACTTCCGCTACGATCGATGCATGAGCGAACGTGAAGTAGTCATCGTCGATGCCGTGCGCAGCCCCATCGGGAAGCGCAACGGCGAACTGTCCACCATGCACAGCATCAATCTGCTGGGCGATGTCCAGAAGGCGATCTTCGACCGCACCGGCATGGACCCGGCCGAGGTCGGTCAGGTCGTGGGCGGGTGCGTGGGCCAGGTCGGCATGCAGACGATGAACGTGGCCCGCAACGCGTGGCTCGCAGCGGGGCTGCCGCTCGAGGTCGCCGCGACCACGGTCGATGCCCAGTGCGGTTCGAGCCAGCAGGCGACCAACCTGGCGTACTCGCTCGTGAAGTCCGGTGTGGTCGACTCGGCCCTCTCGTGCGGCGTCGAGCTGATGAGCCAGATCAAGATGGGCGCAACCATCCCCGATCCCGACACCACCGGCGTGCCCGTCAACCAGCGCTACTGGGAGCACTACGAGTGGACCTCCCAGTTCGAGGGCGCCGAGCGGATCGCCGACCAGTGGGGCATCACCCGTCAGGACGCCGACGAGTTCGGGTTGCGCAGCCAGGAGCTCGCCGCAAAGGCCTGGGCCGAAGACGCGTTCAGCACTCAGATCGTCCCGATCGACGCCCCGGTGCGCGACGAAGAGGGCAACGCGACCGAGCAGACCACCACGGTCACCCGCGACGGTGGCCTGCGCGACACCACACTCGAGGGTCTCGCCAACCTCAAGCCCGTCGCCCGAGAAGACGGCGTGCACACCGCCGGATCCTCGAGCCAGATCAGCGACGGCGCCGGTGCCGTGCTGATGATGACCCGTGAGAAGGCCGAGGAGCTCGGCCTGAAGCCGTTGGCCAGGATCGTCGACACCTGTCTCGTCGGCACCGACCCGGTGCTGATGCTGACCGGCCCGATCGACGCGACCAGGAAGCTCCTCGACGACAACGGGCTCACGATGGACGACATCGGCGTGGTCGAGATCAACGAGGCGTTCGCCTCGGTCGTGCTCGCCTGGGAGAAGGAGTTCTCCCCGAACATGGACACGGTCAACCCCAACGGCGGGGCCATCGGCCTCGGGCATCCGCTGGGCGGCACCGGCTCGATCCTCGTGACCAAGGCGGTCCACGAGATGCAGCGCTCCGACATCGAGTACGGGCTCGTCACCATGTGCTGCGGCGGCGGCCTCGGGACCGGGACTCTGCTCCAGAAGCTCTGACCCGAGCGTCGATCGACACGGGAACGGAGCGCCACTCCTTTGGGGCGGCTTCGTTCGCGCCTCAGGGCGGTCAGCCGATCGTCGTCTTCTCCGGTGGAGCCAACTCGACCCAGGTGATCCCGGGGGTGAGGGCGACGGGCACACCGTCGGCGGTGGTCCACGTGGCGACCGAGCGCAGGCTCGGCTTCGTCCAGGTCACCTCGACCACGTGGCCGTCGGTGAGCACCCAGCCCCGACCGGAGCCGAGGAACTGCTGTTCGAAGACGGTCGAACCGGCGGTGTCGACGGAGCCGGTCGCCACCTGGCGCACCTCGGCGATCACGACGTTGGCCGCGACCACGCGCTCGCCCTGCGCGTCGACGTGCTCGGTGCCGTCCTGAGTGCGGGCCCAGCCGCCGGCTGCGGCGTCCCAGTCCCACGTGGCGGTGACCGACGGGAAGTCGACCGTGACGGTCGACGCCGGCCGGGCCTCGGCGGGGAGGCCGATGGTCTCGTCGCGGTACTCGAAGTGGGGCGGTGGTGCGCCTCCGTCGCCGCGACCGACGGCGATGTCGAGCAGGGTCTGGGCCTCGCTCATCAGGTCGTAGGTGCCCGGCCGGTCACTGGCCCGGAAGTACTCGCTGCGGCTCTGGGCCCCGAGGTCGACCATCGTCTGGCGACGCAGCAGCGCGGCGTGGACGAGGTTGGCCCCGGACCACGCGAAGACGGGCTCGTTGAGCGAGCCGATCAGGGCGATGTCGGTGGTGCGCCCGGATCGGATCGGGCCCATCAGCGGAGCGTTGGAGTGGTACACGACGGCCAGGCGGGTGAACCCGCCCTCGATCATCTCCTCGTAGACGAGGTCGGCCTGGGCCAGCGCTTCCTGCGGGCGACCTCGGTTGGTGTTGTCGATCTTCACGAGGACGGCGGGACGTTCAGCGATCGACGGGTCGCTCAGCGGCAGCCCGGTCAGGGGGGCGATCCCGTCGGCCGCCGCGGCGGGGGGAAGTGCCACCGGAGCGACGATGTTGCGGTCGGGGTCGACCTGGCCGAGCACGCCTCGATACGGCGGTTCTCCCGACAGCACCGAGATGCTCCCGAGCGACCCGATGGGTTCGACCTCGACGGTCGGGGCCGGTCCCCGAGTGGTCGGGGGTCCGACCTCCACGCCGGGTTCGGTCGTGGACGTCGAGGCGTCGTCTCCGGCTTCGGCCGACGTGGTCGTCGACGCGTCGGCATCGGGTTCCGCGTCGCCGTCGCCGCCACACGCAGCGGCGAGCAGGGCGACGACGAGGAGGGCGGCGAGTCGGGTACGCATGGCGGGACACGCTACGGCCGATCGACCCGGAGTCGGTGTCGGGCGAACCCGCCGCACCTTGGTCGCGATCAGCCGGCGTCGCTGTTCGGACGCTGCTGGAGGGAGACTTGGCCGCTCGTCGGATCGCGAGCTGGGGAACGAGGCCGAAGGCGAGGGTCCGCCAGGTGATTCCCAGCCCGGGTCGCTGTTCATCGCTCGGCCCAGAACTCCTGCCACGCCGGATCGTCGTAGGGAATCGAACCGAGCCCGACCTGACGTTCGGGCCAGTTCGCCGGCGCCTGGACGAGCGGCGCCGGTTCGTCGTGTTTCCAGCCGAGCCAGAGGAAGTGACGCCGGCGGGTGAACCGCCACTCGCCGTCGACTCGCACATAGCGGTCGTCGTACTTGATCAGCTGCTGGATGAACCCATCGTCATGGTCGTCGACGAAGCCGTGGGTCCACACCGTGCCGGTGGCGTTGTCGGCGTCATCGAACTCCACCAGGTGATTCGCCACGAGCAGGACCGAGATGCCGATCTCGGCCAACGACTCGCGGAAGAAGGCCCGGCAGGCTTCGGGGCCCTCGCCGTGCGGACCGAACCACGCATCGGGTCGGTAGAGCGAGACGAGCTGGTCGAGGTCGCGACGGTCGAGCGCATCGGCGTAGCGATATGCCAGTCGACGGATCTCCTCGGTGGCGACCACCCGCTCGATCGGGTTCATTGGATCCGACACTGCACACTCCCTCGACGACGAGAGGGACGCTACCGTTCCGGCCGTGGCCGACCCAGACCATCCTTCGATCGTTCGCTTCGGCGTCGTCGGCGTCGCCCACCCTCATGCGATCGTGCTCACGGCCGGGCTCCTCGAGGCGGGAGCCGAGTGTGTCGGCTGGGTCGACACTCCCGGCGACCACGACGGCATGTTCGCGCTGGTGTTCCCCGACGTGCCGGTCGTCGCCCCCGACGACCTTCGTGCGGCCCGGCCCGACCTCGTCGTGATCGCGTCGGTGCCGAGCCTTCGCGCCGACCACGCCACGGAGTGGCTGGGGACCGGGGCCGACGTGCTCGTCGCCAAACCCGCCGTGGTGGACGACGAACAGCTGGGACGGGTGCGGGGCGCCGTGGCCGCGAGCGGGCGGCGCTGGTGGGTCGCCTACACCGAACACTTCACCAGCCGGGCCGTGGTCCGCGCCGACGCGCTCGTCGCCGGCGGCCGGATCGGTGCCGTCCGCCACGTCCTCGGGCTCGGACCCCACCGCCTCGGCGACTCGCGGCCGGACTGGTTCTACGATCCAGCCCGGTCGGGCCCGATGCTGGTGGATCTGGCCAGCCATCAGATCCACCACGCCGCTCGGCTCCTGGGCACGACCGACCTTGGTGTGGTCGCCGCTCGCACCACGCCGGCGCCCGATCGGACGCATCCAGAACAGGTGGGCGAGCTCCTCCTCGAGGGCGGCACCGGTTCGGCCTACGTCCGCGTCGACTGGCTGACCCCCGACGGGCTCGAGAGCTGGGGCGATGTCCGCCTGATGATCACCGGCGAGACCGGCACGATCGAGGTGCGGGCCAACACCGACCCGGGCGGCGAGCCCGGCGCCGACCATCTCATCGTCGTCGACTCCGGCGGGATCGAACGGATCGATTGCTCGGGCGACGAACTCTCATGGGCATCGACCCTGATCGACGACGTGGGCAACGGCACCGAGCACCTCGTCACCACCGCCCACTGTCTCGCCGTGACCGAGGTCGCGCTGGACGCGGCACGGGCGGTGCTCAGCCCTCGGCCCGCGCCACGACCCGATCCATGAAGTCACCCATGGCCGTCATCGCGTGGCCGAGGAACTCCAGCCCCGCCTCGCTCGGTTCCGGATCGACCACGACCCCCCATGCGAGGTGGCATTCGTCGCCGTCGTCGCGGAAGAGGAAGGTTCCCTCGTAGAACTCGAGCGCCATGTCGCCCTCGACCCGGTAGTTGCGCCGCCACGGCGGCTCGAACGATTGCACCGTCTCGACCAACGGCGCACCCTCGCCCCGCGGGAGGTGCAGCACGGAGCCGACCCCGTGCGGGGCCGGATCGCCGACCTCGACGTAGGGGCCCGCCGACTGCTCGATCGTCTCGAGGAGGACGTTCCAGGCGTGGTCACGCGGGGCCCGGATGTGACGCTCGAGCGAGCGCGACGTGTAGCGGACCTTGACCGGCTTCTCTGCCATCTCCGTCATCTCCGCCCCGACATCACCATCGTGATCCCCTCCACCAGCTCAGGCTTGCAGATCACGAGGCCGGGTGACCAGGGGTCGTCCTTGTTGAACCAGAGTTCGCTGCCGTCGAGCCGGCAGGCGACGAGCCCGGCCGCTTCGGCCACCGCTACCGGCGCACAGGAATCCCACTCGTAGAGCCCGCCACCGTGCACGTAGGCGTCGACCTCACCTCGCACCACGGCCATGGCCTTCACACCGGCGCTGCCGACGGCCATCACCTCGGCCCCCAGGCCTTCGGCGAGCAGCCGGCCGTCGATGTGGCGGCGGGAACGAGACACCAGGATCCGGGGACGCTCCCCCACCCGCGACATGATCGGTTTCGGCGTCGGCTCGGTCGCCCAGGTGGTGTCCCATCCGGGCACGGACACGGCGCCGGCTGTCGGCTTGCCGTTCTCCACGAGGGCCACGTGAACCGACCAGTGATCGCTCCAGCCGAAGTCGCTCGAGCCGTCGAGCGGATCGACGATCCACACGCGATCCGACGCGAGCCGAGCGGGATCGTCGCGCCCTTCCTCCGACAACACGATGTCGTCGGGCCGCTCACGACCGAGCTCGCGCATGATGAACTCGTGGGCGGAGCGGTCGCCCGTGTACTCGATCGAGTGCCACCCGCGTCCGTTGGCGGCCGGGTTCTCGAGCAGTCGGACGAGGAGTTCACCCGTCTCCGCGGCGACGCGCGCGGCGAGCGCGTGATCGGACGAGTCCGCCATCGAGGTTCAGATGTCCCAACCGAGCGGCGCGTCGCCGGAAGCGATGCGAACCCCGCGGGCCGCGACCTGGGTGCCGTACTGGGGGTGAGGAAGGATGTAGAAGCGGTTCTGGCGCACGGCGTCGAGCACGGCATCGGCCACTTCGGCCGGTGGGATCCCGCCGCTCACCAGGTCGCGGACCATGGCCCGCAGCATCTCTTCCTCCGCCGTGGGTTCCTCGAGGGTGGCAGCCATGTGCTCGGGGAGGTTGCGGTCGCTCTCGGCGATACCCGTCCGTACGAATCCTGGGCACAACACCGAGACACCGAGGTTGGTGTCGGCCGTCTCCAGGGCGAGCGTCTCGCTGATGGCGACCACCGCGTACTTCGACGCGGTGTAGACCCCGAGGCCCGGCGTGGGCAGGAGCCCGGCCATCGAGGCCGTGTTGACGATGTGGCAGTCCTGACCGTGGGCCACCATCGCGCCGCCGAAGGCCTTGATGCCGTGGACCACGCCGTAGAGGTTGACTCCGAGCGTCCAGTTCCAGATGTCCATGTCGTCGGGTTCGAGCATCGGCCCGCCGCCCCCGACGCCGGCGTTGTTGAACAGGAAGTGCACATCGCCGAACTCGTCGGCCACCCGAGCGGCCAGCGCCTTGACCGAGTCGTAGTCGGCGGTGTCGGTGACCACGCCGATCGCCCGGAACCCGTCGGCCTGCAACCGGGCGACTTCGGTCTCGAGCACCCGTTCCTCGATGTCGGCGATGACGAGATTCATGCCCTCCCGCCCGACTCGCTCCGCGGTGGCGAGGCCGATGCCGCTCGCTCCGCCGGTGATGACCGCCGTGCGGTCCGCGAAATGCTCCATGTGTCGATCCTTCCACGTTCTCGCGACACCCGACGAACAGGTCAGGGCTTCCGATGCACCGACACCACGTAGTCACCCCCGGCAAAGGGTTCACGATCCCAGGTGGCCCATCGGTCGACCGCCACGAGACCGGCGTCGGCGCAATGGCGGTCGTAGGCCGCGGCCGAGAGACGCGGGCCGCCGGTCTGGAAGCCGGCGACCAGCACACCGCCGGGGCGGAGGTGCGCGGCCATGTTGGCGACCACGACGGCCTCGGTGCCGGGACTCACGAAGATCATGACGTTGCCGGCCATCACCACCACGTCGAAGTCGTCACCGGCGCGGGCGGCGGTCAGGTCGGCCAGCACCCACGGCAGCTCGGGGGCCTTGCGGCGGGCTTCGTCGAGCATCGGTTCGTCGAGGTCGATGCCGACCACGTCGACGCAGCGGCGGTCCAGCTCGATGGCCACGCGACCGGTCCCGCATCCGGCGTCGAGCACGCGGCCGGGCCGCTCCATTCCGAGTTCGGCCAGCAGACCCATCACCAGATCGGCTTCGCCGTGGATCGACTCACCGGCTTCGGCCAGCGCCCGCCACCGCTCGTCGTAACTGGCGCCGCGTTGGACATCGTCTCGTTCGGCCCAGCGGCTCACGTCGTCGTCCCCGTTGCGACGTCGCGCAATCCGGTCAGGTCGACGACACTGATCCGACGACGCGCGGTCACCACGCAGCCCTGGTCGCGCAGCGTGCGCAGCGCGCGGGCGGTGGCCTCGCGGGTCGCCCCGATCCACCCGGCCACGTCGTCCTGGGTCAACGAGAGGTCGATCTCGACCGCCTCGCCCGTGTGTTCGCCGTAGCGATCGGCCAGATCGGCCAGCAACATCGCGAGTCGTTGGGTGGTGTCGGCGCTGGCGCGAGCTGTCGTGCGGTCGACCGAGTCGCGCAGATCGCGGCTGACCCGCTGCAGGAGGGCCACGGCGTGCTGCGGCTGGGCTTCCAACGCGGCGAGGAATCCGTCGACCCCCAGTTGCACCAGCTCGACCGCCTCCATCGCGACGGCGGTCGCCGATCGCGGCCGGCCGTCGAGGGCACCCAGCTCGCCGACCAGATCGCCGGCCTCCTTCACGGCGAGCACCAATCGCCCGCCGGTGGGGGTGTTGACCTCGATCCGGACTCGACCGCCGACCAGGCCGTAGACGGACGAGGCCGGTTCGCCCTCGTAGAAGAGGATGGTCCCGGCCTTTCTCCGTGTCGTGGTGCCCCGTTCGGCGAGGAGGTCGATGAGCGTCACGAGGGCCGAAACTAGTGGGTCAGGCCCGGGAGCGAGCACGAATGCGATACACGCATCGCTGATCTCCGGACAGCAGATGACCGGTGCGCTCGACCTCTGCGTCATCGCCGATCGCGGCCCGGAAGAGCTCGAGTTCGTTGCGGCAGAGATTCTGACACTCGGTTGCTGCCGCGCACACGGGACAGTGGTGCTCGGTGAGCACCAAGGCGTCGCCGTCGACGGTGACCTCGGCCATGTACCCCTGCAGGGTCCGTTGCTCGGCGAGAACCGCAACCCGCGCCGCCACGTCGTCGGGGTCGAGGTGCGCCATCTCGGCGTGGAGATCCGCGAGATGGTTGCGATCCCGGGTGGCCAGGACCCGCTCGACCGCCTCGTCACCGAGCTCGCTGCGCATGGTGCGGAGCAGCTCGACGGTCAGATCGCCGTGGCGATCGGGAAACAGGTCGATGGCGAGCGGCGACAGCGCCCAGCCGACGGGCGGACGGCCACGCGTACCCGTGACGAGCGTCTCGGCGTTGACGAGACCCCGCTCCTCGAGTTCCACGAGCTGGGGGCGAACCGCCTGGGTGGTCACGCCGAGCGCATCGGCGATGCCGGCCGTGGTGCTGGCCCCGGCCCGTTTCAGATGGTCGACGATGCGCCGCTGGGCGTCACCGATCCCGGAGGACTCGTGCATGACTGCAGGGTAGCGGATATTTCGCAATGATTTCCTTGACAATTGGACGAAACGAGCGCACCGTGACATAAAGCAAGTTGATAGTTTCAATATTTGGAGGGTTCCCATGTCCGGTCAGCCAGTACTCGAACACGCCAATGTCACGGTCGCGGACCCCGACGAGAGCGCCGCACTGCTCAGCCGCATCTTCGGTTGGCACGTCCGCTGGGCCGGACCGTCGGCGATGGGCGGGCGGACCGTGCACGTCGGCACCGACACGTCCTATGTCGCGCTCTACGCCCCGCCGGAGGATCCGGCGGCGCGAGCCGACCCCGACCGAGTGGCCGGACTCCAGCACCTCGGCGTGCTCGTCGATGACCTCGACCCGATCGAGCGCAACGTCCGGGCCGAGGGCATCGAGCCCTACAGCTTCATGACCTACGACCCGGGGCGGCGGTTCTACTTCCTCGACCACGACGGCATCGAGTTCGAGGTCGTCGCCTACGACCGCTGACCGAACGCCGTGAATCACCCGACGACGTGATTCACTCGTGGGGTGACATCGCCGCAACGTCTAGGGATGCCTCGCCCACACACCGGCGATCTCATCGCAGGCATCTCGGTCGCCCTCGTCCTCATTCCGCAGTCGCTGGCCTACGCCGAGATCGCCGGCGTGCCACCCCACATCGGCCTGTTCGCCGCCGCCCTGCCGGTGCTCCTCGCTGCGCCGTTCATGTCGTCGCCCTACCTCCAAACCGGGCCGGCCGCACTCACGTCGCTTCTGACCTTCGGTGCGCTGTCGGGCCTCGAGCAGGTCGGCAGTGACGACTACGTGAGGGATGCGGCGCTCCTCGCGCTGATCGTCGGCGTCACCCGCGTGCTGCTCGGGCTGCTCCACATGGGCACCGTCGCCTACCTGATGTCACAACCTGTGCTCCAGGGTTTCACCGCCGCAGCCGCGATCCTGATCGTGTCGTCACAGATGCCGTCGATGTTCGGCGTCGAACCCGAGAGCGACGGGGTGCTCCAGCGCGCCTGGTGGACGATCGCCCACCCCGCCGAGTGGTCGCAGACCTCGCTCGTTCTGTCGGTCGTCACCATCGTCGTCGTACTCGGCACCCGTCGGATCCACCCGCTGTTTCCCGGCGTGCTGCTGGTGGTCGCCGGCACGATCGTCTGGAGCGAGGTCACCGAGTACGGCGGCATGACCATCGGCGCGGTTCCGGACGGCTTCCTCTCGCTCGGCCTCGACCTGCCGTTCGCCAAGACGCCCGATCTGATCGTGCCGGGCATCATCATCGCACTCGTCGGGTTCGCCGAGCCGGCGTCGATCAGCCGCACATTCGCCGCCGCCGACCGGATCCCGTGGAGCGCCAACCGCGAGTTCGTGGGCTCGGGCGTCGCCAACGTCGTCTCGGCGCTCGCGGGTGCGTTTCCCGTCGGTGGGTCGTTCGCCCGCAGCTCGCTCGGTCGACTCGCCGGAGCGAGGAGCAAGTGGTCCGGCGCAGTGACCGGCGCAGTGGTGATCGCCGTCCTTCCGTTGGCCTCCACCCTCGAACCGCTGCCACGCGCCGTGCTCGGAGCCATCGTCTTCACCGCCGTGTTCCGGCTGTTCCAGCCCCGCCCGATCCTGCGGATGTGGGCCAAGAGCGCACCGCAGGCGGCAATCGCGACCGGGACCTTCGCCGCCACGCTCGCGTTCTCTCCCAACGTCGAGCGAGGGATCCTGGCCGGGGTGGCGCTCTCGATCGGCTTCCACCTCTACCGGGAGATGCGGGTCGATCATGCCTACGAGATGGTCGACGACCGCATCGTCATGCGGCCGGGCGGCGTCGTCTGGTTCGCGTCGACCCCCGCGCTCGAGGACGCGGTCCGGGCGGCGGTCGCCGAACACCCCGAAGCCACCTCGATGGTGATCGACGTCGCGAACTGCGGGCGCCTCGACTACAGCGGCGCAACGACCCTCTCCGAGGTCATCGCCGACCTGGCGGCAGACGGCCTCGAGATCAGCGTCGTCAACATCCCCGCCCACGCGCAACGAGCCCTCGCCGCATTCCTCGGCGGATCGCACGGCGTTCCCGAGCTCGACGGCCTGCGCCCCGCCACGCGCTATCAATGGGTCGCCCCGTGGCGCCGGTGACCGCAGTCAGCCCAGCGCGACCACCATCGTGGCGATGGTGAGCTGGACGGCGATGGTCAATGGCAGACCCGAGCGCACATAATCGGTCACGCGATAGCCCCCGGGGCCGTAGACCATGGTGTTCGTCTGGTAGCCGATCGGCGAGAGGAACGACGTCGACGCCGCGATCGCAACCGCGATGGCCATGATGCGAAGGTCGATTCCGGCCGGCCCGGCGATGGCGAGCGCGATCGGGAACACCACGACCGCGGCTGCGTTGTTGGTGATGAGTTCGGTCAACACCGACGTCGCCATGACCACCGCCAACGCGATGCCGAACACCCCCAAGCCGTCGAGCCCGTCGACGAATCCGCCGGCGATCGACACGGCGAGCCCGCTCTGCTCCACCGCGGCTCCGAGCCCGAAGGCAGCCCCGATCAGGAGCACGACGTCGAGGTCGATCGCCCGCTTGGCTTCGTCGAAGGTGAGGACGCGTGTCGCCACCATCGCGGCGGCAGCCAGGAGGGCGCCTTCCATCGTCGAGACGACGCCGAGTCCCGAGAGCACGACGAATGCCGCGAGCGTGACACCCACGGCCGGAGCCTTCGCGCTCGCGACGGGCACGGGCGCGTCGAGCGCCGCGACGACGAGGAAGTCGGGTCCTTGCGACCAGCGGGCCCGGAAGTCCGTGCCGGCCACGACGACCAGGGTGTCGCCATGACGGAGCCGAACGTCGCCGAACTTCGCATCGAGCCGGTGACCGGCACGATGGACCGCCATCACCGCGGCGTCGTAGCGGGCCCGGAAGTCGGCTTCGCGTAGCGTCTGGCCCGCGATCGGCGACATCCGGCCGACGACGACCTCGTAGAGGCCTCGGCCGGCAACGGCGAGCGTGTCGACCATCTCGTGACCGGTGGGCTCGAGCCCTCGCATCCGCTGGAGATCGAGGACGTTGGAGACCTCCCCGGCGAACACCAACTCGTCGCCGGCCTCCAGCACTTCCTCGGGCCCCACCGGCGCGATCGAGCGGGCGCCGCGACGGATCTGGACGAGATACACGCCGGCCAGTCCGCGCAATCCGGCCGCCTCGACGGTCCTCCCCGCCACCGACGCGTGGCCGGTCACCCGCATCTCGACGAGGAACTCCCGCGCCGTTGCGTCGAACTGCTCGGGGGTCGACATCCGCGATCTCAGGAGCGGGATCGACACCGCGAAGAGCACCAGCATTCCGACCGCCGCGACCGGCGCGCCGACCTTGGCGAACTCGAACACCCCGAGCGCATCCTCGCCGGTGTCCTCGAGGAGGCCCGAGACCACGAGATTGGTCGACGTTCCGAGCACGGTGAGCGTGCCGCCGAGAATCGCCGCATAGGAGAGCGGGAGGAGGTACCGGGAGGCGTCGCGACGATTCCGCCGGGTCCACGCGACGACATCGGGGATCAGCATCGCCACGAGCGGCGTGTTGTTGAAGAGCGCGCTCGCCCCGACGGTCGGGACGAGCAGACGCGCATGGGCGAACCCGCGTCGGCTCGGACGCCCGAGTAATCGCGACACGAGCGCCGACACGAGTCCTGTTCTCTGGCTTCCCGCGGCGACGACGAAGAGCGCGGCGACGGTGATCGGCGCCGGGTTGGAGAACCCGGCGAAGGCCTCGCGGGGTCCGACCACATCCGCAACGAGCAACGCCAACGTGGCGCCGAGCACCGTGGCCGACGGCGGTACCCGGTCGAGGACCAGGACGCCGAACGTGCCGATCAGAACGGCAATCGTGATCAGCTCGTCGCCAGTCAAGAGCCGGGTGCCTAGCCCTTCACGACATCGGCGAGCAGCCTGATCTCTTCCTCGGTACGGGCGCTCACGTTGATCATGGTCACGGGGCTCTCCTCCCACGCCTGGAGGCGTTCGCGGATGCGCTCGACCGGACCGACCAACGAGATCTCGTCGGCGAACTCGGCGGGTACGGCCGCGATGGCCTCGTCGCGCTTGCCCTCGAAAAAGAGGTCCTGGATCTTGTAGGCCTCTTCCTCGTAGCCCATCCGCGCCATCAGCTTGGTGTGGTAGTTCTGCCCCTTGGCTCCCATGCCGCCGATGTAGAACCCGAGCGACGCCCTCGTGCCGTAGAGCGCCGCCTCGATGTCGTCGGTGACCTTCATGGAGACGTTCACCGCGATCTGGAAGTCGTCGCTCGCCCCCGCCAGCTGGTCGGCGTAGACCTCGGGTCGGAAGGGCGAGTAGTAGAGCGGCAACCAGCCATCGGCGATCTCCGCCGTCTGCGTGACGTTCTTCGGGCCCTCCGCGCCGATCCAGATCGGGATCTCGCGCAACGGATGGGTCATCACCTTGAGCGGCTTGCCCAGGCCCTCGGCGCCCTCGCCGGTGTAGGGCATCTGGATGTGGTCACCCTGGAACTCGACGGGGCCCTCGCGCCGGAAGATCGTGCGGAGGACCTCGACGTACTCGCGCGTGCGGGCCAGAGGCTTGCGGGACGGCATGCCGTACCACCCCTCGACGACCTGGGGCCCCGAAACGCCGAGGCCGAGGATCAGACGACCGCCGGAGAGATGGTCGAGGGTGATGGCGTGCATGGCCGTCGCCGCGGCCGTGCGGGCCGACAGCTGCACGACCCCGGTGCCCAGCTTGATCCGGTCGGTGTGCGCCGCGATGTAGGCGAGCGGCGAGAAGGCATCCGACCCCCACGACTCGGCCGACCAGATGCAGTCGAACCCCGCATCTTCCGCGATCTTGCTCAGCTCCAGGAAGTTCTCGGGCATCGCCTGCGTCCAGTAGCCCCATGTGAATCCAAGTTCCATGGCGGCGACGCTACCCCTCCCGGCCCCTGCGACCGAAACTCCTTCAGCGGGAGCCGACGACGCCGTCGACGAGGGAGAACGTCGCCTCGGCGATCGGACGCCAGTCGAGCGCATCCCGACGACCCGGGATCGCTGCGCGCGCGGCATCGAGAACCTCCGACGTCAACCCGTCGATGCAGGCGGTGAGCTCCTCCCGGGTGTCGCCGTAGTAGATGCCGGCGTCGCCCATCGCCTCGCGGAGATACCCCCACGACGAGCAGAGGGCGGGAATGCCGACACCGATCGCGTCGCCGATCGTGCCGGTGGTGAGCATCCCCTCGGTGAACGGCAGGACGAGCGCGTCGAGGGTGTAGAGACGCTTGGCGTACACGTGGTGCTCGATCATGGAGTACTCGAACGCGTGGATCCTCGGATCGTCGGGCACTTCCTCGTCGCGCAACGACCAGCACCACAGCTCGATGTCGTCGCGTTCGCTCGCGTGCACCGCGTCG
>JAUIML010000282.1 GCA_030432715.1 Acidimicrobiia bacterium | reverse complement strand
CAGGTCACCGCGTCGGGGGCGTTGACGATGGCGGCCTCGAGATCCGCCGACGTGCCCACGACGACCGAGGCCGGCGCACCGGAGATGTCGACCGACGCGGCGCCCGGGTCGCCGATCCGGAGCGACGCCGACGCGCGGGTCGGGTTGAGCGGATAGTCGCTGGCCTCGTCGAACGCCACGTACTCGAAGCTGTCGATCCCGGCGTAGCCGGGCTCAGGGGTGTAGGTCACCGAAGCCGACGAGAACGCCACGCCGGTCGCCACGTCGAGGGTGCCCCGCGCCGGCGGGGTCACGATCCGGAACTTGCGACTGCCCGGTGAGCCGAACGCCTCGGTGACGAGTCCGACGTCCACCGGCTCGCCATCGGTCACCACCGGACCGACCGGACGAGCGTTGTAGCCGGGAACAATCGACGAGGTCTCGGCGAATCCGACCTGGTTGTTGGTCTCGTCGGACTCCGCGATCCGATCCCACGGATCGGCTTCGTTGGCCAGGTAGTAGACGCCCGGGGCCGTGTCGGAGACGTCGATCCACTGGAAGGTGAGGTAGGCGCCGTAGAGGTCTCGCCAGCCGGCGCTCACCCCCATCACGAGGTCGGTGGTGTCGGGCTTCTCGCTGTCGCAGAACTGGGTGACGTCGCCGGAGTACACGCGCTCGGGGTGGGGACCGGTCCAGTCCTCGTCCTCCGCGTGGCCGATGTCGTACAGGCAGAAGCCGATCTTCTGGCCGGGGGCGACCTCGGCGGTCTTCGCCTCGTTCCAGAGGGAGTACCGGCCCACCTCCATCAGGTGGAAGTGGTTGTGACCGTCGGCCGTCTCGTACTGGACGAGCGGCGAACCCACGACCGTCCAGTCACCGTTGGTGTCGATCGCCCGCTGGCGCACGCCGGCATCGTCCGCGGGGTCGAGGATCTGGGGGTTGCCCGACACCTCGAGCGGGCCGTCGCCGACATTGGTCACGTACCCGTCGAAGCGGAGGATCAGCCGGGGCGTGCCGGTGTAGGTGTTGACCTCGACCCCACCTGCAGGGTCGGGCTGATCGGAGATCAGGTCCGGGAGCAACACCGTCGCCGCGCTCGCCGGCGAGGCCAGGGGCGCCGACAGCACGGCAACCACACCGACGAGCCCGACGGCGCGGCGTGACGGGCGCAGGCCCCGCATCCAGCAGGCCACGGCCAGCAGGGCGAGCGTGGCACCCACGACGAGCCCCATGGGGAGCCCGCCGGCTGCGGACACCGGCGCGAGCGTCTCGGCCTGGCGTTCGAGCTCGGCGAGGAGTTCGGGGTCGTGGTGGGCCCCGGCCGGCGTGGCCGCCGCGATCGCCAGGACGAGCCCGCCACCGACCGCGCCGACGCATCGACGGGTCATTCGGTGGGAGAAGCCGGCCATGCGATTTGCCCTCGGAAGAAGATCGGAGGGGCCGGTTTCGCTGTGGCTCTCCTTCAACGCCGCGACCAGGCCAGCTGAAGGGTCAACGCCTCCCCGACGGCTCAGCGTACGGCACGGGGACGATGGGCGTCGAGGCGGGACGTCAGTCGGCCAGGAGGGCTGCGACGGCCGCCGACGGGGTCATCTCGCCCGCGAGGACCGCGGCTTCGACCACCCGTCGCCGGGCCTTCACGACGGGGTCGGACTCGAATCGGGCGACCAGTTCGTCGAGCAGCATCGCGTTCATCCACTCGAGCTGTTGACGACGACGCCGCTCGTCTCGTTCGCCAGAGGCCGTCAGCTTCGAACGGTGGAGCTCGATCTGGGTCCACAGTTCGTCGAGGCCTTCACCGGTGAGGCCCGAGCAGGTCAAGACGGGCGGGGTCCAGTGCTCACTGGACGGTTGCAGCAGGTGCAGGGCGCGGCGGTAGTCGCCGGCAGCCAGCGCGGCGCGTGGGGCGTTGTCGCCGTCGGCCTTGTTGACCGCGAGGAGATCGGCGAGCTCGAGGACGCCCTTCTTGATGCCCTGCAACTCGTCGCCGGCGCCGGGCAGCATCAACACGACGAACACGTCGACCATGCTGTGCACGACGGTCTCCGACTGGCCGACACCGACCGTCTCGACGATGACGACGTCGTACCCGGCCGCTTCCAGGACGAGCATGGATTCGCGCGTCGCCCGAGCCACGCCGCCGAGCGTGCCCGACGAAGGGGCCGGGCGGATGAAGGCTCGTTCGTCCACGGCCAGTCGCGCCATGCGGGTCTTGTCGCCGAGGATCGAGCCGCCGGTGCGGCTGCTCGAAGGGTCGACCGCGAGCACGGCCACTCGGTGCCCGGCGGCGGTGAGCCTCGTGCCCAGCGTCTCGATGAAGGTCGACTTGCCGACGCCGGGGACTCCGGTGATCCCGACCCGGTTGGCCCCGCCGGTGTGGGGCAGCAGCGCCGCCAGCAGCTCGCGGGCCCGCGCGTGATGGTCGGGGCGCGTCGACTCGACGAGGGTGATCGCCCTGCCGATCGCCGTGCGGTCGCCGGCCAGGACCCCTGCGACCAGCGACTCGTTGTCGGTGGCGTCCTCCCCGAGCATTTCTTCTGACATCGCTGCTGACGTTACCGTCTGGTCATGGCCCACGAACGAGCAGAGATCGAAGCCGCGATTCAGCGGTACCTGGAGTTGCGTCGCGCCGCGATCGCCGGCGACATCCCTTGGAGTGCACTCAAGGAGGTGTTCACCGACGACGCCGTCTTCATCGATTCCGTGTGGGGGCGCCACCAGGGGCCCGACGCGCTCGTGGAGTTCCTCGACAACTCCATGGCGGGCCTCGAGAGCTGGGACTTCCCGCACTTCTGGGAAGCGATCGACGGCGACCGGGTGTTCCTGCGCTGGAGCAACCGCCTGCCGGGTGAGACACCCGACGGTCAGCCGATCGACAACTTCGGGATGTCGTACCTCGAGTACGCGGGCGACGGGAAGTTCTCCCGGGAGGAGGACATGTTCTCGGAGAGCCACCTCCGCCAGGCGATGAAGCAGTCGACCTGGGAGCCGTCGGCCGACATGGTGGCCCCGCCGGCCGATCGTCGCTGGGTGTAGCGGTCCACCGCCATGATCCGCCACACGGTCCTGCTCTCCTTCGACGGTGTCGACGAGGCACTCGTCCAACGGGTCATCGACGAACTCGGCCGCTTGCCCGCGCTCATCCCGGAGATCAGGGCGTACACGGTCGGGCGCGATCTCGGGCTGGCCGAGGGCACGGCGACCGTCGTGGTCAGCGGCGACTTCGATTCGGTCGACGACTACCGGACCTACTCGACCCACCCCGAACACGTGCGGGTGCTCGACGACCACATCCGGCCCCACGCCACCGCGCTCACCCGAGCCCAGATCGAACTCTAGAAACGTCGACCTCGCGTCGCGGCCACACTGCCCGCGGCGACGAGGGCGAGACCGAACCCGGCCAGGGCGCCGACGTCGAACCCGGTGAGTGCCAGTTCTCCGTCGTCGTTCAGCTCCTGGGTACCCAGGACCTGCGTGGGCACGGTGGTCAGGGCCACCGAGGTCTGCGGAACCGTCGGCGCCGTCGACGCAACGGTGGTGACCGGCGGCACCGTGGAGGTGATCGTCGGTGCCGAGAGCTCGATGGTGGTCGTCGTGACCGGTGCTTCGGTGGTGGCCGGCGGCACCGTGTCGTCGAACGTCACTGCGGCGGACACGGCACCCTGCGCCGTCGAGGACGTCCAGGTGTTGAACACGATCACGCAGGGGTCGACCGCACAGTCGGTGCCGTCGGTGGTCACCCGGGGGAGGTCGACCGACGCGGTGACCGTCGAGATCGGCCGGGGCTGCACGACCAACGGGCAGTCGAACGCGATCTGCTCGGCCAGGGTCGGGTCGGTCGATCCGTCGTGGACACAGAGCAGCCCGACGCAATGGTTGCGGGTCGACAGGAGGTCGGTGGTCGGGTCGCCGACCTGGGGGGCGATCGACTCGGGACAGAGCCCGAGCGTGGCGTAGTTCGAGCCGACCGTGGTCGCCGTGATCTCGACGCCCTGGCCGTCGAGGAGGTCTTCGGCCGGGGTCACGACGATGCTGTCGACCTGCGCCGTGGCGGGGCTCACGCCCGCCAGGGCGAACAGCAGCGCGCCGAGCGCGACCGCTCGCTTCATCCGAGGATGTCCAGCAGCTCCAACGCGGCATCGGCGATGACGGTG
>JAUIML010000281.1 GCA_030432715.1 Acidimicrobiia bacterium | reverse complement strand
CTCCTCGAGGGCCGCCGAAGCCTCTTTCTGGCGGGGGGCCTTCACGTATCGAAACACCCACGCGTCCGACCGAACCGGCTCGGTGTTCCCGTCGGCGAGATCACGCCCGTTGCGTGGTTGGAGCTTCGCCACCCGGGCGCCACCTGGGTCATCCAGTCGTTCGCGCGGGACGGTCAGTTGGCCGGCCTACCGGACGCGGTGGCCCGCCTGCCGAGCGCCCCGGGCGATGACGCGCGCGTCTTCGACACGTCCGCCCCGCCCCTCTCCACGGTGGCCGCCGGTGCCGTGACCACCCTGCGCAACAGGGACGGGTCGGTGGCCGAGGTCTACGGGGATCTCCTTCTGAGCGAGATCGTCGACGCCATCATCGTGTGGCCCGAGACGAGCCGCACCTTCGTCGAGCCCACCCCGGAGGCGTTCCGGGACGAGTGGTACTGGGACGCGTTGAACCGGCGGAGTCGGATGCTCTTCGACCGGCCGATGGACCCGCAGCTTCGTGGTGACGGGGGCGGCCCCCACTAGTGGATCAGCGAGACTCCGACGTGCTCGGACGAGACCCAGGGTCGTATCGTCATCCCCGACGGTCCACGGACCGCGTCTCCCCCAGTGCCTGGTCGACGAGGCCCGTACCGAGCGAAGGCTACGGTGCTTGCTCGAGCTGCGTCCCGATCCACCACGTCGTGCCGCCCGGCCCCTTCACACCCGCGCGTCGATCCGGGTCGTCCTTCTGCTCGGGCGGCTGAACCGGCGTCGCACCCGCTGCGAGCGCGCGGCCGTACGTGACGTCAACGTCGGGCACGTAGACGTGGACATGGGTCGGTACCGGATCCCATCCCTCCATCGCTCCGCCGATCATCACGACCGTGTCGTCGATCCTCACCTCGGCGTGGCCCATCGACCCGTCCGGACGGTCGTAGCGGCGGATCGGTTCCGCGCCGAACGCGGCCTGAAGAAAGGCGATCACGGCCGGGCCATCGGCCACCACGAGGTACGGGGCCACCGAGGTGTAACCGTCGGGCTTCCAGGGAATCGCCATGGGGGTGCTCAGCTCTCGAAAGTGGATTCGGCCTACGCTTCGTCCGGCGGTGTGTACCCCACAGCCTCCTGACTCAGCTCGATGTAACGAGCCGGGTCCTCGACCGCGTACCACGTGAAGCCGTGCTTGCGGCAGAAGTACAGATGCGCCGCGATGCCCACACCCTGGTGCAGCCACCCCACCAGCACGCTCCAATGGCCGATCGTCAACGAGAGGAGCGTCACGAAGCCGAAGTAGAAGAGGATCTTCCCCGGCACCTTCCAGCTCGGCCAGATCACACGCCAACTGATGGCGAGACCGACGGCGAGTGGGATGGCCGCCAGGGCCAAGTCGATGACGAGGTCGGGCAAAAGGGGTGCGGTCAGCGGGGGTCGGGGACGATCCGTACCTCCCGAAGCTCGGGGATGCCGTGGTCGTCCGCCACACGGACCCAGAGGCGGTCCCCGCTTCGGCCCAGGGGCCAGAAGTCCTCCGGCAGTGGAAGCGCACCCAGGTAGGCACCGGAGGTGCTGAAGAGGCGCCAGATGGCCCCCGGCACCGGGATGCTCGGTTCTCCGTCCGGCCGCCACATGTCGCTCTGGTACATGCCGAACACCGTGTCGCTGGCGGGGAAGAACTCGTTGGTGAGTGCAGCAGGGCCGACACGGAGACGTCTCGCGATCCCACCCACCTCCTCGATCTGCCTCTGGATGTCCGACTCTTCGATCCGACGGCGCTCCCACGGAAGGTGCACCTCGCGAAGCGGCCGGCCCTGCAGGTCGTGCACGAAGAACTCGGGGCGCGACGACCACATCGATACGATCTCGCTCCCGACCTGCGTCCACAGCACCCGCCCCTGCTGAATCTGCCCCGGCTCGGCATCGGGCGACGGCAGGGGGAGGGTGAACAGCGGCCTCACGTCACCCGCGTCGTCCCACTGCATCAGCACTCGTTCCCACGCCCCTTCCCTCGGCACGAAACGAGTCGAGGAGGGAGCCGGCTCCGGACGGGTGAGGGAGCAGTTTTCCACCGACACCCTCGAAGTCCGCCGCCACACTTCCCAGCCAACGTCCGTCGAGGTCGAAGCGGTGGCGCTGCCGATTCCGCGCATCCAGCACCTCGAGCGTGCCATCCTCCGCCTCGGAGAGGTGCGCCCACCCACCGATCTCACCCGGCCCGCGTCCGGAACGCCCGAAACGGACCCGGACCGCTCCGGTCTCGGGGTCGAGGATGACGAGTCGACCTTCCGTGACGTCGTCGTGCAGGAAGAGTTCCCCATTCGAGAGCTCGACGGCGCTCCTCGGCGAATAGACGGACGGCTCCTCGTCGACGGTGCGCTGGGTCGGAACGACCATGAGCGTCTCGAAGGTCCAACGCAGGGCCGGCTCGTCGTGGACCGGCACCTCGGAGAGGCGAGCGATCTCCACACCGTCGACGGTCTCGACATCGGGCGCGTACGTCGGCTTCTCGTCGCAGCCGGTGATCAGGAGTGCGGCCAGCACGCCGACCATGATCCTCAATGCACCCCTCCGTCGATGAGCGACTCTACCACAACGTACGGAAGCGTCGTGCGGCGCTTTCGCCGATAGGCCGCGCGCCTACTCCGAGACGTACACCTCGCCGTCGAGGTCGTCGAGCTTCCCCTGCATGTAGCCCCGAGCGTCCTGGACCGCCTGGTTGTAGACCGCGGGTCCCACGGCCTCGAGGAAGAAGTCGAGGAGTTGCTCCGCACGGAAGTCGCTCACGTCCTCGTCGAACTCCTCCTGGAAGAAACCGCGGATCCGACTCACGAGGACCGTCCGGCGTTCGTCGTCGAGCTGAACCATCTCTGCTCCGTCGTGTGCGAGTTACTTAACGCATCAACCACTTCTTCCATCCATTCCTCACAAGATGACCGATACCGGCGCGAGATGCGTCGAGGAGATCGAGACCGATGGGACACCACGACGACTTCGGGGGACTCCACGAAGACCTGCTCCGGACCGGGGCGGCCATGAAGCGGCGCGACGTGCTTCGCCTCGCGCTGGGTGCCGGGGCCCTGCAGCTCTTCGGTTGCGGAAGCGACGCGTTGGGCGTCGAAGGTGACGGCGCATGCACGGTGATCCCCGAAGAAACGGCGGGTCCCTACCCCGGTGATGGATCGAACGGCCCGAACGTCCTGAGCGAGGCCGGTGTGGTTCGCACCGACATCCGCTCCAGCTTCGCTGGCCTGTCCGGAACCGCAGACGGCGTGCCTCTGACCGTGATCCTCGATCTCGTCGATCTGCAGAACGGTTGCGTCCCCGCGCCTGAGCTGGCGGTGTACCTGTGGCATTGCGACCGGGCGGGTCTGTACTCCCTGTACAACCAGGGAGTCACGAACCAGAACTACCTACGAGGTGTGCAGGCCGCGGACGCCAACGGCACCCTCTCGTTCACCACGATCTTCCCGGGCTGCTACCCGGGCCGTTGGCCACACATCCACTTCGAGGTCTACCCGGACCTGGCCGCCGCAACGAACGTGGCCAACAAGGTCGCCACGTCCCAGTTGGCCTTTCCAGAGAACGCATGTTCGGAGGCGTACGCCGTGGCTGGCTATGAGACGAGCGCGAACAACCTGGGCGGTGTGAGCCTGGCCACGGACAACGTCTTCCGAGACGGCGTCGACCGGCAGACGGCGACGATGACGGGTGACGCCGCCTCCGGCTTCACGGCACGACTGACCGTGGCCGTCTGATCAGAGACCGCTTCCGCCCGAGCAGCACAGTCTGCTGGTAGCAGTCGGGGTCCTCTCGGACGAAGTCGACCACCTCGACCCCTGCGCCCTCCAGAATGCTCTCGTACTCCACGGGTGATAGAGACGCATGGTAGACGGGATCACCACCGACCCGGCCGACTTCGGTCCCGGCCCGATCCCCGACGGTGATCATCAGAGCCGCGCCGGTCTCGAGGTGCCCGGCCATCCGCCCCAGCACATCGTGCTGTTCGTCCGGCATGAGGTGAAAGAAGCTGTTCCACGCGATGATCCCATCGAACGCCTCACCGAGATCGAGGCTTCGCATGTCTCCGTGGCGCCACTCCGTGTTCGGGAAGCGCCGTTCGGCGATCTCGAGCATGGCGCGGCTCGCGTCGAAGCCGACGACGTCG
>JAUIML010000025.1 GCA_030432715.1 Acidimicrobiia bacterium | reverse complement strand
CTCCAGTGGCCGGGGCAGCCGCAGCCATCCTTTTTCAAGGAATTTCACCTGCTCGCTGATCACCTGAAAGAGAATACCGCTGATCACATCAACAACCTCGTCCTCACGGACAGCGATGCACAGATCAAACGGCTGAAGGAGATTTTTGAAAACTCCACGAAGAAGAAAGGTTTATGGAAGGACAAGTATGCGGCTTCCAATTTTTCCGAATACTGGGCTGAATGCGTGCAGTCGTATTTTGGCGACAATCGTGAGAACGACCACGATCACAATCACGTCAACACGCGAGCGGAGTTGAAGGAATACGATCCGGAAATTTACGCGCTGGTGGACGAGACGTTTAAAGGAAGTGAGTGGCAGTATGTTTCACCTCTGGAAAGAAAAGAGCTTGCCCACCTCGCGGATTTCGACCGCGGGAACGCGCCGGAATCCGTCGTGATCAAGTTCCCGTCGCCCAGCGAGGAGAGTCGGGCGGCCGGCGGCGCCGGCGGCTATCGCAACGAGGTCCGGTTCTACACCGACCTGGCCGACGGACTGTCGGTGGTCGTGCCGGAATGCCTCTACGGCGCCGTGTCCGACGACTCGACGTCGTTCACCCTGGTGTTGGAGGACCTGGCGCCGGCGAGGCAGGGCGACCAGATCGAGGGCGCGAGCGACGAACAGATCGTGCTCGCCGTCGAGAACCTGGCCGGGCTCCACGCGCCCCGGTGGGGCGACCCCAGCCTGCTCGACATCGACTGGCCCCAGTCGAGCGGTGGGGAGGCGGTGGCCTACGTGGAGCTCTTCACCCCGATGTTCATCGAGCGCTACCGGCACCGACTCAGCGACCGGGCCCGCACCGTCTTCGAGGAGTTCGGTGCGAAGTCGGCCGCCTGGATCGAGCGCGAGCCGGTCACCCGCACCCTCGTGCACGGCGACTACCGACTCGACAACCTGATGTTCGCCAGCACCTACGGTGGCGCCCCCGTCAGCGCGGTCGACTGGCAGACGATCGGCGTCGGCAGCGGCCTGCGCGACGTGGCCTACCTGCTCGGCAACTCCGCCGAGCCCGACGACCGACGCCGCCACGAGGAGGAAGCGCTCGATCGCTACCGCGCCGCCATGGCCGGGCTCGGGGTCGATCTCTCGGCCGACGAACTCATGGCCATGTACCGCCACGGCACGTTCCAGGGGCCGTTCATCACCATGCTGGGATCGATCGCCGTGGGCCAGACCGACCGCGGCGACGACATGTTCATGGCCATGGCAGAGCGTTCAGCGGCCCAGATCGTGGACCACGACGCGCTCGATCTGATCAGCTGACCGCCAGTCGCTTGGCGCCCGATCGGGCGCTCCGGAGTTGGTCGACGACGAACACGCCGAGCGCCATCCAGATGATCACGAAGCCGACCGCCTGCCCTCCGCTCCACGGTTCGTTCCACACCACGGCACCCAACACGAACTGCAGCGTGGGCGCGATGAACTGCAACATGCCCACCAGCCACAACTCGATGCGTCGGGCGGCCGTGGCGAAGAGGAGCAGCGGCGCGGCCGTGATCAGGCCCGCCCCGAGCAGCCACACGTTCATCCCCACCGACTGGGTCGTCAGCACGCCTTCGCCGGCCCCCGCTCGTATCAGCAGGGCGGCCAGAGCGAACGGCACGAGCACGAACATCTCGAGCGTGAGCCCGTCGAGCGATCCGGCCGGCGAGGTCTTGCGGATGAGTCCGTAGAGGGCGAAGGTCGCCGCGAGGAACAGTGACACCCACGGGGCGCGGCCGACGTCGATGGTCAGCACGACGACGCCGATGGCTGCGATCGCCACCGCGGCCATCGACCCGGCCCTGAGTCGTTCGCCGAGCACCACCACGCCGAGCACGACGCTGACCAGCGGGTTGATGAAGTAGCCGAGACTCGCCTCGAGGACGCGGTCGTCGTTGACGGCCCAGACGAACACCAGCCAGTTGGACGCGAGCAACACCGCGGTGAGCACGAACATCCAGCGGGCGCGGGGGTCGGCCACCAGCGAGCGCACGCGACCGAAGGTCCGGCCGGCGAGCTGGGCGGCGCCCAGGAACAGCAGGGTGGTGAGAACCCGGTGGATCACGATGTCGCCGGCGGCGACCGAATCGACCGAGCGCCAGTAGATCGGCGAGAGACCCCACAGCACGTAGGCCGTCGCCCCGATCATCACCCCACGGTTCATGGCGGCGACGCTACCGCTCCTGCGCGAGTGCCCCTGCGAGAAAGTCGGCGACCTGTTGGGGGGTGGTCAGATGGTGGACGCGGAGATGGGCCCACTCCGGCGATGTGAGGCGGGGGCCGAACTTCTCGCGGGAGATCCCGTGATGGATCCACGCCCACCGGATGATGTTGCGATCCGGGTCCCACGAGGTGAAGGTGCGCCAGCTCTCGCGGATCTCGTTTCCGAACAAACGCTCACGGGTGATCGTCCGACGAATCGTGCGCTTGGCGGTCCGCCAGACCACCGTCGAGCGGGGCAGGTCGAGCCACACGAGCGTGTCGGCTCGGGCGATGTGGAGGCTGTCGGACATCGTGAGGTAGTTGCCACACGTCGTCCATCCCTCGGGCGCCGCGTCCATGGCGGCGACGAGGTCGCGGCGGAACTCCTCGGGGGTGGCCGACTCCCAGTCCGTGACGTGGAAGAGGCCGTCGAGTTCGATGTGGCGGAGTCCGAGGCCCTCCGCCAGCCGCCGAGCAAGCGTGGACTTCCCATTGCCCGGGCAACCGATGATCACGATCCGACGCACGAGCCCTCAGGCGAGCTCGTCGAGCACGGCCCGCAGGTCGGCGGCCGGATCCTGACGGAAGTAGTGCATCATCGCCGCGTAGAGCGGCGGGTCGTGTTCGGCCATCTCGATGGGCTTCTCGAAGAAGACCTCTGTCGCCTCGGCGAAGAACTCCACCGGGCTCGTGGCGCCGTATTCGTCTATCAGCTGACGGCGCCTCGACCCGCGGCGCCGACGCCGATACGCACTGTCGACCGACTCGGCCCACACCGCCCGGGCCCGCTCGTCGCCCACCTCGGGCCGTCCGTCGACGACGCCGTCGTAGCCGTCGAGCACGTGAGCGAACTCGTGGTAGACGACATTGCGCCCGTCGTCGTCCCACTCGGCGCCGGCCTCGACCTCCCGCCACGAGAAGGCCACGTGACCGCCCGACTCGGCGGCGCCGTGGAGGCGCACGGTGCCGTCCCGTGTGTCGAGGAGGAAGGTGTTCTCGGCGATGGTGACCCGATGGACGAAGCGGTAGGGCTCGTAGCCGAGCCCGAGCACGAGCCGGCAGGCGTGGAGGATGATGACGCGACGCATCCGGTCGTCCACCTCGACCCCGTGGCGACCGTCGAAACGCACGACCGACTCGAACATGCGCGACAGCTGCACCAGCCGACGGGTCTCGGCGTCGGTGAGGGTGTCGGCGAACGACAATCGCCGAACCTCCGATGCCCACTCGGCGGGCGGCTCGCCGCGATAGCGGAACTCGAGAATGCGCTGCATGAGCCAGTTGACCGACATGACGAGGCGACCGTAGCCGGGCCGGGGCGGCGTGCCAGACTCGCCGGGTGCTGCTCGCCGATCTCGTCGCCGCGACCTCCGACGTCGCGGCGACCTCCGCCCGAAAGGAGAAGATCGCGCGCCTGGCCGCGCTGCTGGGCACGGCCACAGCCGACGAGATTGCCGTCGTGGTCGGCCTCGTGGCGGGTGAACCCCGCCAGGGACGGATCGGCGTGGGTTGGGCGACGGTGCGCGACCTCCCGGTCGACGACGCCCGTCCGAGCGAACCCAGTCGTACCGTCGCCGACCTCGACTCCCTGCTCGACGAGGTGGCCGCAACCCACGGTGAGGGGTCGCAGGGGGCGCGCGTGGGTCTGCTCTCGGACTTCCTCGCCGGCACGACCGTCGACGAAGCGGACTTCGTGCGCCGTCTCCTGATCGGTGAACTCCGCCAGGGCGCCAGCGCCGGCATCGTCACCGAGGCCGTCGCCAAGGCCACCGAGGTGCCGGTGACCGTCCTGCGGCGGGCCGTCATGCTCTCGGGCGACCTGGGCGAGGCCGCAGCCATCGCCGCGGCCGAGGGCCGGGCCGGTTTGGAAGCGGTGGGACTCGAGTTGCTGCGACCGATCCAACCGATGCTCGCCAGCACCGCACCAGGGGTGGCGGAGGCGATCGTCGAGACCGGACGCAGCTCGGTCGAGTGGAAACTCGACGGCGTGCGCATCCAGGTCCACAAGCGAGACGACGACGTGCGGGTGTGGACCCGCAACCTCAACGAGATCACCGACGGTGTACCCGAGGTGGTGCGAGCGGTGCGGGCCCTGGACGCTCGTGCCCTGGTACTCGACGGTGAGGTGCTCGGCGTCGACGACGACGGTGCCCCGCTGAAGTTTCAGGACACGATGTCCGGCTCGTCGCAGGTGGCCCCGTTCTTCTTCGACCTGCTCCACCACGACGGGGACGACCTGCTCGACGTCGACCTCGAAACCCGACTGCAACGGCTCGAGGCGGTGGTCGGCGACCGCAGGATTCCCGGTGTGATCACCGAAGCCCCCGACGAGGGCGAGGCCGTCCTCGCCGAGGCCCTGGCCCGCGGCCACGAGGGGGTCCTGGTCAAGGCCGCCTCGTCCACCTATCAGGCCGGTCGCAGAGGCAAGACCTGGCGCAAGGTGAAGCCCGTCCACACACTCGACCTCGTGGTGCTCGCCGTCGAGGCCGGCAGCGGGCGGCGGCAGGGCTGGCTGAGCAACATCCACATGGGGGCGCGCGATCCCGAGACGGGCGGGTTCGTGATGGTCGGCAAGACCTTCAAGGGCATGACGGACGACATGTTGCGCTGGCAGACCCGACGGTTCCGCGAGCTCGCCGTCGACGACCCCGACGCAAACGGGGCGTGGCAGGTGACCCTACGGCCCGAGCAGGTGGTCGAAGTCGCGGTCGACGGCATCCAACGCTCGACCCGGTACCCGGGCGGTGTCGCCCTCCGCTTCGCCCGTGTCGTGCGATATCGCGACGACAAGGGGGCGGACGAGGCCGACACCATCGCCACCGTGCGAGCGCTGGGATGACCCGCCGCCGGGTGATCGTCGGCATCGCCGTCTGCGGGCTCGGGACGGGGAACTGTGTCGAGATCCTCGTCGAGCGGGCAGACTGAGGACCATGCCGGATCTCGCCCCGCTCGAAACGACCGACGTCACGCAGGAGACGATCACCAACCCGGTGACCGACGACGGGGACCACGACCGATTCGCCCACTACGCCCGCAAGGCCGACATCACCAAGGCCACGGTCGAAGGCACGCCGGTCGTGGCGATCTGCGGCAAGGTCTGGGTCCCGAGCCGGGATCCGTCGAAGTACCCGATCTGCAAGACGTGCGCCGAGATCAAGGCCAAGCTCGACGCCCGCAAGAGCAACTAGGCCGCAGGGCCGCACGAGGGGGACAATCATGAAGATCTCGATCAACGGCAGTTCGGAGCTGATCCACGCCGATGTGCCCCGTCTGGTCGCCCACGCCACGAAGGCCGCGTCCGACGGCATGGCCGGCTGGTGGCTGGCCCAGGTCGGCCTCGTCGACGCGCTCACGGTGCTCGCCCTGGCCGGCGACGGCACCGGCGACATGGAACTCGGCACCGCCGTCAACGCCACCTTCCCGATCCATCCCACCGCGCTGGCCGGCAAGGCCCTCACCACCCAGGGAGCGATCGGTGGTCGCCTCACCCTCGGCCTGGGGGTCAACCACGCGCCGGTCGTCGACCACACCTGGGGCATGCCCTTCGAGAAGCCGATCCGCCACATGCGCGACTATCTGTCGTGTCTCCAGCCGCTGCTCGAGACCGGCGCCGCCGACTATGCCGGTGAGGACTTCACCGCCCGGTTCGAAGGGGTGCGTCCGGCATCGACCACCCCCGGCCTGGTGCTGGCGGCGATGGGGCCGCAGATGCTGAAGGTCGCCGGCGCCCGCACCGACGGCACCATCCTGTGGATGACCGGCGAGAAGGCCATCAGCAGCCAGATCGCGCCGATCCTCACCGAATCCGCGGCGGCTGCCGGCAAGCCGGCCCCGCGGGTGATCTGCTCACTCCCGATCGCCGTCACCGACGACGAGGGGGGCATGCGCGACTTCGTCGGCCAGATCCTCGCGGGCTACGGCGACCTGCCGTCGTACCGGGCGATGATGGACATCGACGGCAACGCCGGACCGGGCGACGCGATGATCTGCGGCGACGAGGAGTCGGTGCGCCAGCAACTCGAGGCGATCGCGGCGGCCGGGGCCACCGAATTCGCGGCCGCCGAGATCGGCGGCAGCAGCGAGGACTTCGCCCGCACTCGGGCCCTGCTTCGCGAGATCAACGCCGCCGCCTGAGCCCCGAGCGGCGCCCGGCCTCGGAATTCCGGGGACCCGCCGTTGAGTCCCGCCGCCAGATGCCGATGGAGACGACATGTCGTCTCCCGTCCCGGCGGCCGAACGCTCCCGGGCAGTCCCGCTCCTCGTGCTGGCGCTCCTGCTCCTGGCCGCGCTCGCGAGCCCGGTGCGGGCGGCCGAGTCCGAGCCGTTGCCGTCCGATTTCACCGACGATCCCGACTTCCCCGACGATCCCGACTTCCTCGACGACCTCCCGGAGATCCGCGGCGTCGACCTCAGCATCGATGACGCCTTCGACGCCCTGGATCGGATCATCGATGCCGACGAGTTCTGGGGTCTCGACGAGTTCCTCGAGTTCCGCGTCCTCGAATCGCTCCTGCTCGAGATCGCCGTCATCGAGCATCTCGACGGGTTCGGTCGCGAAGCGCCCGACTTCATCGGACAGATCCACGACGAGTTCGCTCCCTGGCCGGCCGTGAGCGACGCGGTGACTACCGGATTTCTCTTCGACACCGATGATCGGCTCGCAATCCTCAAGAACGACGTCAACGCCCAACTCGGCCCCGCGCCGCTGCTCGCCTTCGCCCTCGACGAGCTTCCTGTCGACCAGCGCGACCGCCTACGGGCGGGCGAGACCGGAGTCGTCCCGGCCGGGCCCTACGTCCAGGCCCTCAACGAGATCCTCAGCTACGGCAACGCTGCGGCGCTGCGAGAACTCGGCGCCCCCGACGCGGCCATCGTCGCCTTTCTCCCCTTCGCACTGCTCGACCTGACCGGACCGGAGCAGCTCGCCGGGCTGCGGGTCGCCAACGCGCCGGTCATCCCCGATCCCAGCGTCGCGCCCGTCGCCGACGCCCCCACGCCGACCCCGGCCCCGACCGCTGCGGCCGCGCCGGCGCCGGAGACGACGACGGCGACGGCGACGACGTCCGACCCCGCAGCCGAGTTCCCGTGGGTGTCCGTCGCAATCGGACTCGGCGCCGCCGTTGCGGCCGTCACCGCCACCTGGCTGCTGACGCGCCGACGCAGGAAGTCCGACGACTCGCCGGTCACCGCCGAGATCTTCGAGGCCCACCGCCGCCTCGCCGCCGTCCTCGACGAAGGCCAGATCGGTGACGTCGCCCGGTCCACCGCAACGTCCATCACCGGGGCCGGCGATGCCTTCGTCCACAGAGTCACCGCCGACGGCCTCCGGCGGGTGGGCGATGGCACGATCGTCACCCACACGGCGTTGTCGCGGGTGGTCGAGACCGCCCAGCCGCTCGTCACCGTCGTCTCCGACGATCCGGCCCTCGGCACGGCGGCGGTCTGCGCGGTACCGCTGGTGAGCGAACGATCGGTGATCGCCGTGCTCGCCGTGCGGAGGGCACCGGAGCGACCCTTCGGCAACGAGGACCGTCGACGATTGGAGATGCTCGCCCCGGCGCTCGGCGGAGCGCTGGCGTCGGCCGACACCCTCGGCAACTACGAACACCTCGCCCTGGTGGACGGCCTCACGTCGCTCGGCAACCGGCGTCGTCTCGACGGCGACCTCGAGACGACGCTGCGCGAGGCGCTCGACGGCGACCGGCCGGTCGCCTTCGCCATGGTCGACGTCGACCATTTCAAGCAGTTCAACGACACCCACGGTCACGGGGCGGGCGACGACGCCCTCCAAACGGTGGCCCGCGTGATCGCCGAGACGGTGCGGGCCACCGACGTCGTCTATCGCTACGGCGGCGAGGAGTTCTCCGTGCTCCTCCCCGACGCAACCCGCGAAGAAGCGGCCCTCGTCGCCGAACGCATGTGTGCGGCCGTGGCCGCGGCCCGCATCCCCGGCGAAGAGACCCAACCGGGCGGTTGTCTCACGATCTCGGTGGGCGTCTCGACGCTCGAAGCCGGGGACCCCGACGGGCTGAAGGTCCGGGCGGATCAGGCTCTCTACGCCGCCAAGGCCCAGGGCCGGAACCGTGCGGTGATCGGCTGAGCCGGACCGTGCGCGCCGTCGTCTGACCTGCGAGGATCAGGGGAATCGGACCCGCAGTGAGGGTCAGCTGATCCCAGGAGTGTTCACGTGAAGGTCGCCGTCGTCTACGAGAGCCGTACCGGCAACACCGCCCGCGCCGCAGAGATGATCGCTGCTGCCGCGCAGGAGTTGGGCCACGAGGTCGGCGTCTGGCCCACGCGCAAGGCCAATCTCGACTTCCTCAAGGAGGCCGACATGGTCTTCGTCGGCACCTGGACCGACGGCATCGTGATCGGCGGGCACCGGCCCGGCGACGCCGGACGCCTGCTCGACCTCCCGGGCATCTGGGGCAAGCCCACGGCCGGGTTCCTCACCTACGCCCTCCATGCCGGCAAGGTCGTCGATGGTCTCGCCGACGTGGTGGAGCTCCGCGGCGGTGACTGGATCGGGGGCAACGTCTTCAAACGCAACAAGCTGCCGGCGGGAATCGCCGGCTTCGTCGTCGCCGCCCTCGACGAGGCCGAAGCCCGCCTCGGCGTCGCTGCCGAGGCATGAGCACCTCCGACCCGATCCGCAAGGTCGTCGTCTGGGGCACGGGAAATGTGGGCCGCACCGCACTGCGCACCGTCATGGCCCACCGGGGACTCGAACTCGTCGACGTGATCGTGAGCAACCCGGCCAAGGTCGGTCGCGATGCCGGCGAACTGGCCGGCATCGATCCCGTCGGCGTGCTCGCGACCGACGATGCCGAGGCCGTGCTGGCCCGCCGTCCCGACGCCGTCGTCTACGCGGCCAGCGGCGACACCCGGCCCGACGAGGCGCTGGCCGACGTGCTGTCCTGTCTGCGCGCCGGCGCCAGCGTGACCACGCCGGCCATCTACGGGCTCCTCCACCCGGCCACCGCCAACGAGCGCCTGCTGGCGAAGGCCAACGAGGCCTGTGCCGAGGGCAACGCCAGCCTCTACGTCTCGGGCATCGATCCCGGGTGGGCCCAGGACATCCTCCCGCTGCTGGTGAGCGGCGTGAGCGGGCGCATCGACGAGATCCGGGTCCAGGAGCTCTTCGACTACTCGACCTACGACGCGCCCGAGATCGTGCGCGACGTGATCGGTTTCGGTCGGCCGATGGACGAGCTGCCTCCGATGCTGCTCCCGTCGGTGCCCACCATGATCTGGGGACCGATGATCCACACCATGGCCGACGGCCTGGGGGTGACGGTCGACGAGATCACCGAGTCGATCGAACGACTCGAACTCGCCTCTGCGGTCGACACCGTGCAGGGCCGTTTCGACGAGGGCACGCAGGGCGCGTTCCGCTTCGAGGTGACCGGCGTGGTCGAGGGTGCGCCCCGACTCGTGGTCGAGCACATCACCCGCATCTCCCCCGAGCTCGCCCCCGACTGGCCGACCCCGGCGCCCGGCAAGACGGGCGAACACCGGCTGATCATCGAGGGCAGCCCCCGCATCGAGATGTCGATCCACGCCACCGATGGCAGCGACAACCCGGCCGACGGAGGCAACGCCACCGCGGCGGCGCGGCTCGTCAACACCATCCCGGCCGTGATCGATGCCGGGCCTCGCGTACTCGGCACGCTCGACCTCCCCCCGGTCGTGGGCGGCGGTCTCAGCCGCGGTTGAGCGGCAGCAAGGGCTGCCGACACCGACCAACGGCAACGTTGCAGCTTCGTGACGATCGGGAACCTCGCGATGACGCGCGGCGTCATAGGGTGACACCCTCTCATTTGAGGCATCCCCCATGCGTACACATCTTCAAGGCATCGCCCTTCTCGGACTCCTGGTCGCAGCCCTCTGGGGCATGACCCGCCTCGCGTCCCCCGCGCTGAGCGAGGCCTTCGGCGAAGACGGTGCCCTGCAGGCCGAATCACGCGACGTCGTCGATCTCGTGGTGGGTGGCGAGACGCTCGACGCCGCGCTCGACGACGAGGAACGGGCCCGACTGCAGTTCCATCTGGTGGTCGGCGGCTTCCTCGACGACCCGTCGCAGGTCGACGGCATCATCGGGGCACAGACCCGGGCGGCCATGGCCGAGGCGGCAGCCGAGTGGGGCCTCGAGGACCCCACCGACCGCGAGTTCCTGACCTTCGCCGACGAGCAGTCGGCCGGGGTCTCGCTGTTCGGCGGGGGCTGAATCCCTCGTCGCTCGACCGCACCGGGCGAGGACCGGCCATGATGGGCCGGTGACCACCGCTCCGGCGCCGACCGCGTCCACGACCTACCGGCCGAGCCACGAGCTCGACATCGGCTTTGCCGTGGTCTGGACGAAGACCGTCCGCCGCCGTTCCGGCGTGCACTGGTGGTCGACCGAGACTCCGCAGGGCAGCGCCACGGTCGCCTTTCGTTCGTCCGGTGGCCTCGTACGGGCCGATGCCTGGGGTGCCGGAAGCGACTGGGCCCTGAGCAGGCTCCCTCGGCTCCTGGGCACCGACGACGACCACGCCGACGACTTCCGGCCCGAGCACCCCGTGCTGCGCCGACTGTGCGAACACCACGGTTCGCTCCGACTCGGCGCCTCGGGGCGCTGGTACGAGGCATTGGCCACGACGATCATCGGCCAGCGGGTCGTCACCGCCGACGCGGCGGCCAGTCGCGAACGGCTGTCGAGTCGCTACGGCACCCCGGCACCGACCGGACCAGGCAACCCGTTCCCCGCGCCCGAAGCGATCCTGCGGCTCTCGGATCACGACTTCCATCGAGTCGGTGTCGAGCGGGGTCGGGCTCGGGTCCTTCGCGTCGCTGCGAAGTACGCCGACCGGATCGAACGCCTCGACGACGTGTCGCCCGCGGCTGCCGGCGCCTGGCTGCGCCGCCTGCCCGGGATCGGACCGTGGACCGTCGGCATCACGACCACGATCGCTGCCGGCGACCCCGACGCCGTCCCCGTCGGCGATCTCCACATCCCCCGGATGGTCACCTTCGCCCTCACCGGCAACGAGCACGGCGACGACGACACCATGCTCGAGGCCCTGGAGCCCTTCGCCGGTCACCGCCAGCGGGTGATCCGGCTGGTGAAGCTCAGCGGGATCGGCAAGGACCCCCATCGGCCCCGACCCTTCCGCTACGACATCACCCGGATCTGACCGACCGCCGTTGGCGATACCCGACCGTCTTCTCGATGTATTCGACGGCGTCGGGGGTGGTGCAGCTCGTCTCGCCGTGGTCGACCTCGACGTGGCCGACCCGCTTCGCGGTGCTGATGGCGAGCCGTTGGAGGGCCGCGTTGCGCAGGGCGATGCAGATCATGGCCATGCTCATCTCGTGGCGGACCCGGTTGGGCCGGTCGTGGATCTCCTCCTCGATCTGGCGCAGCAGTCCTCGCAGTTCGGCGATCGACCACAGGTCCTCGTCCTCACACGTGCGGGCGACGATGCCCCACCCCGCGCTGGCGACCCACTCGCCCTTGCGGTCGCACCACATGTCGGCCCGAGACCGGGCCACCGGTGAATGGGCGACCACGTCGGCGACGGCACCCGCCGTCTGGTAGCAGACGGCGTCGCGGGCCCACCGATCGGCCAGCGACGCGCTGAACGCGGCCGGATCGACCACCTTCGCGGCGAGCATCCGGGCATCGTGATTGCCCGAGTCCCACAGGGCGAGCCCGAGCTCGTGATCGACCTTGATCTTCTTCTCGAGCTTGCCGAGCGCGCCGTGGCTCACGCCGAACATGGGCTCGCGGGCGCCGTGGCGTCGGTAGATCTTGCGGTTCTGTTCGGTGCCCTCGGTCTCGAGCGCCGCCATCACCTCGTCGAATTCCATGCTCCGACGGTAGCCCGTCGGTCACATCAGTTCCGCAGCCCCGAAGGCGCCCTCTCAGACGGGATCGAGCGCGACCACGGGGATCCGGCGTTCGCACCGCTTCTGATAGTCGGCGTAGTCGCCGTAGGCCGCAACGGCCACAGCCCACAGTTCGTCGCGCTCGGGGCCCTCGACCACCCGCGCCCGGTAGCGGCGGCGGTCGGCACCGTCCTGCACCACCACGTCGGGATCGGCGACCAGGTTCAGATACCACACCGGGTGCTTCGGCTGACCGCCCATGGAGGCGACGGCCAGATAGCCGTCGCCGTGGGGCACCCGCACGAGCGGGGTCTTGCGGATCTTCCCGCTCTTGCGGCCCGTGGTGGTCAGGATCACACAGGGGACACCGTTGAACTCGCCGCCGTCGCGGCCGCCGGTGCGCTCGTAGCGATCGACATGGTCGGCCACCCAGTCGTGGGGGCTGGCTTCGTAGCCGGTCACGGTGCCGGAGTCGGATTGCTGACCCGCACGATCACGAGGATCACGATCGCCCCGATGATCGACCCGATCCAGCTCTCGGTGCGGCTGAGGTCGAACTCACCGTCGGCCATCACGGATGCGATGAGTCCACCCACGAACGATCCCGCGATGCCGAGCAGGATCGTGCCGAGACACCCCCAGTTGCGCCCGGTCGGGACGAACACCCGGGCGATCAGCCCGACGATCAGGCCCGGGACGATCCAGGACAGCCAGTCCATCAGGACCAGCCGGACCCGGCGCCGGCGACCATGCCGTAGGGACCGGACGGCCAACGGAAGCAGTCGCGCATCAGCTGATCGACCTGGGCCCGGTCGGCCACGCCTTCGGCCACCACGCGGTTGGCCTCACGCACCATGGCGAAGTACACCCGGTTCGCGACATAGCCCCAGTTCTGGTCGTTGTCCTGCACGACCACCGGGTTCTTCCCGGCTGCGGCCGCGAGCCGCACCACCGTGTCGACCGTCGCGTCGCTGGTCTCGGGACCGCGGATGATCTCGGCCAGCTTCATCACGGGCGCCGGCGACGCCCAGTGCCAGCCGATGAACTTCTCGGCCCGATTCGTCGCCGCCGCCATTGCGGCGATCGGGAACCCCGAGGAGTTGCTGGCGAAGATCGTGTCGGCCGGCGCGATCTCGTCGAGGTCGCGCCAGAACCTGATCTTGAGGCCGAGATTCTCGGGGATCGCCTCGATGATCAGATCGACGTCGACGGCTGCGTCGAGATCGGTGGTGAAGGTGAGGCGGGTGAGGGCGGCGTCGGCTTCGTCGGAGGTCAGCTTGCCCCGTTCGACCGCGCCTCGGACCCCGAACCGGCCGGTGTCCACCCCTTCGCGGGCAGCGTCGAGCACCTCTTCGCTGAGGTCGCGGCAGATCACCTCATGGCCGGAGATCGCCAACACCTGGGCGATGCCCGAACCCATCACGCCCGCTCCCATGACACCAATTCGTTCGCTCATGCCGCAATTCTTCCACGATTTCCGGTCGCGGCACTCGGGGGTGTAGCCAACCGGAGTGGAAAACGGCACCGAGGTCACCGACGACCGGCCCCGCTCGCCCTGGCGGATCTACGGCCTCATCGCCGGCGCGATCGCGCTCTCGACCCTCAACTTCTCGCTCGTGTTCGTGGCATTCGGCGACATCGAGGAGACCTTCCAGGCGAGCCCCGGCGCGGTGTCGTGGACCCTGACCGCGTTCTCCATCACGACCGCCGCGGTCTTCGTCCCTGCCGGATGGGCCGCAGATCGCTTCGGTCGCTCGAGGATGTTCCTCATCGGCTTCGGCACCTTCATCGTGGGGAGCCTGCTCGTGTCGCTGGCCCCGACCGTGCACTTCCTGATCGCGGCGCGCATGGTCCAGGCGGCGGGTCTCGCCATCGAATCGCCGGCGTCGCTCGCCCTCGTGCTCGACGAGTTCCCGGTCGAGCGGCGGTCGACCGCGGTGGGGGCCCTCGGCGCGGTCGGCGGGGTCGCCACGGCGATCGGCCCGGCCATCGGCGGCGCCCTGATCGACAATCTCACCTGGCGGTGGGCGTTCTTCCTCAATGTGCCGCTCGGCATCATCGTCTTCGCCCTCGTCGCCCCCCGCCTGCCGCGCACCTACGTGCCCGACACCGCCGGCCGCCAGCCCCCCGACCTGGCCGGAGGCGCGCTGCTCATGGCCGGCGTCGCCGCGCTCGCGCTCGGCATCGTGCAGAGCGACGACTGGGGCTACACCGCGCCCTCGACCGTGACCACCCTGACGGTCGCCGTGGTCCTGCTCATCGGGCTGATGCGTCGCTCCGGCCGCCATCCCTCCCCGATCCTGCACCTGCCGCTGTTCCGCGACCACGACTTCGCCCTCGGCAGCGCCCTGTCGCTGATCGTGGCCGGTACCTTCGCCGGCACCTTCCTGGCCTTCGTGCAACTGATGAGCGAAGGGTGGGACCTCTCGCTGCTCCAGTCGGGGCTGGCGGTGGGCATGATCCCGGCGATCGCCGGCCCCATGTCGATCGTCTCGGGTCGGATCGCCGACCGTTTCGGACACAAGTACGTCATTCTCCCCGGGTCGTTGCTGATGGCGACCGCCGGGATCTACATGTTCGTGGCGGTCAGCGAGGAACGCCAGCTCGTGGCGGTCTGGGTGCCCTTCGTCCTCGTCTACGGGCTCGGTGTCGGCTTCGCCCACGCGGCGTGCCAGGCGGCCGCCCTCTCCAACGTGGGCCAGGCCCGACTCGGCATCGGTGGTGCCATGAACCGGATCGCCCAGGAGATCGGCCAGACGATGTCGGCGGCCATCGTCATCGCCCTCCTGGCCCGGGAGGCATCGATCATCGACGGCATCCGATCGGTCATGGTCCTGCTCGTGGTGTTGAGCCTGGCGGGCGCGCCGCTGGCCTTCCGGCTCCGGGCCCGGGGCAGCGCCGTTCCCACCACCGCCTGAGCGACGGCGCGCCCGAGTGTCAGACGCATGGCATACGGTGCAGCCGATGCCGGGACGCCGACCATGATCTCATGCGGACACTGTGGAGACCGCCACGCCACCGTGGCCGAGGTGCGCAGTTGTTCGGCCGAGCCCGGCCCGGCGGTGCGGACCGACGAGCAGGCGCCGACGACCGGGACCCACAGCGGGGCGACCCGACCGCCTCCGTCGGACTTCGGCCGGGTTTCGGAGCCCGAGTCGATCGCCCTGACCCCCGACTGGTCGCACCTCGCCGGACCGGCGGCCCTCGCTCGCAACCTCCTCGTTCTGCCGGGCCAGCCCGCGGTCGGCCGCTGGCTCGACTGCCCCCGAATCGTCATCGACGACGGTCCCGACGGGCCGACCAAGATCCGCGCCGCTCGTCAGGGCCGCGAGCGGGTGGTGATCGAACTGGCGGTGCCGCTTCCCGAGGCCGACCCGATCCTCTCCGTCGACTACTGGCACCTTGCGCCCGAGACCGACCTCGAGGGAGAGGTGCTCCGCCACCTCGTGCTCACCCACACCGTCGACGCCCGCGACCCGACGGCGCCCGTCATCGCCGAGGTGAGCGCCGCCGTCGCAGCCGGGGCCGAGGTACGCGCAGCGGGCCCGGGCGACATCGACACGCCGAGCGGGCCGGCCTGGGTCGACGGCGGGCCGCTCGACTGGTTCGACCCCGACGGGCTCGGCGCCCCGGTCGTGCCCGCCGCCCATCTCCGGATCGGATCGCTCTCCCCGCTGCGCGTCGGTGCCCCCGAAGCCGACCTCGCGCCCGACCAACTCGAGGCCGTGCGCCATGGCGGCGGAGGCGCCCGGATCATCGCGCCGGCCGGGTCGGGCAAGACCCGCGTGCTCACCGAACGGGTCCGCCACCTGGTGCGAGACCGGGGCGTGGAACCGTCGGCGATCTGCATGGTCGCGTTCAACGTGCGGGCTCGCGAAGAGATGCAGGAACGCACACGCGACCTCGACGGCCTCGAGATCCGCACGCTCAATTCACTCGCGCTGGCGATCCTCACCGGGCGGGGACCCTTCGTCGCCCCGGCCGGTCGTCGGTCGCCTCGGGTGATCGACGAACGCGAGGTCCGCAGGGTGCTCGACGACCTCGTCGGCGGACGGCGCCAGGCCATGGCCGACCCGATGGCCGTCTGGCTCGAGGCGCTCACGGCCACCCGCCTCGGCCTGCGGTCGCCGTCGGCCGTCGAGCAGGAGTTCGGCGGCGACGTGCGCGGCTTCGCCGATGTGGTCCCGGAGTTCCGCGACCGACTGCACCGGGCCGGTGCGGTCGACTTCGACGAGCAGATCCTCGGTGCCATCGAGGTCCTGTGCACCGACCCGGTTGCCCGGGCGGCAGCCCGCCGGGCGTGCGGCGTGCTCCTCGTCGACGAGTTCCAGGATCTCACCCCGGCCCACGTCCTGTTGATCCGCCTCCTGGCTGGTCCGGCCGCCGAGGTCTTCGGCGTCGGCGACGACGACCAGACGATCTACGGCTACGCCGGCGCGTCCCCTTCCTGGCTGATCGACTTCGCCGATCTCTTCCCCGGCAGCACGACCCACGACCTCCACGTCAACTACCGGTGCCCTCCCTCGGTGATCGATGCCGCGTCGACCCTGCTCACCCACAACCGGCGACGCATCGACAAGACCATCACTGCCGCCCCCGGCCGTGGGACGATCGAGGGCGAGCTCGAACTCTCCACCGGCACCGACCCGTTGACTGCCACCGTCGAGCGGGTCACCGAACTGGTCGAATCGGGGGTGGCTCCGTCAGCCATCGCCGTCCTCACCCGGGTCAACGCCACGCTGCTGGGTCCGATGCTCTTGCTCGGCGAGGCCGGCATCCCGACGAGTGCCCCGGTCGACGCCAACTTCCTCGAACGCACGGGGGTGGCCGGTGCGCTGGCGTGGCTGCGGGTCGCAGTCGCCCCCGAACGCGCCCTTCCGGCCGCAGCCCTCGAAACGGCGGTGCGCCGTCCACCGCGAGGAATCAGCCGGCGCCTGGCCGAGTGGGTCGGCGAGCAGCGGAGCCCCCGCGAGCTCGAGCAATTGGCGCTGCGACTCAATCAGGCGCGCGACACCGACAAGATCGTCGCCTTCACCGACGATGTCCGCCTGATCCGGCGCCTCGCCGCCGACGGCGCCACCACCCGCGATCTCCTCGAGGCGATCCGCGACCGGGTCGGACTCGGCCAGGCCCTCGACCGACGGCTCGACGCGAGCCGTCGCTCCGTCGATCGCAGCGCCCACGGCGACGATCTGGCGGCGCTGCTGGCCGTGGCGTCGGTCCAGCCCGACCCCGGCGAGTTCCCGACCTGGCTCGCCGAGCGACTCGGCGCGGCCACGCCCCAAAACTCCGGCGTGCGACTGTCGACCATCCACCGCGTCAAGGGCCGCGAATGGCCCCACGTGATCGTCCACGACGCCACCGCCGGCCTGATGCCCCATCGGCTGGCCGCCGACCGTGAGGAGGAGCGCAGGGTCTTCCACGTCGCCATCACCCGAGGCCGCGACCGGGTGCTCGTCACCGCGGCCGACCCACCCTCGCCCTTCATCGCCCAACTCAGCACGGCGCGCGGTCCCGACGACGAACCCGAACCCGAACTCCGCCCGGCACGAACGCCGGCGGCGCGTGCGAAGACGGCGAGATCGGTCCCCGAGGTCGGTAGTCTCGCCGAGGCGAGCCTGCGCGAGCGGCTGAAGTCCTGGCGGGCCGACACGTCCAAGGCTGCGGGGATGCCGGCCTACGTGGTGTTCAACGACGCCACGCTCTACGACCTCGCCCGCCTCCGTCCGCTCGACGACGACGAACTCCTCACCGTGCCCGGCATCGGGCCGGTGAAGGTCGAGAAGTACGGCGCCGAGATCCTCGCCATCATCGAGGCCTCGCTCGTCGACGAGTCGTGAGTCGACGGATTACCGTCGGCTCATGTGTCGCAACATCACCACGCTGAGGGGCCTCGAGCCGGTGGCCACCGAGGAAGAGATCGCCGCTGCCGCTCGCCAGTACTGCCGCAAGGTCAGCGGCGTGCAGAAGACGTCCGCCGCGACCGAGGAGGCGTTCGAGCGCGCCGTGGCCATCATCGCGGAGGCGACCACCGAGCTGATCGACGCGCTCCCACCGCGCAAGGCACCGCCGAAGACGGAGCCACCGCTGCGTCGCCTCTCGCGGTCTGCCTGACCGCGCCGACTCAATAGCCAGGGGTGTTGGCGGCCGATCGGAAACGGTCGAGCCCGAGATCGGCCACGAAGTCGCCCGCGAACCCTCGCCACCCCTCGTCGAGAGGGATGCCGCTGGTGTCGGCGGCGATGTTGAGCGACCGGAAGATCGCCACCGTCTGCGCGGCCTCGACGACGGCCGCGTCACCCACGGCCTCGCGCAACGCCACCCGAGCGCTGGGCAGCGTGTGGTCACGACGCCATGCGGCCTCGGCGAAGGCCGAGAGGAGATTCGCATGCGCGACGCCGGCATCGGCTTCACCGACCACCGCGTGGAGGTCGGCCTCGGTGTCGGCCGCATCGCTGCTCAGACCGAGCAGCATCGTGTGGGCCGACGTTCAATAGAAACACTCGTTGAGGGCGCTGGTGCGGGCGGCCAGGAGCTCCACCTGCGGCCGGGTCAGGGCCCGGTCGGCCCAGACCATCTCGTTGAACTGGTGACCGGAATACATCGCGAAGACGAGCATCATCCATCGGTCGTGGTCGGCCCCGGCGAGACTCAACGAGCGGCGCACGTTTGGGCCGTCGCTGACCTCGGTCATCGGGATGTGGCCGCCCACATCGGCCATGCCCTCGGGTCGCCGTCGGTGGGGTTGGCCCGGCTCGGCCGGCGGCAGATCTCGCAGGGCGAGGCCGAGCGCCGCCGCCTGATGGTCGACCGCCACGACCTGGGCGACGACCGAGGCGAGCTCGGCATACGCGGCATCCCCGATCTCGGCCACGATCGCCACGACCTCGTCGGCTGACAGCGACGACGGTTCGACCGTCACCCGCTCCACCAGGCCCCGGAGGTACGGGGAGAGCACGTGACCGTCGCCCTCGCGTGAGAGGTCGGCGAGCGCCGGGGCACGGTCCCAGAGGGGGCGGGGCGCGGACTGCCGCACGACCTCCGCCATGGCGATCCGCTCGGCACCGGTCCATTGGGCGCCAGGACGGCCGAGCTCGGCCCACACCGAGTCGGCGACCTCGACGACGAACGGGTTCGGCCGCAGGTCGGTCATGACGGCCACTCGGGCTGGCGCTTGTCGAGGAAGGCCGAGATGCCCTCCTGGGCGACAGGGTCGACCGCGTTGTCGCTCATGATCCGCTTGGTCAGGTCGTAGGCATCGGCCTCGGGGCGGTCGATCTGCTCGTAGAACGCCGATTTCCCGACCGCGATCGTGTGGGACGACCAGCGCACGATGTCGGCGGCCATGGCGGCGACGGCGTCGTCGAGCTCGCCGGCGCCGACCACGGTGTTGACGAGACCCCAGTCGGCCGCCGTCGCCGCGGTGATCGGGTTGCCCGTCAACAGCATCTCCATGGCCCGCTTCCGGCCGATCGCACGAGAGATCGGCACCATCGGCGTCGAGCAGAACAGCCCGATGCGCACGCCTGGTGTCGCGAAGGTCGATGCCTCCGTGGCGATGGCCAGGTCGCACGCGGCCACGAGCTGGCACCCGGCGGCCGTCGCGACACCGTCGACCGCGGCGATCACGGGTTGGGGGATGTCGTGGATCGTGGACATGAGGGCCACGCAGGCGTCGAAGATCGCTCTCGACTCGTCGAGGCCGATTCCGCACATCTCGCCCAGATCGTGGCCGGCGGAGAAGGCCGGTCCGTCGGCGTCGATGACCACCACCGACGCCGAGGCCGAGGTGCCGATGGCCTGGAGGTGCGCGGTCAGGGCTTCCATCTTCGCGAGGCCGAGCGCATTGCGTTTGGCCGGTTCGGCCAGGGTGATGCGTTCGATCGCGCCGTCGAACGCGAAGCGGAGCCCGTCGTCGGTCATGGTCGAGTCTGTCACTTCATGCCCCGGCCGCTCACATCTCGCCGGCTGACCTCGATCAGCGTGCCCCGTCGCACCACGTAGCTGGTCACCTGATCGACGCTGTGTTGGCCACCCCTGGCCCTCCCGCTGACGACATCGAGCGTCATGCCATTCAGGATCGGAAGGAGGGCGACGGCGCGAAAGCCGTCTTCGGCACCGGGGTTCGACCGCTTCTCCTCCTCGAGGAGTTCACCGGACTCCCAGATCCACACGTCGTCGACGCTGACGAACCGGCAGCGATGGTTCGACTTGCTCTTTGCGACCATGGCGCCCGGGCAGACGATGACGTCGCCCTCGACCCACGGGTCGACCCCCAGGCCGTCGCGACCGAACCCGGTGTCGAAGGTCTCGGCGATGAGGGCGGCGTGGTCGCCCCCGCGGATGGCGCGCCGGCGGGCCTCGTCGCGCAGCGCCTCGGCCAGGTGATGGAGCACGTCGTCGGACAACTTGGCCGCGAGTTCGACCGCGGTGTCGGGGTCGTCGGTGAGGTGCTTGACGATGGTGCCGTAGCGCCGGGTGGCCATGGCCTGCAGTCTGCCCGCTGGGGTGTGACACCCGGGTGACGCAGCCGGCCCACTGGATACGAACACCTGTTCGCCCTATGCTCGCATCATGTCCGCACGACGGGGTGCCACGATCCTCCACGCCGACCTCGATGCGTTCTACGCATCGGTCGAACAACGCGACGATCCCCGGCTGCGCGGCCGGCCGGTGATCGTCGGCGGAGGGGTGGTGCTCGCCTGCAGCTACGAGGCCAAGCGGTGCGGTGTGCGTTCGGCGATGAACGGCGCCCAGGCCCGCCTCCTGTGTCCCCACGCCGTCGTGGTCGAGCCGAGGATGGAGGTGTACGCCGACGCGTCCAAGGCCGTGTTCGAGCGGTTCCACGACTTCACGCCCTTCGTCGAGCCCATCTCGGTCGACGAGGCGTTCCTCGATGTCACGGGGGCCGAACACCTCTTCGGTCCGGCGGCGGAGATCGCGGCCCAGCTCCGCACCCGCGTGCTCGTCGACGTCGGCCTGCCACTCTCGGTCGGCGTGGCCCGCACGAAGTTCCTGGCCAAGGTCGCGAGTGGCCAGGCCAAGCCGGATGGCATCCTCCACGTCGACCCCGGCCGGGAGCTCGACTTCCTCCATCCGCTCCCCGTCGAAGTGCTGTGGGGCGTCGGTCCCGTCACCGCCACCAAGCTCCACGACCACGGCATCGACACCGTCGGCGATCTCGCCCGGAGCGGTCGAGCCGATCTGCAGGGCTATCTCGGGCCCCACGCGGGGCGCCACCTCCGCGACCTCGCCCACAATCTCGACCCCCGACCCGTCGACAACGCTCGCCGCGACCGGTCCATGGGGGCCCAGCGAGCGCTCGGCAATCGGATACGCACCCGCGACGAGCTCCGCCGCGAGGTGCTGTCGCTGGCCGAGAAGGTCTCGGCGCGCCTGCGCAAGGCCGATCGCGTCGCCCGCACCGTCACCGTGCGCTACCGGACGCAGGAGATGAAGCACGAGAGCCGTTCCCGCACACTCGTCGAACCGACCCAGCAGACCGGCCTTCTCGCCGCCACCGCCGACGAGCTGCTTCTCGATCTGGTCGACGGTCCCCACGGTCCCGGTGCAGCGCTGGGACGGAAGGGATGCACCCTCGTGGGGATCACGTTCTCAGGGCTCGGGCGGCCCGACGCGGTCCAGCTCGCGCTCCGCTTCCCCGAGGAGGGGCGGGCCACCGACGTCCTCGATCGGATGGTCGACGACATCCGCGGTCGGTGGGGCACGGGCGCGGTGGCCCGCGCCTCGCTGATGGGTCACACCGGCGGCGTCCCGACGCTCGCCCGCCCCACTGCCCTCGACGCGGCCCACACCTCCGGCTAGCGCCCGAGGACCTCGTCGAGGCTGCCGCGCTCGAGTGCGTCGAGCGCTGCATCGGCCTCCGCCTCCCCGACCAGTCCCGCGGCGATCGCGGCGTCGAGATCGCCGCCACTGGCCACGAGCAGCGCCGCCGCGACCACGTCCTCGAGATCGAGTTCGACGACGGGGTCGACGGTGTCGCCGATCGGCTCGTGCTCGCCCACCGTTCGTTCCACGGTGGTCTCGAGCGGTTCGGGGACGGCCGTCTCCGCCATCGCGTGCTCGGCCGGGCCGGCGGGGGCGTCGGGCGAGCCGCCACCACAGCCCGTCAGCCCGAGCACGGCGGCGAGCACGAATGCCACCGCTCCGGGACACCGAGGCGCGCGGGCGAGCCGCGTCGTCTCGCTCACCGCGGCGCTCCGTCGTCGACCCCCAGGGGCTTCGGCTCGTCCGCGGCGACTTCCACGTCGGACGGCTTCGTCTCCGGTTCCGGAAGCGGGTCCGGCTCCTCCTTCTCCGGCTCCGGCAGCGGTTCGATGGCGAGCGGATGGTGGGGCCTGGGCCCCGGCGGGGGTGGCATCTCCAGGCCGAGCTCGGCGAGGACGCGCTCGAGTTCCGACGGGTACAGACCGTTGGCCCGGAGCGCCTCGTGGATCGACCCGTCGGGTTCTTCCACGCCGAGGTGGGCGAGGGCGGCCACCGCGGCGATTCGGAATGCATCGCGGCGGGCTCTGGACGCTTCGACCAGGGTGGGTACCTGGTCGAGGAAGGAACCATCGGTCAGCGACGCTTCCAGATGCTCCACCCCCTCGATGGTCACGGCCCCCTGTTCGAGCATGGCGCCGACTCGCTCGGACACACCCGACTGCACCTGGCCCACCAGCGTGGCGACGCGGTGGGCGTCGAGCCCCAGTTCCTGGAGCAGGCCGGCGACGAGCGGTCCGGCTTCGAGGGAGTCCGCCTTCGTCAGCCCGTCGGGCGGGACCAGATGGTCATCCGCCGAAGCGACCGGCAGCGGGACGAGCAGGGTCATCACAGCCGCGATCGAGACGAGCCCGGCAACCGTCGGTCGCCGTGGCGCCGTCGAGAACGCGGAGAAGCGCATCTCGTCCCATCGGGGGCTGGCCGGGCACGATTGAGGAAAGCTCGGCGGTGAGCGCGGTTCACCGGTCGAAACTGGGCCATCGGAACCAGCCTCGGTACCGGTTTCGCCGGAGCGAGGAGGGTGGTAGACCCGGCCCATGGACCTCGACACCGCCCTGGAACGACTCACCGCCCACAAGAACGCGGTGCTGATCACCCTGCGCAAGGACGGCCGGGCACAGTCGTCCGACATCGTCTACGCGATCGACGGCGACACCATCAAGATCTCCGTCACCCACGACCGGG
>JAUIML010000280.1 GCA_030432715.1 Acidimicrobiia bacterium | reverse complement strand
TCGAATGCCGACGATTCCGCACATCAGTTGGTCTGCCTTGGGTCGGGGGTCACAGGGTCTGGGGTCACAGGGTCGGGTGTCACAGGGGGATAGAGATCGCGACGGCGTCGCGAGGACAACAGCGCGGCGACGGCCGCACGGCTGGGGCCCCGTCCGCGAGCCGCTCGCAACGTCTCGTTGAGCAACACAGCGACACGGTAGAGGCCGGTGGTGAACCGGCCGTGGAACTTCCCGAACAGCCGCACCCGGTTCACGGTGAGCAGGGCCCAGAGTCGGGGCGACACCTCGGAGTCGCCCCCGTCGTGAACGGCGACCGCGTTCGGCGCGAAACGCACACGGTGTCCGTTGCGGCGGGCCCGGAACTGGAAGTCGGTCTCCTCGCAGTAGAGGAAGTAGTCCTCGTCCCACTCGCCCACCGACGCCGCGCACGCGGCGTCGATCAGGAGCACGGCACCGGACGCGGCGTCGACCTCCGCTGCGGTGGCGTAGGCCTCGGGGCGCGTCTCCTGCTCTCCCAGGGCGCGAACGCGGCCGGCGACGCGGTCGCCGAGCACCGCGCTGGCGAAGCCCCGAAGCACGGTCGGCTCGCGAAAGATCGAGTGGAACAGCGCACCGTCGGCGTCGTTGATCCGCGGGGCGACGACCCCGGCGCCGTTGCGTTCGAGCTCGTCGAAGAGAAGGTCGAGCGAATCGGGGGCCAGGCGACAGTCGGGGTTGAGGATGAGGAAGGCATCGGGCGGCCCGCCCGCCTGCAGCGCTCGGGTACCGACGTTGATGCCGGCGGCGTAGCCACCGTTGGTGCCCGTTTCGATCACGGTCGGCGCGATGGGGTGGGACCGGGCCCGGTCGGCGACGTCGTCGGCGGAATCGTTGTCGACCACCACGATGTCGACCCGGCTGCGCGGGGCGGCGTCCAGCAGCGCATCGAGGCAGCCCTCGATGATCTCGGCGCTGTTGTAGGTGACGATCACGACCCCGACACGGCGCCGGTCGGGGGGCGTCGGTTCGCTGCGCGGTGATGGCGTCGTGACCGACACGCCGTACCTCCTCCGGTGGACAAGGGTACCGTCGGCTCTCCGCCTGTGGATTGGAGTGCTCAGGCCCTAGTGTTGTGTCAGGCTCACATCGGCGGATTCGGTGACGATGGAGTCTCGCAAGACGACGAATACCCCCTATGGGAGACTGCGCGCGGAATGGACATCTGGGACTCACTTCGGTTGACCCTGCGTCATTGGAAGTTCACGCTGCCCGTGGCCGTGCTGGGGCTCCTGGCCGCGGTCTTCGTCTTCTCCTCCACCCCCACGTCGTGGAAGGTGCAGTCGACCGTCCTGTTGATCGGCCCCACGGAGGTCGAACGGGTGATCGACGACGAGGCCGAGGTGATTCCCCAGAACGCCTTCTTCGAGGCCGGCGACGCGATGACGCTCACCCGAGTCCTGGTGCTCGCCTTCACGGACCCCACCGTGATCCGAGGGATCGCGGACGAGGGCCTGAGCACCGACTACACGATGTCGTGGGAGAACCGGCAGCCGCTGGTCACCACCCAGGTCAGCGCCGCCACGCCCGAACTGGCCACCGAGACGGCCGAACGGCTCATCGAGTTGCTGGCCGAGGAGCTGCGAGAGCGTCAGGTCGCCGTCGGCGCGCCCCCCACCGAGTTCGCCAACGTCGAAGTGCTCGCCGTCTCGACCCCCAAGGAAGACTTCGCCAAGGGCCGCCTCTATGGCGCGCTGGTGTTCGTGATGACCGTGGCCGCGGTCGTGGGGCTCGCCTTCGCGCTCGAGTGGCGTAGCCGGCGGGGCGAGGCCGGCGCCGGCGCGCTGCTGGAGGGCGACGATCCCGATGCCGACAGCGATGGCGTGGCTGCCGACCACGACGATGACGCAGATGGCGATGCCGTCGCCCAGGTGCACGCGCTACCCGAGGCCGAGGCTTCGGGGTCGCGGTCGCGCTGGTCGCGCTGACATCGACGATTCGCTCGTGACGATGGCCGCGCCGCAGTCCTCCGTCGTCGTCGCCGGCGCGCCCGACGACACCGGCAATCTCGGGGTCACCGCCCTCAACCGGTCGATCATCGCCGCCGTGCACGCCGCGGCCCCCGACGTGCCCATGACCGTGCTCGACTATGCGGCGGGCTCCGGCGAGGTCGAGCGACGGATCGGCGACGACGTCGTGCGGATCCGACGCCAGGGGCATCGCAACGGTCGGCGCTACTATCGCCTCGACAATCTCGCGACCATGGCGCTCGCCCGCCGGGTGGGGCTGACGGTCGGTGCGGCCCGCCCGCTCGCGGCGGCATCGGCCGTGCTCGACGTCGGCGGCGGCGACAGCTTCGCAGACCTCTACGGCGTCGAGCGCTTCCGGCTCATCGCCGACCTCCGCCAGCTCGTCCTCGATCTCGGCACGCCGCTGGTGCTGCTGCCCCAGACCTACGGCCCGTTCACCGCACCGGCGGTGCGGCGCGAGGCCGCCGACATCGTCGACCGGTCGGCGATGGCGTGGGCGCGCGACGCCGACAGCTTCGCCGCGCTGCAGGAACTGATGGGCAGCCGCTTCGATCCGGCGCGGCAGCGCCTCGGTGTCGACGTCGCGTTCGGCCTGCCACCACGACGCCCCGACGAGTCGATCGCGGCCCCGCTCGACGAGTGGCGCCAGTCGGGAACGATCGGCGTGAACATCAGCGGACTGGTCTTCAACGACCCCACGGCCCGGGCCCACTACGGCCATCGGCTCGACTATTCCGTGGCCGCCGTCGACATGGTCAGCGGCCTGCGCGAACGGGGTGCCGAGCGGATCGTGCTGGTGCCCCACGTGCTCGCCCCGCCCACCGAGTTCGAGAGCGACCGGGCCGCCTGTGAAGCGGTGCTCGACCGGCTGGGGCGACCCGACGACGTCGTGATCGCTCCCGACCTCGATGCCGACGAGGCCAAGTGGCTCATCAGCGGTTTCGACTGGTTCTGCGGCACCCGGATGCACGCGACGATCGCCGCCCTGTCCTCGGGCGTACCGTGCGCGACCATCGCCTACAGCCTCAAGGCGCGCGGGGTCTTCGCGACCTGCGACATGGCCCACACGGTTGCCGATGCTCGTGAGCTCGACGAAGCCGAGGCCCTCGAGATCGTCTTCGCGTCCTACCAACGCCGCGACGACGACCGACCGGTCGTCGAAGCGGCCGCGGCTCGGGTCGGCCGCCAGGCCGCCGACCAGATGGCCGAGATCCTCGGCCAGGTCGGAGTCCTCTGATGGTCCGCCGCCGGATCGCCACGATCGCCGACGTCGCCGAAGGGCATCTGTGCACCGGCTGTGGCGTGTGCGCGGCCGTGCAACCCGACGACCTGGAGATGGTCGACGACTACGACCACGGGCGCCGCCCGCTCGCGAAGCCCGGTCGCGAGGGCGCCGACACCGGTGCCGCGCTGGCGGCCTGCCCGGGCCACGAACTCGGCCACGGCCCCCGCCCGGAGGCTGCCGATGCCGCACTCTGGGAGGGGTGGGGGCCGGTGCTCGAGGTCTGGGAGGGCTACGCCGCCGACCCCGAGATCCGATTCCGCGGTTCGTCGGGCGGAGCCGCCACCGCGCTGGCCCTGCACGGCATCACCGATGCCGACATGCACGGCGTCCTCCACATCCGCCAGCGCCACGATGTGGCCTATCTCAACGAGACCGTGATCAGCACGACACGCGACGAGCTGGTCGCCGCGACCGGTTCGCGCTATGCCGCGGCCAGCCCGGGGGAGGGGCTCGCCGACGTGAAGGCCGCGCCGGGGCCGTCGGTGATGCTGGGCAAGCCCTGCGACATCGCCGGTGCCCGCAAGGCGGCCGACCGCGACCCCGACCTCGACGCGAAACTCGGCCTCACGGTGGCGATCTTCTGCGCCGGGACCCCCAACGCCCGGGCCACGGTCGAGATGGCCAAGCGCCTCGGCGTGAGCGACCCGAACCGGATCGAGTCGGTTCGCTATCGCGGCAACGGGTGGCCCGGCAACGCGGTCGTCGTCGGCACCGAGGACGGTGCACGGGTCGAGGGTTCGACGACGTATGCCGACTCGTGGGGAACGATGCTGCAACAGCACCGCCAGTGGCGCTGCTACGTCTGCATCGATCACACCGGTGAGTTCGCCGACATCTCGGTGGGCGACCCCTGGTACCGCGACATCGAGGAGGGC
>JAUIML010000279.1 GCA_030432715.1 Acidimicrobiia bacterium | reverse complement strand
GGGTAGAGGGCGACGTCGCCCACCCCGAGGGAGGTCGAGGTGGCCAGCGCCCCGCCGCCCACCTGCACGTAGAGACGATCGAGCGGCCGGCCGATGGCCGCGATCTGGTCGGCCAGCTCCCAGCCGAGCGTGCGACCGCCGTCGAACGCCGACGGCGTATCGACGCCCTGCACGCTGAAGGGCTGCGCCCCGGCGGCGACGGCCTCGGCGAAGCGCAGATAGCACGGATCGCCGACCTCACCTTCGCGACGCTCGCACACCCGGAGGTCGGCCCCGAGGGTCGTGAGCTGCTCCACCACCGGCGGGTCGGCCCAGGTGGGCACGAAGACCTGGAGTTCACGATCGAGGGCACGGGCGACGACCGACGCGCCCAGGGCCGCGTTGCCGCAGCTGGCGATGGCGAGTGGACCCGACATCGGGGCGCCGAGGGCCTCGTCGACGAGCATCTGCAACGCCACGCCGAAGAGGTGGCGGGCCTTGTGTGACCCGCCGACGTTGTCGACCTCGATCTTGACGAACAACTCGACGTCGCTCAACCCGGCCGCGACGGCGAGGTCGGGCATGACCACGGTTGGCGTCGTCCGGAAGCCGTGTCCGTCGACCGCGGCAACGGCCGCGTCGAGCCGCTCGACCAGGTCGACGAAATGGGCGTCGGTCAATCCCCCGGCGAGCGCGGCCCGGTGGCTGTCGAGCCGGGCGCGATACCGGATGAAGGGATTGTCGGACACGCCGGTCGCTACCCGTGGGAGGCGCCGGTGGCGGCGTTGAAGTCGACGATCATCTCGTCCCACGTGTCGACGAGGGGCCGCAGGCCGTTCCAGAAGCTCTGGTCGCGACGCCGCTCGAAGTCGTCGATGTCGACCCCGAGCTGCTCGACCCAGGTGAAGTAGCCCAGGTTGAACACGCGGTTGCGGTGCACCTCGTCCATCTCGATCGCGTGGGTGGTCGACACGTCGGCCAGGTGGGTGTCGAAGACCTGCGCGGCTTCGGCATCGTCGAAGCCGCCGGCGAAGCGGGTCGACATGACCTTCTCGCGCTCGGAGTTGTAGAGCTCGGACCCGTCGGTGGCCACCGACATGAGCACGTCGTCGGAGCCGAGGCCCCACTTCTTGGCGGCCGTGATCGCGGCGAGCGCGTTGCAGATGGACGAGTAGCCCATGTGGGTCAGCATCGAACCGAGTGCCGGGTCGATGCCCCGCTCCTCGAGCAGTCGCAAACCGGCCGGCGTGTTGAAGAGCACGTCGAGCTCGTCGGTGGACGAATCGGAGATGCCCACGATCAGGTCGGTGTTGGTCACGTTGTGGATCAGGGGGATGTGCTTGTCGCCGATGCCCTGGATGTTGTGGTCGCCGAAGCCGTTGTAGAGCATGGTCGGCACCTCGAGTGCCTCGACCGCCACGATCCGAGCACCGTGAGCGTCCTTCAGGTAGTCGCCGGCCCCGAGGGTGCCGGCCGACCCCGATGCGGAGACGAAGGCGGCGAGGCGACCGGGGCGGGCATCGGGCCCGTCGCCGGTCACGTGCTCGAACACCCGCTCGAGGGCCCGACCGGTGACCGCGTAGTGACCCATGTGGTTCGAGAACTCGCTGAACTGGTTGAGGATGACGTTGGTCGGGTCCGTCTCCAGCCGCATGCACTCGTCGTAGATCTCCTTGACGTTGGCCTCGGTGCCCGGCGTGCGGATGACGTCGTCGGGGTGATCGACCCAACGGTCGAGCCACTCGAACCGTTCGCGGCTCATACCTTCGGGGAGGATGGCGACCCCGCGGCACCCCATGATCTTCGAGATGGCGATGCCGCCGCGGGCGTAGTTGCCCGTCGACGGCCAGATGGCCCTGCTCACGGTGGGGTCGAACCGACCGGTGACCAGCCGGGCCACGAGACATGAGTAGGCGGCGAGCACCTTGTGCGCACCGATCATCGGGAACCGGTTGCCGAAGGCCAGCACGATGCGGGCGTCGACGCCGGTGAGTTCCGACGGCAGCTCGATGTGGTCGGGCACGTCCGTGAACCGGGCACCGGGCGTGCCGGCGTCGAGGCCGTTGTGCCAGTGCACCCGGAAGAGGTTGCGGGGATCACCGGCGTTCTTGTCGACACCGTCGAGCGACGCGACGATCGCGTCGGGGATCGTCGACGGATCGCGGAGCTGGGCGAAGGTCGGCAACACGATGTTGTTCTCGCGGAAGCGCGCGACCGCGTTGTCGTAGGCCCCGCGTCCGTCGGGGGCGAAATCGCCGAATACGGCCAGGCCATCGGTCATGTCATGTTCTCCAGTCGGGCAAAGAGTCTCTGGGCGGCATCGGCCGCCTTGTGACGGATCTCGTCGGCGTCGACCCGGGTGGCGACACCGCGGTCGAGTACGACCTCGCCGTCGATCTCCACTCGGATCGGCGACACGCCGGGGCTGTAGGCCAGCCGCCAGGGATCCATGGGTGAGTAGTCCCAGGTGACCCGGTCGGTGCGGGCCTCGGGGAAGAGGCGGTAGCCGGCGTCGAGCCAATCCCAGACCTCGTCGGGGGTGAGCGTGACGTCGTGCTCGCGTCCACGCACGAAGGCCACTCGGAACTCGTCGAGCATGTCGGCGCCGATGCCATCGGTGCCGAGGCCGACCGCGTTGGCGGTGAACCGGCGGGGCCGGGCGTAGCCGACCGCGTTGTTCATGTTCGACCGGGGGTTGTGGACGATCGTGCCGGCGAGCCCGTGATCGTCGGGCAGGTGGACGCCGTGGACGAGCCACCAGTCGTCGGCCGTGTGGTCGCGAAGGGCCGGCCAGCGCGTATCGGCCTCGCCCTCGGCGACATGGACGTGGACACCGACGCCGTGGCGACGGGCGATCTCCGCGGCGGCCGCGATGGTGTCGGGTTCACAGGTGAACGCCGCGTGGAGGCCGACCATGCCCCGACCCCCGTCGGCGAGGAAGCGCTCGTTCTCGGCCAGTCCGGCGGCCGCACCCTCGGGACCGTGACGGTCGGTCACGCCGTAGGCGCAGTTGACCCGCACGCCGACCTCGGCGCAGGCATCGGCGATGACCGAGAGCGATCCTTCGATCGCATGAGGCGACTCGTGGTGGTCGACGATCGACGTGCAGCCCCGCTCGAGGGCCTCGAGGGCACCGAGCTTCGCCGACCATTCGATGGTGTCGGTGTCGAGGGCGAGGTCGAGCCGCCACCAGACCAGCTGGAGGATCTCGAGGAAGCCGGTGGGGGTCCGCGGCGGCGCCGGCATGCCGCGAGCGAGCGCCGAGTAGAGATGGTGGTGCGCGCAGACGAGACCCGCCGTCTGGTTCGGGGCCATCTCGGGACTCACGGGATCACGTCCACGAACCGGTCCACGACGACGCCGTCTCCCGGTTGGCCTCGTTGACCAGGGGGAGCTCGGAGCGCCACTCGCCGTCGCGGGCGTGCATCGCTGCGGCCACGGCCCCCGCGGTCGGCACCAGTCCGATCTCGCCGACGCCCTTGATCCCGTAGGGCGCATTGGGCTGCGGCGCCTCCACGAGGATCACGTCGACGTCGGGCATGTCCTTCGGGCGGATGATGTCGAGCGATCGCAACGTGGTGTTCGCGGGTCGACCGTGTTCGTCGCAGGGGAACCCCTCGCTCAGGGCGTAGCCGAGTCCCATGTGGACCGCACCTTCGATCTGGCCTTCACACAGCATCGGGTTGACGGCGCGACCGACGTCGTGGGCGGCGACGACCTTCTCGATCTCGCCGGTGTCGGGGTCCATCACGACCATCTGGGCCGCGTAGCCGAACGTGGAGTGGATGACCGGGTTCTCGAGGCCGTCGTTGAGCGAGTTGGTCCAGTCGACGCGGTACTCGCCCACGTAGTCGACGCCGACGCGACAGCCGTCAGCCATCGCCACGCGACAGGCATCGGCGACAGACCCGGCACCCATCAGCGTGCCGCGACTGCCCGTCGTCTGACCGGCGCCGAGTTCGCGGGTCGAGTCGACGATCACGACCACGTCGTCGGCCGCCACGCCGAGCTCCTCGACCGCGACCTGCTGGGCGACGGTGTGCACGCCCTGCCCCATCTCGGTCCAGCAGTGGCGCACTTCGACCTTGCCGTCGGGCCGGAAGTGCACGACGGCCTTGGCGATCTCCTTGAACCCGTTGCCGAGACCGGAGTTCTTCAGACCGAGGCCGAGTCCGACCGCCTTGCCGGCCGCAACCGCC
>JAUIML010000278.1 GCA_030432715.1 Acidimicrobiia bacterium | reverse complement strand
AGAACTATCTCGCGGTCATCAAGGTCGTCGGCGTCGGCGGCGGCGGTGTCAACGCCGTCAACCGCATGATCGACGCCGGTTTGAAGGGCGTCGAGTTCATCGCGGCCAACACCGACGCGCAGGCGCTGCTCATGAGCGACGCCGACGAGAAGCTCGACATCGGCCGAGATCTCACCCGTGGTCTCGGCGCCGGCAGCGATCCCGAAGTGGGCCGTCAGGCCGCCGAGGAGCACCTCGACGAGATCCGGGAAGCGATCCGCGGTGCCGACATGGTCTTCATCACCGCCGGCAAGGGCGGCGGCACCGGCACCGGCGCGGCACCGGTCATCGCCGAGGTCGCGAAGTCCGAGGGCGCACTCACGATCGGCGTGGTCACCCGCCCGTTCGCGTTCGAGGGTCGCCGTCGTTCGGTGCAGGCCGAACAGGGCATCCAGAAGCTCAAGGAGAAGGTCGACACCCTGATCGTCATCCCCAACGATCGGCTGTTGACGGTCGCCGACAACAACACCTCGGTGCTGAACGCGTTCAAGATGGCCGACGAGGTCCTGCTCCAGGGCGTGCAGGGCATCACCACGCTGATCACCACTCCGGGGCTGATCAACACCGACTTCGCCGACGTCCGGACGGTCATGACCGATGCCGGCAGTGCATTGATGGGCATCGGCCAGGGCACCGGCGAAGGACGGGCGGTCGCTGCGGCCCGGGCCGCCATCTCGAGCCCGTTGCTCGAGGCATCGATCGAGAACGCCCGAGGGATCCTCCTCAACATCAGTGGCGGCCCCGACCTGGGTCTGCTCGAGGTCAACGAAGCCGCCGAGATCATCCATGCCGTCGCCCACCAGGACGCCAACATCATCTTCGGTGCCGTGATCGACGACGAGATGGGCGACGATGTCCGCGTCACGGTGATCGCCGCCGGGTTCGATCGCTGGGACGACAGCCCGCGTGCGACGACGTCCACCTCGAGTGGGCCGTCGTCGGACCCGGGCGAGCCCACCGGCGAGGTGCCGATCGCCGATGTCTTCGCCAGCGACGACGACGACGATCTCGACCTCGGCGACGACGACTTCGACGTCCCGTCCTTCCTGAAGTAGCCGATGATCGAGCGGCTCCTGCCGGGCGGGCCGCACCACCACGTCAGGGTGCGCTGCAGCGCGCGGGCCGACGGCGACTTCCACGTCGACCTGCCCGACGCGGTGCTGGGGCCGCGTCGCCAGGCGTTCGCGCCCGGACCGTGGACATGGCTCCGGCAGGTCCACGGCTCGCGGGTCGTTCCGGTGGGCCGTCCCGGCGACGGCGCGGGGGAAGAGGCCGACGCGAGCGTGACCACGTGTCCAGGCGCCGTGCTGGCCGTGCAGACGGCCGACTGCGTGCCGGTCGTGCTGACGTCCGACGGTGGCGTGGCGGTCGCCCACGCCGGATGGCGGGGAGTCGTCGAGGGGGTCGTGCCGGCGGCGGTGTCGGCCCTGCGGCGCCGGTCGTCGGGTGACGTACACGCCTTCGTCGGGCCCCACATCAGGGCCGAGCACTACGCCTTCGGGTCCGACGACCTCGACCGGGTGGCGGCGATCGCCGGTGACCGGGTCCGGGCGACGCGGGCCGGAGGCGAGCCGGCGCTCGACATGACCGAAGCGATCCTCGGTGTCCTCGAACGGGCCGACGTGACGGCGGTCGAGGTCGCCGACGCCGACACCGCCGACCCGGGATGGTTCTCCCATCGCGTCCGGGGCGACCGCGAGCGGCAGGTGACAGTCGCGTGGTTGGAGGCGAGGGAACCGTGATCGACGAGCACGACGTCGCTCGTCGCCTCGTGACGATCCGGGAGCGCATCGCCGCCGCGGGTGGCGGTGACGTGCGGATCGTGGCGGTCACGAAGGGGTTCGGCCCCGACGCCGTGTCGGCTGCAATGGCCTGCGGGCTCCGCGACATCGGCGAGAGCTACGCCCAGGAGACCCTCGCCAAGCTGGCGCCGTCCCCGCCGGATGCCCGGCCCGAGGAGCGGCCCACCGTGCACTTCATCGGGGGCCTCCAGCGCAACAAGGTTCGCAAGCTGGCCCCCGTCGTCGACGTGTGGCAGAGCATCGACCGGCTCGAGTTGGTCGAGGAGGTCGCCCGGCGAGCACCCGGCGCACGGGTGCTGTTGCAGGTCGACCTGAGTGGGGAGGTCACGAAAGGGGGTTGTCCCCCCGATGCCGTCGAGCCACTGCTCGGAGGTGCCCTCGACCGGGGACTCGTCGTCGTCGGCCTCATGGGCATCGCGCCGCGGGGTGAACCCGAACTCGCCCGGCCGGGATTTCGGCTGCTGCGGAGCCTCGTCGACCGCTTCTCGCTGCCGGAGTGCTCGATGGGCATGACGGCCGACCTGGAGGTCGCCGTCGAGGAGGGGACCACGATGGTGCGGGTCGGAACCGCGCTCTTCGGCCCCCGTCCCCCTCGACGGTAGCTCGGCTCCTTCGACGCCATGGCACATGACCAGCGGGGATGCCCGAAGTCCACGGCCCGCGACGACTAGCCTCCTGTGGAGGTAGGAGCATGACCATGTTGAAGAAGGCGTTGATCTATCTCGGGCTCGGCCCCGACGAGGAATACGAGCAGTACGACGAGTTCTCGCCCGCAGGGCCGGTCGGCGAGGTCGACCAGCCGGCGGTTCGCGCCGTGACCGACTCGGCGCCGTTGCGCCCGCCGAGCTCCACCGTTCGTCCGGTCCCGGCGACCAGCCAGCCGTCGACGGTCCGGGTCGTCCCCATCGACGACTCGGCGCAGAGTCCCGCTCCGACGCCCGCGCCGACGGTGGTCGAACGTCAGCGCCCGGCTGCGCCCGGATCCCGGTCGGGTGGCCCGTCCGCGGTCGACGGCGCATCGGCCATCCGCATCGTCGAGAGTGCGCCGAGCAAGCCCCACGCGGTGACGCCCACGAGCTTCAACGAGGCCCAGAGCATCGGCGACCGTTTCAAGGCGGGCCAACCGGTCATCGTCAACCTCCAGGGCGTGGAGCGCGATCTTCGCCGTCGCCTGGTCGATTTCGCCAGCGGTCTCTGCTACGGGCTCGGCGGCAAGATGGACCGCGTGGCGGATCAGGTCTACCTGTTGACGCCGGCCGACGTCGAGGTGTCCTCCGACGACGCCCGTCGTGCCCTCGACTGATCGTCCGACTCCATGACCATCATCTGCAACCTGTTGACGATCTACATGCTGATGATCGTCGCCCGGATCGTGCTGAGCTACTTCCCGCTCGATCCCGACGGCGCGATGGCCACGGTCGCCGGCTTTCTCTTCATCGTCACCGATCCGGTGCTCGGCCCGATTCGGCGAGCGGTGCCGCCCCTGCGGCTCGGTGGCGCGGCCATCGATCTGTCGCCGCTCGTGGTGCTCATCGGGATCCAGATCCTGCAAGCCGTCATCTGTTGACCCCGCTCGGGATGCGCCCCTGAACTCGATGGCGAGGCTCCCCGATCGCGGGGTCCTCGCCGTCTACGATCGGCGTCATGGACGAACTCTCACCCTTGTTCCAGGAGATCGAGTTCCACGAGCGCTACCGCGGCTACGACCCGGACGAGGTCGACGCGTTCGTCGACCGCGTCGCTCGGGCGGCTGCAGAGATGCGTGGACGGATCGCCGAACTCCACGAGCGTGTCGACGCCGCCGAAGCGCGCGGCGGGGGAGCGGGCACCCACTCCGACGCCGAGGAGACGCTCACCCGCACCCTCGTGCTGGCCCAACGCACAGCCGACGCGGCGATCGCGGAGGCGCGCCAGGAGGCCGACCGCATGACGGCCGATGCCGCGAAGAGCGCCGAGGCGATCCTGTCCACGGCCGAGGCCGAGGCGCAGATGACGCTCCGTGGGGCCCAAGCCGAGGCCGCCGACTCGCTGAAGGCCGCTGAGGACCGGGCCGGTCTGATCCTGGCCGAAGCCGAAACGGACCGTCGCGCCATGGTGGCCGCCGCCGAGACGGAGGCCGCCGAGGCCGCCTCCGCCGAGCGGGCGCGGTTGGCTGCCGAGGTCTCCGAGCTCCACGAATACCGCGCCTTCCTGGCCGACGACATCGAGATCCTCGAGCGGCACCTCGCCGAGGAACGTCATCGCCTGACCTCGTCGCTCTCGGCCCTGACCGACCTGCTCGAGTCGCCCGAGGCGTTCAGGGCGGCACGGCCCCCTGCGACCAGCGGGGTCGACCTCGCCCCGGACGTCGCGGAATCACTGGCGA
>JAUIML010000277.1 GCA_030432715.1 Acidimicrobiia bacterium | reverse complement strand
TCACGGGTCCGGCGGCCCACTTCTCGGTGAGCGGGAGTCCGCCGCGGCCGCGGATGTCGATACGGTCGAGGGCCCCCGTCATCGCGTCGAAGCCGGTCGCGAAGACGATCGTGTCGACCTCGTGCACCGCGCCGTCGACCACCACGCCCCGATCCGTTATCCGCTCGATGGGGGTGGCGCTCAGGTCGACGAGATCGACGTTGGCCCGATTGAACGTGACGTAGTAGTCGGTGTCGACGCACATCCGCTTGCAGCCGATGATGGTGTCGGGGCTGAGCGCCGCGGCCGTCTCGGGATCGTCGACCATCTCCGCGATCTTGCTCCTGACGAAGTCGGCCGCGGTGTCGTTCGCCTCGGGTGAGAACAGCAGGTCGCCGAACGCGCCGAGGAAGGTGAGCCCACCGACGTCCCATCGCTCCTCGTAGATCCGGCGGCGGGTCTCGTCGTCGACCTCGAGCGCGCCGACGAGCTCGTCGGAATCCCGGATGTGACCGCCGAAGCCGGTCGTCGTCGCCCGAGCGGCCGACCGCCAGTTGGCGTAGTCGGCCTTGACCCGGGCGACCTCGGCCGGATCGAGCGGGCGGTTGTGGGCGGGCACGGCGTAGGCCGGTGTGCGCTGGAAGACGGTCACGTGGTCAGCCTCGGCCGCGATCACGGGGATCGATTGCACGCCCGACGAACCAGTTCCGATGACGGCGACCCGCCGACCGGCGAAGTCGACGCCCTCGTGGGGCCAGTGGCCGGTGTGGTGGATCTCGCCGGCGAAATCGTCACGGCCTTCGATGTCGGGGATGTTGGCCGCCGAGAGACACCCGGTCGCCATCACCACGAAGCGCGAGCGCACGGACTCGCCCCCGTCGGTGGTCACCGTCCACCTCGAGACCGCGTCGTCGAAGTGGGCGGCGGTCACCCGGGTGTCGAACGTGATCCCGTCACGGAGGCCGAAGCGGTCGGCGACGTGCTCGATGTAGCGCAGGATCTCCGGCTGGGTCGGGTAGCGCTCCGTCCACTCCCACTCCTGCTGGAGCTGCTCGTCGAACCCGAACGAGTACTCGAGCGACGGCACGTCACAGCGGGCCCCCGGGTAGCGGTTCCAGAACCACGTGCCGCCGACGCCGCTGCCGGCCTCGAACACGCGAGCGTCGAACCCGGCCTCACGGGCGGCGTGGAGCATGTAGAGCCCGGCGAACCCGGCGCCCACGATCACGAGGTCGGTGTCGATGTCGGTCTCGGCCATGCGCTCAACATTCCACCCGTCACCGCCGGGAGCCAGTCTTGCCTGTGCCGCGCCACCCTGCGAACCTCACCGCATGTCATCCGCCATTCACGACACGCTCGCCACCACCGGCGTCTGGTACTTCACCGACATGCTCACCACCGAGCAGTCGCGTGAAACGGCCGCCCGCATCGAGTCGCTCGGCTACTCCGCCCTGTGGATTCCCGACACGCTCGGCCGAGATCCGTTCGTCAACGCGGCGACCTTGCTCGGCGCGACGAGCGAGCTGATCGTCGCCACCGGCATCGCCAACATCCACATGCGTCACCCCGGGATGATGAAGCAGGGTGCGTTCAGCCTGGCCGAGCTGTCCGGCGGACGGTTCGTGCTCGGCCTCGGCGTGTCGCACGCACCGATGGTCGAGGGTCTGCGGCAGCTGCCCTACGAGAAGCCGCTGGCGACGATGCGGACCTATGTCGACGCCATGAACGCGTCGATGTACATGGGGGTGCCACCGGCCGAGGAGCCGCTCACCGTGCTCGCCGCGCTCGGTCCGAAGATGCTGGCCATGGCCGCGGAGAAGACGGCCGGCGCCCACCCCTACTGGACCACGCCGGAGCACACCGCGCAGGCCCGCGAGATCATGGGGCCCGACGCCCTCCTGTGCGTCGAACAGAAGTGCGTCCTGACCACCGACGCCGAGATCGCCCACGAGGCCACCCGGGACCAACTCGGCATGTATGCCGACCTCCCGAACTATCGCAACAACTGGCTCCGTCTCGGCTTCACCGACGAGGAGATCGACTCCCGGGCGCCCCGCTTCCTCGACGCGGTCATGGCCTGGGGCGACGAGGCGGCGATCGCCGACCGGATCCAGGCCCACTACGACGCCGGAGCCACCCACGTGTGCATCCAGCCCGTCAACACCGAGGACCGCAGCCAGCCCGACTGGCGGCTCCTCGAAGCCCTGAGCCCGAAGGGCTGAGCCCCGTGAACGCCCCCCGAGGGATCGACCCGGGCCCCGTCACCGCGTGGATCCTCGAGCGACGACCCGACCTCGTCGAACCCCTCGACTTCGAGATGATCACCGGCGGCGCGTCGAACCTCACCTTCCGTGTCACCGACCGGGCCGGGACGAAGCTCGTGCTCCGCCGGCCACCCACCGGGCACGTGCTCGCCAGTGCCCACGACATGGCCCGCGAACACCGCATCATGGCCGCCCTCCAGGACACCGCGGTTCCGGTGCCGCCCCTGGTCGGGCTCTGCCAGGACGAAGCCGTCAACGGGGCCGACTTCTACGTGATGGAGTTCGTCGAGGGGCAGATCGTCTTCGATCGGGCCGACGGCGAGGCGGTGGAGCCGGCGTTGCGGCCGGTCATGACGAACTCGCTCACCGACACTCTCGCCGCGCTCCATGCCATCGACCCGGACGACGTCGGTCTCGGCGACCTCGGCCGCAAGGAGGACTACTGCGCCCGCCAGCTGCGACGCTGGAAGCGCCAGATCGACGAGGGCTCCGATCGTGAGATGCCGCTCTTCCACGACCTCCACGAGCGGTTCGTGGCCGACATCCCGCCGCAGCAGGGCGCGGGCATCGTCCACGGTGACTATCGCCTCGACAATTGCATGATGGCCGCCGACGGCACCGTCGCCGCAGTGCTCGACTGGGAGCTGTGCACGTTGGGCGATGTGCTCGCCGACGTGGCCGGGATGGCCATGTGGTGGGGCGATGATCCCGCCGCCCGGGGGCGCATCGCCGACGTGCCCACGAGAGCGGAAGGTTTCGGCAGTCGCGTCGACATGCTCGAGCGCTACGCCCTGCACTCCGATCGCGATGTCTCCGACCTGCCCTGGTACGTGGCGTTCCAGCACTGGCGCCTCGCGGCGATCTCGGAGGGTGTGCGGGTGCGCTTCGCGGCGGGAGCGATGGGCGACCAGGAAGGCACTGCCAACAGCGATGCGCTCACCGCGGTCGACAGCCTGATCGAGACCGCCGATCGCATCCTGCGCAGCGGGTCGCTCTAGCGACCGGAGAGCTCCCGTTCGAGAGGCGTCCGGAATCTGGGGGTGACGACCGTGCCGTCGAGCCACGACTCGATCCGTCGGCACTCGTCGTCGATCAACTGACGGGCGTCGGCGGCAACGGGCTCCAGAAGCCGGTGTACGACCGTCGCGTCGTCGGCCTGGGCCCAACCGCCAACGACGTTCCCGTCCACCCACACGGTCGGGCCGGCGTTGCCGTTGCGGTCGAACAGGGCTCCGGCGTGTTCGCCGAGGTACCAGCCACGTTCCCGCCACCCCATGACCGTCGGGTCGAGGGCCGGCAGCAGCGCGACCGCCGGCGGTCCCTGGAGCGCGGCAACGGGATCCGGAGCGAACCGACCGTCGTCGATCGAGTCGGCCGCGAGGTCGACCTGACCCGCCGTCCAGCCGGTCCACCAGCGGCGATCGTTTCGGGTCGTCGGCCCGAAGCGTCGCTCGTACCCGGAGAGCACCTCCCGACTGGCGTCCTCCACCGTCAACGACGGCTCGTCGATGCCGTGGGGACCGGGAGCGACCGAGTACCGGTACTGACTGCTGAGCCACGACCCGATGGGCCGACCCCGCACGATCGTGCCGTCCATCGGCATCCGCGACAGCACCAGGGTGGTGAGGCCCTGCTGTCCGCCGGGAACGTCGAGCTTCTGCTGCAGCGCCGGCACGAGCTGCCCCAACTCCCGCCCGGTCGACCCCTCGGTCGCTCCGAGCACCTCGAGCACGTCGGCCTTGATCCCGGCGAGGTAGCCTTCGGGATCGCGGCCGCCGAGCCCGTTGTCGGCCAAGAGCGACACCAGGCGTGCGTTCTCGCGCCGGGCGATCTCGCGAGTCGACGACGCGTGGATCGCGGCAACGTCGCCGACCGCCACGACGAACATCGTCCGACGCATACCGAGGATCCGGAGATGGCCACCGCCGTAGAGCATCTCGTCGATGTCGGCGAGCATCGCCGTCGGACATCTGGCGACCACCGAGAGATAGACGG